>CAJXIY010000045.1 GCA_913054495.1 uncultured Gammaproteobacteria bacterium | reverse complement strand
CGAGTAACTGGAGGCTCCCTTAATAGATTGACTATTGATGGGATCACCTCCTTTTAATGCCAGGGTAGTCATGATCGCCAGGTGACTCCCCCTGTTAGAGCCGCCGGCAAAACGCTGCCGATTTTATAACCCACATGCAACCCACTGTAAAGTAGTCATCGCAGATTACGTCCTCGCGATTACCTTGCGCCTGCAATTCCGAAAATCAACAGGCTTTGACCACAAATTTCTCAATATTTGTGGGATACATCCCCACATGTGTGGCCTGTCACAGAATTTGGAAATTTACATGCCTATACTGGGCTACACACTAGTGAGGCAAGACAGCAATATGATCAATAAAAGAGGACATAGACGGGTAGAAGTTGATTTCTGGGCCAGTCTCAAGCACCCCTTGTTGGGGCTGGTGACAGGAGTGGTGCAGGATATGTCTATAAGCGGCGTCGCCTTGAAGCTGGACGAAGACATGAAATTTTTCGTGATGATGGAACTCGATGTGCGTTTACACGGCGAAGGTTGGGACGATTCGATGCCTTCACTACCGGTTCAGGTGGTGAGAGTTCGGCAGCGCGAAATTGCCTTGCGGTTTCTCGATAGTTGCGAAGACATCTGGACGCCGGATGATGATGACGAAGTTTCTGTGATTCTGGCTCATGGCGAACAGCCCAAGGAAGCGGAAGAAATCGAGGTCGTGTTTTAGTCACATTAAAGGCTAGCAACAACACAGGATTGCGGTAAAGTCAGAAATTCTGGCCTATAAGGAGAAAGTGAGTACTTACTTTTTACTCACTGGAACGATAGGAAGAAGCGTAAAGACAGGAATAAAACCAGTACAATTAACCCCATGTGGGCGACGAAACGAATAGGGCTCTCGGCAAAATTGGTCCTGCGTGCACTCGGCTCCCGGCTTAGTCGAAATCTCTCGTATTCCTCCCGGGCTCGCCCTGCCCTGTCCCGCTGGTATGCATCCAACAATTCTTGAGCCTGGTTCTGTTGCGCGTCCTTTTTTAGCCACAGCGCCGGTAACGAGATACCCCAATTACCACCCAGGGTCTCGTAATATTCGATCTCGTTCCGCTCGAGTAGCTCCCGCACTTCTTGGGCTTCATCGTCCGGCACATCACGAAGTTTGAATAAAATTTTAGACACGGCGGTAGTCCCTGCTCCTATAGCCGCTTTTACAACAACTAATGGCATGCTACCTTTATCGCGGAACTGTGTAAATTGGCCCACGGGGACAGCAATGAAAATAACTGAAATTCGCAACCATGCGTGGTGCGCCGCACTCAGGCAGGCTCCAAAAGACCTGGCACTGTTACTGGCGATGGGTCTCGGCTTATTCAATGGGGCTTGGGCCGATACCTCGGTGTGGGTAATCACATCGGGTAACAATACGGTTTATCTCGGCGGCACCGTACACCTGCTTCGACCCACGGATTACCCCTTGCCGGAGGAATATGAGCAGGCTTACCAGGCATCCTCTGAAATTTATTTCGAGACTGATATTAGCGCCATGACCGATTTTTCGGTGCAGGCACAGATGCTGCAGCAGTTAAGCTATGACGGCGACCGCACATTGAAAACAGTGCTCAATACCGAGGCATACACAGCATTGTCTGCGTACGCAGACAAGCTTGGATTGCCGTTAATGATGCTGGAAAAATTCAAACCGGGCATGGTCGTTAGCACCCTACAGCTATTGGAATTTCAGAAAATGGGTTTCACACCACAGGGTGTGGATAATTATTTCAATACGAAAGCCATAGGGGATGCGAAGACACTGGGCCAATTGGAAACCATCGAGCAGCAAATTGGCTTCCTGGCGGCAATGGGTGAAGGCAATGAGAGTGAGTTCATCCTGTTGTCTTTGCGCGATCTGGAGGAAACAGAAGCGGTCATGGAAGAAATGATCAGGGCCTGGCGCGAGGGTGACAACGACAAACTGGCTGAGATGTTTATTGCCGATATGCAGGAAGAGGCGCCGGAACTCTACGACTCCCTGCTGTTACAGCGCAACCTGAACTGGGTTCCCCAGATTGAGTCAATGTTACGGGATGCCGATACCGAATTCGTGCTGGTGGGGGCAGCCCATCTGGTGGGAGACCAGGGCCTGCTGGATTTGCTCTCTCGCAAAGGCTTTCAGGTAAAACAACTGTAGCCCGGATATTACACCAGTACGCTTGAAAATTCGGGTTTCGTGCCTGTCCAATAGCCCATACAAAACAGAGAGAGATTCTATCTCTGAATGCGCCTTGTATTCATTCCGGGTTGATTAGGTGGTTTTATGGCTCAAGACAATTTGACGTGGTCCGCTGGTGGAGGTCTGACCACTCACACCGGATGGGATTTGCTGAACCTTGCCTCCGGCCTTAAGGAAGGCGTCGACATGTTTTGCCAGGTTCTCGCGATTACTAACCGCCGCCATTTTCTTCGATCTGTTCGCCATAACACTACTTTCTCAATCCGCCAAGAGGCCGGCATTATACACGAAACCACGACTTCCGGCCAATGGGCGGACTGCGGACTGGTCTATGAATCCTCCTGTCAGAATTCCGTAGTGACAACATCGGTAACTACCGCAATGCGGATTTGCCAATGTCCGGGACCATTGGCCCCGGGAAATGTTGGTCTCTAGCTCAGACGACGGGGCGTGGAACCCAAGCGTTTACGAGGCCGTGTGTAGTAGTCCGAATAGTAGTCTTCCGGTAGGTCTCCAGTCATTTCGTCCATCGATGTCTTATAGATAACCTTCATTTTCGCGAGTAACTCCAGATCGAGATGGCAACCATAGTTACGAATAGTTTCTATGTCTTCCAGCTGTTTTCGTGAAATACCCAGTAAGCGGGCACCTTCGTTCATGGAGTAACCGGCATTCAATCGTAGCTGCCGGATATTCCTCTTTACAGCGACTGCAATTGGAGAAAATTTTGAGAATTGAGCTTGGTTCATAATAGGTTCCAGGGAAATGCTTGCCGAGGTCAGCCTCCTGCACCCACTTCCCACCTTCTGTAATCAAAATTGCTAAATCATGTTCAGGCCGTGCCTTTTGCATGAAGTGTGGTTAAAATTAAGCTAACACAGCAAATTCGACATGGTAATAATTACTTGAAATTAGTGGGTTTTTGTAAAAAATAGTCAATAGGTTTTCAAAATTTCAAAACAGAAACCCGTTGCCGGGTCAAGAACCGTGGGCAAGGACCCCCGCTGTGTCCTCTATTCAATTTCGAAACCGGGCCCTCGTTTCGAATTGGAGATGTGTCGGACCGTCCGCCGCGGGAGCGATGGCATGGGATACAATTTAAACAGTGTCTTCGGAGCGACAAAAATCAATCCCTCTCGGCAATAGATTGCTTCCTTGAGCGGGGCATCTGTTAGGGCACCTCTGAATCATACAGTGATGCTCAGGCTTTCAGGCGGGTCTGCAATCAAGGCAGGGTTGCACAGGATTGTAGATCACCTTTCAAGCAGCCCTAACGCCGAGTGCAGACCCGCCTGAAAGCCCCGAAGGGCGAGCCCTGAAGCATTCATTTGCGGCGTTACACTTCTTGCCAAGGGCTACAGCCGTCGCCTACATGGATGTAGGTGAGGGGCGTGAGCAGGGAGCGGAAGCTTTGCCGGCGAAGTGTGCCTTGCAACTAAATGCTTCAGGACTCGCTGAGACATTACTGTATTATTCAGAGGTGCCCTAACATTGGCGGCACTGAAGGAGGCATTGATGTCTGATAAAGATGAGGCGGATTCCGAGGCCGCTGCTGACGGGCAATCAACCGCGGCCAGATTGAACCCACCGGAGCCAATTGTCGCCAGCTCAATTACCACCAACAAGGTGGTCAGTTTTCATTACCGGCTCAGTGATGTCGATGCAGACGGCAATCGTGGCAAGCCCATGGAGGAGTCTTTCGGCGGGGAGCCCTTGTACTACCTGCATGGCTTTCACAACGTAATTGTTGGTCTGGAAAGAGCATTGGAAGGTAAGATCGAAGGTGATGCAATCGATATTGTATTGCAGGCCGATGACGCCTATGGCAGGCGTCAAGCAGATGCAGTGCGGCGAGTTCCGATCAAGCATCTGCACTTGCCCAAGGGCAAGAAGCGTCTGTTACCGGGAATGATTGCCGCAGTGCAAACGAAGGCAGGGACGCAACGAGTTCTCATTGTCAAGGTGGGTAAATTTAATGTGGACGTAGATTTCAATCATCCCTATGCTGGGAAAACACTGCATTATGAGGTTGAGGTAGTTGGGGTGAGGGACGGGACTGCAGAAGAAATTGCCCATGGTCATGTTCACGGCCCGGGCGGTCGTCACCGGTAGCAGATGGTTTTTCGAGCGCCTGTTAGGCGCTAGCAGTTTGTGAACTTGTCGCCGCATCCAGCACCAGAGGAATGACCTTCCGGTTCACTACGACTTCGAAGTAAGTCTCGTCACTGTCTGGGTCATCCAGCATCTGCGAGTCGCGCCAGATGCCTACTTTGCCTTCCCGGATGACCAGATCTTTCTTGCGCCCATCGATGTCGGGATACTGTCCAACATGGAACAAATATTCTTTCCCATTAATTTTCATGCGAAAGCTTTTAAGTGGAATCTCGCTCCGCAGCTTACTGAAGGCGACGTCATCGATGAGGATTCCATTGACGTTATATCGAACATAGTGCTGGCCCTTCTCGCCCTTGCTGGTCTCGCCTTCGGCGATACGCAACACGTCGATATTAAAGAGACTTTTCTTGATCGCCGCTCGAAGATTCCATGAGCAGGAAGACATCCGGTCAGCAAGACCAATTGCGCCAGAAATCATAATTGGTTTTTCTTCGTCATACAGGTAACGTGGGGCCTCGTTGGAATAGCAGATGCCAACTCCAAGTTCGAGCAGAGGCAAGCCCATCTGCTGCGAGTACCGATTATTGGATCCAGTAATCTTCAGCATGTCTCTGGCATAGCCACAGGATCTGGCGACAGAAAACCATTGCTGCGGCGTATGCTCATATTCAAGAAAACTGAGAATAATCGCATCTCCTTCGATGAATACCTTATTGGCGCCGTAGGTCTCAAGAATTTTATTGATTGGTTTGAAGAACCGCGTACTGAAATAAGATGCAGGATTTAAACCCTTGGCCTGTAACTCGTCGGTGACGGTGGTTGAACCACGGACGTCGGCTTTTAGGATCGCGTGGTGGCAGATGCGCTCGTCATCCTCTTCTATCTCAGAACTTGTGGGCAACAAGTAAAGCGTATCTGCCGATTTCGAAAGCTTAATTTCATCTTCATCCGTGAGTAGCACAAATCGATTGAACGCGCGATGGGCAAATCTGAAATATTTCAGGTTCTGTCGATAACGACTGAAGTCGCTGAGCAACTTCATCGAATCGCTCATGTCAGCCTTGTGAACCTTATCGCTGATATTGTTTTTGAGTGACTCCAGAGACTTAATCTGCTCACTGTTTAGCTTGCCGCCACCGGTAATACTGTCCTGAAGTTTACCACTTGTGATGTGGCCACTGAGGAACTGGCAGACAATCTTAAGATCGACAAGTTCCATGATCAGGGGATTAAGCGATCTGCGCATGTAGTGAGACGAGAGTAATTGCGCCAGTACCTTTCTCGAACGCAATAATTTGGAGAAAGCGGCTAGTGTCCTTTTGAGTTTCTTTATTTCACTGCGACTACGCCACCAGTTTCTGAATCCCAATGCATTTCGATTTTCCGACAAATCCAGCGTCAGCTTCTCTATGACAAAAAGCAAGGCAATGTTGGATGGTTGATCGAACCAGTAGAAGTCTTCAAATAACTGGGCTCTGGTATCTTCCGCCGGCCCAAGGAAGCGTTGAACTTAAAAAAGACCGCCGAGATCATCGTGTATTTCCACAGCCTCGGCTTTCTGATCCTCCTTGATTGATTTCGTCTCAATCTGTTTAAGACGCCGATTAAAGGGCGCTTCTACCTGGCTGTTCAAATCTATGAACCCGGAATCTTCACTATTCCAGCTCCAGGCGCTGTACTCGTTGAGAAGTAGCGGCAGCGCGCTCAACTGCGATGTATAAAGCAGGGGATTAATTATCGCCTCAACACAAAAATCATATTCTTCACCAAGGAACTGATCGCGAATAGAACTCAGTTGCCTATCCTCGACCCGCTGCAATTGGCTGAAAATTTGTCGATTCACCTGGTAAAGAATCGAATCGTAATTTTTCTTCAGCCAGAACAGGCGCTGATCGGTTGCGAGGGCTTCTGAGGAACCCCGGTTACGATGTTCGGTAAGTCGGGAAGTGACACTCTTGATCTCATCGTCGAGCCGGAATCTGGAAGTTTTGAGGATGTGTTTTATGGGAGCAAATTGTAAAAATGAAATTTCATCGGCGCTGAGATCTGTCTTGACGCGGTGAATCAACACCGTCATCAGGTCAAGATATCGTTCACGAATTTTTTCGAAGCCTCGGGAATTATCCCAGTGCTTGGGCTTGGGAACAGCAATCTGTGATACCAGCAGTGTTACCAGTTTTTTTATATCGGAGGAAAATTATTTGCTGAGCTTAATATCGATGTGATAGTTGTCTATGCCCCGGGATAGCTTATCTATCGATATATGGATCGACCGCTTCTGTTCGATAGCCTCAATCTTACTTTGAGTGACGTTAGAATTCATCGCAACTTGTTCTATTTTACTATGTCCGGTCTCTTCCGGTTCAAAGCAACGGTGTGAGGGTATCGATCAACATGATCAACTTCGCCGTACTTTTTCTCGGGTTTCCTAAATGCATCACATGGAATGTACTTAAAAAACAGCCATTTGTCGCGTTTGCCGGTGTTCGCGATTGGACCATGGGCAAAAATCGTTGGCTACAAGATATTTTCGGCAGCAATCCCGAAATGCTGTAGTGACAGCTTAGCCTTTGCTCCCGGACCAGTACTGGGCGAAGGCACTTAGTAGTTGCGCCGATTTGCGTCGGTAGCACCATAGGTAAACCGGCTTCAGCAGTTTTCGAATGCCCTTGAGTTCAATCTCCAACTCCAGCAGTAGTGCCAGCGTCGCTACGGCGGTCTCGGGCTCGAGGCGAAGACTATAGGCTAGCCGCATCTTCGGCGATTGCACGATAAAATCGATCCGCTGCGGAGGCTCCCAGTAGGAAATTTTCCAGGTCTTGTTTGAGGGATTCCTGGAATTGCCGGAAACGACCAGCACGGTGCTGCCACGCCCTGGGCCGCCGCCGTCGGTACGAGACGCACTGAGAATATTGGGCTGCCATTTCTGCCAGTTCTGGAAATCTGTCAGGAGCTGCCAGGCGCGCTGAGCTTGATCCGCGACGGTCAGATTTTTATTGGACCCCGAAGCCAGCCAAATTTGCTGACTTATCTTAAGATTTGCTTGAGTTGTGGTCGCTATCTTTCAATTCCAGTCGCTCCAGTCAGGCAGCCATCGCGCATGCCTTCTAATTGTCGCCTTGATTTTGCCTGCTTACTCCTTGTTCGATTCGATGTTGTGTTATGGTTTGGCACAGGTACAGGCCCGCTACGGGCTTCGCCTGCGTATGCCAGCAAAGGGCAATGACGCAGGAGCGCATCGACGCACAGTAAAAATACCAAACAAAAGAGAGATAATCATGGATCTTGAAGATAAAAGTCGAAGAGAAGTTCTCAAGGGCGCACTCGGCACCGGCCTGCTTGCCGCGAGTGCCGCTACCGTTCCCAGTCTGGTGCTGCCTGTGCTGGCCCAGGGTGAGAGACTGGTTCCGTTCACAGATGTGCCCGACACTTTTCAAGTCGGGCCGGTTCGGCCCGGGGCCACCCATTATCTCGATACCCGGGAGATCACTTCCTATTTCACCGACAATGATGATTTCTATCTGGTACAGCATTATGGCCAACCGGAAATCGATAATGATTCCTGGCGCCTCAAGGTCACCGGCCTGGTGGACAATGCACTGGAATTCTCACTGCAAGACCTGATGGGCGGAGATGTCAGTGAACAGCAGGTTGGCTTCGAGTGTGGTGGCAATGGTCGGCGCCTGTTTCAGGGGCTCATCGGCAATGCGCGGTGGCGCGGAGTTTCCCTGGCAAATATTCTGGAACAGGCCGGTATTCAGGCCGGCGCAAAGGAAATCGTTTTCTTTGGTGCCGACACCGCGATGGAAGAAATTCGCGGTCGTGAAGTTGAAAAAGCCTTTGCTCGCAGTCTTTCCGTAGAAGATGCCATGCGCCCCGAAAATATGCTGGCGTTTGAAATGAATGGCGAAGCCCTGCCACATTACCATGGTAAACCCGTCAGGTTGCTGGTACCCGGTTGGTATGGGGTTGCCAACGTGAAATGGTTGACCCAGATTCATGTTCAAAATACTCGTTACATGGGACGCTTCATGGGTCGGGATTACGTGACCTTGAAGAAAGAAATTGTGGGTGGTGAGGAGAGGTGGGTAGAAAATTCCGTCACCATGATGAACTTGAAATCGTCGATTATTCGGGTAACCGAAATGGCTGGCCGCTACCGCATTCAGGGATTTGTATTGAACGACGGCACGCCGCTTCGCAGTATTGAGGTGAAGGTGGACGATGGACCCTGGGAACGCGCAGAGATTAATCCGCGCTCAACCAAGTATTCCTGGAAATTGTTTAACTACGAGTGGACTAACGCCACGCCGGGAGAACATACCCTGATATCCCGGGTGACCGACATCAACGGCAATGTCCAACTGACGCCGGAACAGATGCCGGAGAAGGTCAGCTTTTGGGAAGATTTCGTTCAGTTCGAAAGAACTATACGAATTTAAAACTGCACTGCGCAATCTCGTTGTAAACAACTCGTCCTGCCCTAGATTGCTACCCGGGGGTTCATTAGCACGGACATCGACGAAGAAGAATTGACCAGCGGTTTTATCCTCACTCGCCAGTGGATTGAATCGGACCACGGACTGGAACTGATTTTCTGGTTGGCATCGGAGCGGGGGCCGTTTCGCTTCCGACTCACCGGTCAGGAGGCGATCTGCTTTTTTCCCAGGCGGCAGCAACAACAAGTACGAGATCTTCTTTCCGGGCAGGCTAATCAGGGCAATTGGCGCATCGGCGCTACCCAGCTAAAAAACTTCGAACATGAAGACATGTCTGCGCTGTACTTCAAGAGCCAGCGCCAGCTATTTGACTGTCGAGAGAGACTCGGAAACTCTGGTATTGCCATAGTCGAGTCCGACCTCAAGCCTACCGATCGCTTTCTAATGGAGCGCTTCATTACTGGTGGAGTTCGGATATCTGGCGCCTCCTCGGCGGTGGACGGGTTTCGGGATGTGGAAGGAGGCCGGCTCGCCGCAATTGATTATCGCCCGCAACTCAGAACCGTCTCGATAGATATCGAGACAGACTACACAGCCAGTGAACTCTACTCGATTGCTGTGTACTCGTCAGATGAGTCCAGCGTACTGATGCTAAGGCCTGAAACTTCGGGACCCACGGACTCGGAGCCCCAGGCTGAGTTGGATCTAATTTTCTACGCCAGCGAAGCGGATTTACTGCGCGCATTTCTGCAAAAGATTCGTCAACTGGATCCTGATGTCATCATAGGTTGGAACGTGGTGAACTTCGATCTTCGTTGTCTGCAAAACTTTTGCGAGCGCAGGAATATTGTGTTCAGCCTGGGTCGCAATAGCGAAGCGGTAATTTGGCGAAAAGCCAGGGAAGGGAACGATCGCTACTACGCCCTGGTGCCGGGCCGAGTCATCCTGGATGGCATCGAGCTGATGCGCACGGCCACGTACCAATTCGAGAACTTTTCTCTCGAGCATGTGTCCAGACAGTTACTCCATCGCGGCAAGTTGGTTGAAGATGTGGATCAGAGGGGTGCGGAGATAACACAGCTTTTTAATGAGGATAAACCGGCCCTGGCCCGCTACAACCTCGAAGACTGTCGGCTGGTGTGGGACATCTTCGATAAAGAGAACTTACTGGCATTTGCCATCGAGAGAGCATTGTTGACCGGCCTCGAACTGGATCGGTACGGCGGGTCGGTCGCAGCCTTCGATTTTCTCTATCTGCCACAGCTCCATCGCAAGGGTTTTGTTGCACCTTCGCTGGATCGATTGGATGCGGTCAATACCAGCCCCGGTGGTTACGTTATGGATTCGGTACCGGGAATTCACGAACATGTCATCGTGCTGGATTTCAAGAGTCTGTATCCGAGTATTATTCGTACGTTTCATGTCGATCCACTCGCCTTGGTAGTGGGCCTGCGAGAGGCCAATCCGATTCGGGGCTATGACGGCGGGTGTTTTTCCCGTAGCGACTACATTCTTCCTGATCTCATCGAGAAACTGTGGGCAGCGCGGGACCAGGCGAAGGCGAAGAATAACGCAGCACTTTCCCAGGCCATCAAGATCATTATGAATTCATTTTATGGTGTGTTGGGGACTCTGGGCTGCCGGTTTTTTGATTCGAGACTGGTAAGTTCAATCACCAGGAGAGGACATGAAATAATCATTGAAAGCAAAAAGTTTATCGAGGCCAGGGGCTACAAGGTAATTTACGGCGATACGGATTCTGTGTTCGTTCTGCTGGGCGCTATTGCGGCCGATGATGTAGCCGTAATCGGCTCCACCCTGGCTGCGCAACTCAATCGATGGTGGAGAGATAAGTTGCAGAAAGAGTATGATATCGATAGTTATCTGGAGATACAATTAGAAACCCATTTCAGCAAATTTCTGATGCCAACTGTGAGGGGCTCCGATGTGGGCACCAAGAAACGCTACGCAGGCCTTATTCGCGGTAGCGGGGATGAGAATGATTTTCACATAATGTTCAAAGGACTGGAGTCGGTGAGAAGTGATTGGTCACCATTGGCCAGACAGTTCCAGAAAATTTTGTACGAGAGAATATTCCTCGATAAACCCTTCGAGGACTACGTTAAACAAACAGTAAACGCATTACTGGACGGCAAGTTCGAGGCCGAGCTGGTGTTGAGGAAGAGACTCCGGCGCAAGTTGAGCGACTATGTAAAAAATGTACCACCCCATGTACAGGCCGCGAGAAAAGCGGAATCCATCCGCAGGCAGCGAAATCTTCCCAGCATGTACGAATCGGGTGGCTGGATAGAGTATGTGATGACGGTCAATGGACCAGAACCACGGCATTTTCGCGAATCTGCAATTGACTACGATTTTTATATTGAGAAACAACTCGGGCCAATCGCAGACGCTATTCTCGTATTTAAGGCGTCGTCGCTGCATGAAATTATGAGCACCCAGATAGGGCTTTTTGGGGGAGCCTCTGATTAGGGCATCACTGCATTGTTCAGACCTGCCTTAAGTATTCGATATCTCGGAATGCCAGAGATAATGAAACTTTAATCAGCGGCTCCTAGGGGAAATACTATGACGACAAATCTTGTGTTAACCGTTATTGGCGACGACAAACCTGGCCTGGTTGAAGCCCTGTCCCAGGCCATAGCCAACAATTCCGGCAACTGGCTGGAGAGTAGCATGTCGCACTTGGCGGGCAAATTCGCCGGCATCCTGAGAGTCAGTGTCGCCGACGCCGAAGCCGACAAGCTAATTGCAGCACTTCAGGGTTTGTCCCCGGATCTAAAATTGCTTATTGAAAGAGCCGCTGCCGGTGGGGCCGCTGAATCCTTCTTGACCGTGACCTTGAATCTCGTGGCCAACGATCGTCCTGGTATTATTCAGGAGATTTCTCGCGCCCTCGCTGGCTTGTCGGTCAATGTCGAGAAACTGAGTACTCGATGTGTGTCTGCGCCCATGTCCGGAGAGACTCTTTTTAAAGCAGAAGCCTTGCTGCAGGTACCGGCAGACCTCGAGTTGCAAAAATTGCAGCTTGAGTTGGAACATTTGGCAGATGATTTGATAGTCGAAATTCAATCGGCTTGATTCACATCTCTCGCGTCAGGCCGAATTTGGTCTGTTCCAGATGATCGATCATATTGCTCAGTAGATTGATGCACTCCACGATCTCGAATTCCGATTGTAAGGCGGCGGCAGGATCCTGCGGTGGTACCAAAGTGCTGTACAACAGCACCAGGCATTCTTTGCTGGCATCAAAATTTTGATAGAACAGCTCTTCGAAGTCTGCCGAAAGCTTCACCAGTATCGAATCCAGGGTTGCACCGGCACTGGTTCTGGTCTCCAGCAACAGTCGTTCGACACCGAATAGTTGGGCAGAGATCGCATTCTGGGTTGAATGGCTATAGGGAGACTGGATACTGTCAGAGTAGTCACCATTTAAGAGCGGGTAGAGTGAGGAGACCAGCATCTCTTCCGTTAGCATGGTGGTACTCGCCTCCACCAACAGGGACAGTATTTCATTACTTTGCAGTGAATCCACTCTTTCCCGAAATGATACGCTGCCGTTCGCCCACAGTCGTTGCAGGGAACGGAAATCATCGACGAGTGCTTGGCTGCCGATGCGTAAATATTCCCGGCGCCTGTTATTGCTGAGTTGGGAAGTCGTGAGGCCGCTTTCTTGTTGCAAGGCAGACAGCACGGAACTTGAATCGTAGTCGGATGGAGGTCGAAGTCGACCCATCTCCTTGTTTTCCCCCCACAACAGAAATTCAAGCACATGAAATCCAAGTGCAGCCTCTGCCAGGTCGAAAGTCCCATGTTGTTCCTGCAAGCCTGGGCCGTCTATGGTCACGGTGATGTCATGGACGATGCCGCTGACCGGATAACCCTCCACATAGTCGATATAGCCGGGAAGGATAGGCCAGTGATTGAGTCGATACTGAATCTGAAATAAGGCGAGACTTTCCGGTTCCGGCAGCGCTAATCCCGCGAAGTAACGATGCAGGGCAGTAAGTTCATAGGTGCTATGGGCATTCAGCCAGGCAATGCGTACGGCAGTCATGGTCTCGGTATTGGGGGCTGCGAGAAAATCATCTATCAGCAGCCCCAGGCCCATTAAGTTGGAATCGACTTCATCGAAATCGATTTCAATTTGTAGCAGATAGACATCGACAAGTTCACGTAATCGCATCGCCAGTTGCGGATTTGCATCGATGGACGGCATCAGGGCGATTATCACTGTCTCTTCTTCGAGTGGGGTTCCGGGTTCTTCGCTCTCGCCGCAGCCGGTCAGGGCGAGACAGCACGCCATGACGCACAAGTATCGACTAAACCCTGGCCAACAATTATGGGTTGCACTAAGCATTGCTGTGATGACTATCCCCGTAAACTGATTATGTCCCAGTGCCTTTCGACCGCGGCGGATCGCAGCTGTTCGTCTGGATCCACCGCCACTGGGACCTTTACCCGGTTCAGTAATTGCAGATCATTAACAGAATCGGTGTAGAAGATACTGTTGGATAGTGAAAGCTGACCCTGGGGCTGCTGATGCGCCAGCAACCACTGTTCCAGCTTTGCAACCTTTCCCGCTCGATAACAGGGTGTGCCGGCAATATTTCCGGTAAGGCAATCATCTTCAATTTCGAGTTCGGTCGCTATGATCTGATCAACTCCGAAGATAGCTGCGATCGGTGTGGTGATGAACGCATTGGTGGCGGTGATTATCAGACAGCAGTCACCGGCATCCTGGTGCTGTTTCACCAGGGCAAGCGCTTTATCAAGTACCATGGGGGCCACCGTTTCACGCATGAACACAGCGTGAAGCGCCTCTCTCTCGTCAGCCGACAGTTGCAGAATAGGGGTCAGGGTGAATTTTACGTAGCCGTGAATGTCCAGCTTCCCTTCCCGGTATTGTCGATAGTAGCTATCATTTTCTGCCCGGTGAGCGTCTGCATCGACGAGATTCCTGGAGATGAGAAATTCTCCCCAAGCGTGATCGCTATCCCCATCTAGCAGGGTGTTGTCTAAATCGAATAGTGCCAATCGCCTCGACATCCGAACTTCCTGTATGTAAAAACCGGCTCGAAAGTGGTCATTATACCCGCTGTCATTGGGTTGCAGCACCCTAATTGCGGCCATTCACCTGCTCCATAATCCATTCATAAATCACCTAAACCATTGATAAATAGAATAAATATTAAAAGGGGCTCTCATCTTGGCATTGATCAGCCACACAGGACTGTGAAACAATGAGCCTTTGGTTTTGTCTAAGGTTGGGGAACAGTGATCGATTCCAGGGGCTTCCGCTCAAATGTTGCGATTGTGATTTGCAATAGTTTGGGACATTTGCTGTGGGCCAAACGGATTGGTCAGGGCGCGTGGCAGTTTCCACAGGGTGGAATCAAAGCCAGCGAATCTCCGGAAGATGCGTTATTCCGGGAGCTCGATGAAGAGGTTGGATTGAGTGCAAGGGACGTGAAAATCCTGCACCAGACCGATGAATGGTTACATTACCGTCTGCCAGAAAATTTTATTCGGCATAATACCGATCCGCTTTGCATCGGCCAGAAACAGAAATGGTTTCTATTAAGCCTCGAAAGCGATGACGACAAGGTGGAGTTGAGTAAAACCACAAATCCTGAATTTGATGATTGGCGTTGGGTAAATTACTGGTACCCCATTCATCAGGTAATTGAATTTAAAAGAGATGTTTATCGAAAGGCGTTGCAGGAACTGTTAAGCCCTCTCAACAGCTACATCAGACAACAATAATAACAACAGGACAATCCCGAAGAGCAAGCGAAGATGTGCCGTCAGGTGACTCTCAACAACTGAGAGTAATTGCCGGTGCGGTCTTCGATTCGATGGGAACAACCGGGAGTAAGTATGCTGGACCAACTGCGGAGCATCGTTCAAAAAGTCAATTCGGCAAAAGATCTGCAGTCGGCACTGAATATCATTGTGAGTCGGGTGCGCGAAGCATTGGACACACAGGTTTGCTCGGTTTTTCTGTTTGATGCGGATATCAATAGTCATGTCTTGATGGCATCGCAGGGTCTAAATGCAAAGGCAGTGGGGCATGTCAGCCTCGCCGTCGGCGAAGGCCTGGTGGGCCTGGTTGCAAAGCATGCCGAACCCATTAATCTGGAAGACGCTCCGCTACATCCCAGCTACCACTACCTAAAGGAAACCGGCGAAGAAGTATTTCACTCCTTCCTGGGTGTGCCCATCATCCATCACCGCGCGGTCCTCGGTGTGCTGATCGTTCAACACGAAGAGCGTCGCCGTTTCGACGAAGCCGAAGAGGCTTTTCTTATAACACTCTCGGCTCAGCTAGCCGGGGTCATTGCCCATGCCGAAGCCACCGGGGCTATAGAAGGCATCAGTCCCTCCGGCCACAAGACATCTGACACCGTGTTTCGGGGTGTCTCTGGTTCTTCAGGAGTAGCGATTGGCCAGGTGGTGGTGGTGTTTCCCCCCGCCGATCTCAGCCAGATTCCAAATCGTCAAGCCAAGAATATCGACAAGGAAATCGAGTTTTTTAACAGCTGTCTAAACAGCGTTAGAGAAGACATGCGGGTTCTCCATGACAAACTTGCCGGCCATGTGGCTGAAGAGGAGCTGCAGTTGTTCGATGTCTATTTACGAATGCTGGATGATAAGGCGCTGGGCAATGAAGTCGTCGAAAGAATCAAGATGGGCGTTTGGGCGCAGGGCGCGCTCGCCTACGTGGCGAATGAACATGTCCGAAATTTTGAAGAAATGAATGATCCTTACTTGAGCGAACGTGCTATCGATATTAAGGACCTGTGCAGTCGCGTATTGTTCTATCTGCAGGACAAGGAGCAGGTGGAAACTGAATACCATGATAATACTATTCTGGTCAGCGATGAGTTAACGCCGGCGATGTTGGTCGAAGTGCCGAAGGACAAACTGAAAGGCCTGATCTCAATTAAAGGATCGGGCAACTCACATGTAGCCATTCTCGCTCGGACCATGGGTATTCCAACCGTCATGGGGGCAGTCGATCTTCCCTATAACAAATTAGATGGCAGGGAAATTATCGTCGATGGCTATCAGGGCGAGGTAATCGCCAATCCGTCCGATGAGCTACGAACTCGATTTCGGGAGACTATAAAGGAGCAAGATCAATTAACCGAAGGGCTGGAAGGGCTCAAGGGTCTGCCGTGTGAGACCACCGACCGGCATCGAGTTCACCTCTGGGTGAACACGGGGCTGATGGCAGATGTCATGCATTCTCTCGATCAGGGAGCGGAGGGGATCGGCCTGTTTAGAACAGAAATACCCTTCCTGCTCAGTGAACGATTTCCCAGCGAATTGGAGCAATGCAAAATTTATCGTGACCAGCTGGAAGCCTTTGCGCCAATGCTCGTTACCATGAGAACCCTCGATATCGGGGGAGACAAGTCCCTGTCCTATTTCCCTATCGAAGAGGAAAACCCTTTCCTGGGTTGGCGTGGGATTCGTGTGACTCTCGATCATCCGGAGATTTTCACCGCCCAAATACGCGCGATGCTGCGGGCCAGTATCGGTCTGGAAAACTTGCAAATCATGTTGCCTATGGTGAGCAATGTCGGCGAGGTTACTGCGGCGCTACAATTGATAAAGAAATCCCACCGCGAATTACTGCAGGAAGGACTGGATGTCAAATTTCCACCTATAGGTGTCATGATCGAATTGCCGGCGGCAGTCTATCAAACCCGAGCCCTGGCAAAGCTGGTGGATTTTGTCTCCGTCGGCAGCAATGACCTGACCCAGTACATACTGGCTGTTGACCGTAACAATCCCAGGGTCGCCGATCTTTATACGGCGTTTCATCCGGCTGTCCTCAGCGCCCTGCAGCAGGTCGTTCTCGAGGCCAGTGCCGAAGGCATACCAGTGAGCATTTGCGGAGAGATGGCAGGAGACCCCGGTGCCGCGGTGTTGTTGGTAGCGATGGGTTTCGATGTATTGTCGATGAACGCTGGCGCGCTCTTGAAAGTAAAATCGGTAATTCGGAGCATCAGCCTGGAGGCGGCTCAGGACTTACTGGACCAGGTTATGCATCTCGACGATGCACAATCGATTCGAACTGCTGTGGACCTTGCGCTCTACAATGCTGGCGTCGATCGATTGTTACGTTCGTCGAGAACTAACTAGGCATCCTTCGCCTCGGCTGTTGTAGACAATATTCCAGTGATGTTTAGGGTAATTGCCCTGAATCTGGAAATGAGCCAGGGCCAACGGTTGCTGGTGACAGCTTCAATCTCTAAATAATTGAGAAAGAGCAGCAGTAGTAGATTCGGGTTGGCGCAACTCGGCTACGCAGCAGCGCTTGATTCGATTCCACATCAGCGATCGAAGAATTCGACTTCGCCTGTTTCAAGAAAATACTCTGCACCCACGATCAGTAACTTATTCTGTTTGATCAAGGCTTCGAGAATTTCCGAGCCCTGTTGGAGCTTGTTCACTGATGCCTTTATGTTGCAGCGCACAGCCTGATTCAGGAGTTTCGGCGCAATCCCGCATGTATTGTCTTCTGAATCGAGCTCGTTATGGAATTCCACCAGAGACTCCACGGCAGGGCGAATTCTGTCCACAATCGCATGCAAATTCGGCGAACGGTTGTCCATATCTTGCTGAAGTTGTTCCAGCGTAGCCTCGACCGCGCCGCACATCGAGTGTCCGAGCACCACAACCAAGTGTGTGCCAAATTTTTCAGCGGCAAATTCAATACTGCCAATTTGGGATGGTGCAACGATATTTCCGGCCACCCGAATAACAAAAAGATCACCCAGGCCCTGGCCAAAAACCAGCTCCGCAGGGACTCTTGAATCAGAGCAGCCGAGAATGATGGCAAAAGGTGATTGTGCTTGAACTAACTGGTATCGACTAATAGAGTCAACATCCACGTCAGCGTGATCATGTGACCGGAAACGAAGATTACCTTCTTTCAATCTTTGTAAGGCTTTTTCCGCACTTATCATGGGCTATTCATAGATAAGCAACGTCGATCGCCCAGTGGAATCATCATCACAAGAGCTTGGCAGTACCATTTCTTCAATGGCTTCGTAATCGCCTTCATTTGTCATGAGTCTCTCCCGATCCTAAACAAAGCGATATGATGAGGGGCGATCACGCCCTATGAATCTAGAGGACAAATTGTAAGCGATGCTTGATTTTTATACTACTTAATCAGGGCTCGCTGCAGGCCCTTTCCCCCTCAATAATACGCTGGGTAGAGGAGTAAATATTGACCTGAAGTAGAGGCGAAGAAGTTCAGGAATCCAGGTCTTTCATTGCGGCGGCAAGGCTGAGCTCCCCCAGGTTCTCCAGCTGGTCTGCAACATCGGTGCGTTCTTGCTGTTGCCGATTCTGACTGAGCTTATACTTACATTGAATCTGCTCAATCTCGATCTCCAGGCCGACGATGCCCTGTAGTTGCCTGATATCATAATTTGTTTGCCACGGAGAATCGAATCCAGACTCGTTGATGCGGGTTAATTCTTCGACGATCTGCCTCAGGCGTTCGCTGTCATGAAGGCATTGGACATGTCCATAAACATGCACTGCCTGATAGTTCCATGTGGGCACGCCGGGCTGGCTGTACCAGGAAGGACTGACATAGGAGTGGGGTCCTTGAAATACCACCAGAACCAGCTGATCTTCCAGTTGCGACCACTGCGGATTGGCCCTGGCCAGGTGTCCCAGTAACTTTTTGCCGTCATCGCTTAGCAGCAATGGCAGATGGGACGCAAAAATCTGGCCATCGACATGGGATGTTAGTTGACCAAATGAATGCATGCGTATGAATTCTAGCTTTTCATTCTCATCGCTTACGGAGAAATGTCGAGGTATGAACATCGGCGTCCCTTATGTTGACTTACTCGGTAACTCCCGGCGCAGCACCGAGCGTTCAGTGGGTGAGCTCAAACTGGTAGAAATGGGCAGAGGTCCGATGACCCGACTCGTCGTAGTTTTGTTCACTAAACCGACACATGTTTTCTTTCTGCTCATGGCTGCCCAGGATAATCGCGGTTGAACACCGGGTTCCATATTGCCGTTCCGGGTTTTGGATAAAGGCGGAGGACAGTCTGCGTTCCAGCTCTATCGGAATCCCGGTGTCGGGAAGATCTGCATCTTTAGCTCGGGTCCGATTGCCCATCATCGAGATCAATTGGTCAGTTGCCAGCTCCGCATCGCAATCCAGCAGCAGCTTCAATTGCTGGCGACCGTGCTCGATCTTTGGCCAGGGCGAATTGAGCTGACCGTTTGAGAGCCCATAGATACCAGGTTCCAGCTGACGCAATTTGGCTTCGAGGTTGTTTACGTAAAACATCTCATTGCCATCGCCAATCAGCAGGTTATAGCCGGCGTACTGGTTGAAATGGCTGCTCAGGGACTGACAATACGCTGCCGGCGTCTCGGCGCCAGCAAGAAAATTGAGGGTGAGTTCGCCGCGGGATATCGGTTTTTTCTCTGCTTGCGACGGATCACGAATATTGGTTACGGCAGCAAAGCGACCGGAGGTGGTCAGGCCGAGCCAGGTGCCGCCGGCTACCAAATCCTTGCCCGCACACACGGGATGATGGGCGTCATTATCTGTCCAGAAATCGGCATCCCGGGTGGGTCGGCTGAAGAATTCATCCCGGTTTGCAGCGACTACCAGTGAATAACGCGAGTCTGCCTGATAAGCAAATATGATAAGACACATTCGACAAATGTTACCGTTTATTGGTGGCTGTTGAACAGCGCTGTGGAATAGATTCTTTAATCCATGGGTACGGGCCTTAATGTCGGAACAACTGGCCGATGCCATTGCAATGGAAAATTGCTGCCCATAGTTCCGCCACTCCCCTCGACTATGTTGCTATACTGGAGACTTACAAGATCGTGTTTTAACCCTGCTTTTCTCAGCGAGAAACTACACAGAATCCCATGTTTACATTCCCTCAAATTGATCCAGTTGCTTTTGCTCTGGGACCCGTCAGCATTCACTGGTATGGCATCATGTACATCGTGGCTTTCGGTGGAGCCTGGGCGCTTGCCTCTTATCGGGCCAGAATAAATCCGGGCTCGTGGACTGCAGAACAAATTTCTGATCTGATATTTTACGGTGCCCTCGGTGCAGTATTGGGCGGCAGGATGGGGTCGGTATTCTTCTATAACTTCGATCGTTTCCTCAGCGATCCAGTCTGGTTGCTCAGGGTATGGGAAGGTGGCATGTCTTTTCATGGTGGCTTCCTCGGCGTGCTGCTGGCGCTTTACTTTTATTCAAAGAGCCTCAACAAAACCCTGTTCGAAACAATGGATTTTGTGGCGCCGATCGTGCCCTTCGGCCTGGGCGCGGGACGAATTGGTAATTTTATCGGTGGCGAGTTGTGGGGAAGACCCACCGAAGCCGCCTGGGGCATGGTGTTTCCCCACGTCGATCAACTGCCGAGGCATCCTTCCCAACTGTATGAATTTGCATTGGAGGGAGTGGCCTTGTTTTGCATCGTATGGTGGTTTTCCGCCAGAGAAAGACCACGATGCGCCGTGGCCGCGATGTTCGCAATCGCCTATGGCAGTTTCAGATTTTTCATCGAGTTTTTTCGTCAACCGGACCAGGATATCGGGTATATAGCATTGGACTGGCTGACCATGGGCCAGCTATTGTCTGCTCCCATGGTGATAGCCGGATTGCTACTGTTGTATTTTGCCTACAAGCGACGCGAAGCCGTGGCTGCATGGTGATATTCAGAGGCGTGTGGGAATATCTGGAATTGAATTGAGCGCAATCGACTAATGCAACAATACCTGAGTTTATGCCAACGGATAATCGATCGCGGCGTGTGGGTTGAGAATGCACGCACCGGCAAAAGGTGTCTTACTGCGATTAATGCCGATCTTACCTATGACGTTGGCCAGAACCAGTTTCCTATCATCACTACCCGGAAAAGTTTTTGGAAGGCGGCCATAGCCGAATTACTTGGTTATTTGCGCGGTTACGACAATGCGGCTGATTTCAGAGCGTTGGGCACCAGGTCCTGGGATGCCAATGCCAATGAGAATAAGGCCTGGCTGAACAACCCGGTGCGCAAGGGCAAGGACGATATGGGGCGGGTCTACGGCGTGCAGGGGCGCAGTTGGCGCAAGCCGGATGGCAGTTCCCTGGACCAGTTAGCTAAGATTGTCGATAACCTGTCCCGGGGCAGCGATGACCGAGGTGAGATCCTGACCTTCTACAACCCTGGAGAGTTCGAGCTGGGCTGTTTACGCCCCTGCATGCATACCCATACCTTCTCCCTGCTGGGAGACACACTCTATCTCACCAGCTACCAGCGCTCCTGCGATGTACCCCTGGGCTTGAACTTCAACCAGATCCAGGTCTTTGTTCTTCTGGCACTGATGGCGCAGATCACGGGCAAGATTCCGGGACTTGCCTACCACAAGATCGTCAACGCCCATATTTACGAGGATCAGCTCGAGCTGATGCGAACCGTCCAGCTGAAGCGAACACCCTTTGCCTCACCACAGTTGCATATTAACCCCGACATCAAATCTCTCAAGGATATTGAAACCTGGGTAAGCATGGACGATTTCGAGGTCAAGGGTTACGCGCATCATGAAGCGATTACCTATCCCTTTTCCGTTTAGAAGACTCATCCCATGAAACTATCTTTAATCTGTGCCATGGCTGAGAATCGTGTGATCGGTAGAAATAATAGTTTGCCCTGGCACCTTTCCGAAGATCTCAGACATTTTAAGCTCGCCACCATGGGAAACTGCATTATCATGGGTCGCAAGACCTGGGAATCTATCGGCCGGCCTTTACCGGGACGCACCAATATAGTGATCACTTCAAACCCGGACTACGAGGCCGAGGGAGCGCGAGTCGTCGGTTCACTGCCAGACGCGATAAAGTTAGCCGAGTCCATCTCTCTAATTGATGGCTCCGAAGAAGCCTTCGTGATCGGAGGGGCAGGAATCTACCAGGCGGCCCTGCCGCTAGCAAACCGATTTCACCTCACTCGCGTTCACGCGCAGGTGGAAGGAGATACCCTGCTTGCCGACTTCGACGAAACGCAGTGGCAGGAAGTCGGCCGCAAGGATTTCCAACGCAGCGACTCAAACCCCTACGACTACAGCATTTGCATTTTGGAACGAATTACCAGTCCTGATGCATCCTCTGAAAATATCTAGCTAAGTCAAAAAAATGGCGGCTTCAGTACCACGTTAAGTGAAGACAGTAATCGTGAGGTACAGGTGACGTATTTTTAGGATACTTTCCCGGCGAAGCTCCTCTACCCTACTTTCCTTGCGACCATTCGC
>CAJXIY010000044.1 GCA_913054495.1 uncultured Gammaproteobacteria bacterium | reverse complement strand
CGCTGGGGCCAACGCAAATCCGGCTAGCTGGATTCTTTCCCGCCGGTATTGTGCTGTGTAGAAGTGACCTTAATTAGCTTGATCTGGCGGCTATCTGCATTGAGTATTGTGACCAGGAACGAGCCGATATTCACGGTTTCGCCCCGTTCCGGGATGCGTCCAAACTGTTGTAAGACGAGGCCGCCCACCGTCGTAAACTCCTGATCACTGAAATCGGTTTGAAAATATTCGTTAAAGTCATCGACCGGTGTTATCGCCTTGACGATGTGATTTTCATCATCAAATTTTTTGATATAGCTTTCATCGTCAACATCGTATTCGTCCTCTATTTCACCGACGATCTGTTCCAGCACATCTTCGATGGTGACGGCGCCACTGACACTGCCGTACTCATCAATGACGATGGCCATGTGATGCCTGGTTTCGCGAAATTCCTTAAGCAATACATTCAGGCGCTTGCTTTCCGGCACGAAAGTGGCAGGTCGGACTACATCCTTGATATCAAATTTTTCTTTACTGTTACCCAGGCTCAAGGGCAGCAAATCCTTAGCCAACAGGATTCCCATCACATTATCCACGTTGTCACCGACCACAGGAAATCTCGAATGGGAAGCTTCTATGACCAGTTCGATAATGTCTTTGGCCGGCAGATTGGCGGCAACGGTCACAACCTGGGATCGAGGGATCATGATGTCCCGTACCTGCATGCTTGAGACTTGCAGGGCACCCTCAATAATGCTTAGTGCATCGGCATCGAGAACCCTGTCCTGTTCCGCATTACGCAGCAGCTCTAGCAGGCTTTTAGTGTCGGTGGGTTCATCAGAAAAGAGTTGTGTGATTTTGTGGATCCAGGACCTGGGTCTCGGATCGATGCTGGATTGATCGTCTGTCATGCTCTGGGCTCTCTGCCGGCTCCTTACTTTACACTAGCAAATATGGGTTTGGGATACCAAGTCTTTCAAGTGCTTCTATTTCCAGTGCTTCCATGACCTCGGTGTCGTCCGGGGATTGATGGTTATATGCCAGCAGGTGCAGGAGTCCGTGTATGAGCAGGTGTGCCCAGTGGGAAGCGAGAGATTTACCTTGCGAATCGGCTTCCTCGGCAACTATTTTTGGGCACAGAACGATGTCTCCCAGTAGTTCGAATTCGTGCAGGGAGCTCATGTCGCCGGGGATGTTTGCAGGGAATGACAGCACATTGCTCGCAGAGTTTTTACCACGATATTCACAATTAATGGCGATGGATTCCGATTCGTCGACGAAACGGACGCTGACCACGCAGTGACCGTGTTTGCCGGCGCATGCCAAGGCAGCATCGATCCAGGTTTCACAAAGGGTCTCATCCGGCTGCCAATGCGCATCAGTGTCGCCGCTGAGTTCAACTTTCGCGTTCATTGAGCTGTGAGGCTTCTTGACCGCTTAGTTGTGACACAGAATTTCGATCGAATTCGTCATAGGCCTCGACAATTTTTTGTACCAGGCGGTGTCGCACAACATCTCTGGCGTTGAAATAAGTAAAGCCGATATCATCGATGCCAGCCAATACCTTGATTACATGTACGAGCCCGGATCTTTCCCCCTTAGGCAAATCGATCTGAGTGATGTCGCCGGTAATCACGGCGGTAGAACCAAAGCCTATACGGGTCAGAAACATCTTCATCTGGGTGGCGGTGGTGTTCTGGCTCTCGTCGAGAATAATAAATGAGTTATTGAGTGTCCTCCCGCGCATATAGGCCAGGGGCGCCACCTCGATGATATTCTTCTCGATCAAACGCGCCACCTTATCGAAGCCCAGCATTTCGTAGAGGGCATCATAGAGAGGGCGTAAATACGGGTCTACTTTCTGCGCCAGATCGCCGGGCAGGAATCCCAGTTTTTCACCGGCTTCCACCGCCGGTCGCACCAGCAATATCCGATCAACCTGGTTCCTCATCAGAGCCGCGACGGCACAAGCCACTGCCAGGTAAGTTTTACCGGTGCCGGCGGGACCGACTCCGAAATTGATGTCATGGCGGCGAATGCCGCGTACGTATTCCTGCTGATGTCTGCTGCGTGGCTTGATGAGTGTTTTCGGGGTCTTGATGGAACCATCGCCGTCTCCCTCCAGCGCCGACATTTCTTCGCTGTGGCGCAATTCCTGTAAGGAGAGATGAACCAGGTGTGGGCTCAACAGGTGGTCCTGGGCGGTGCTTGCATAGAGGGATTCCAGCAGCTTGCTTGCCGCCACCACCGCTGTCTCGGTCCCGGACAACTGAAAAATATTGCCCCTTTGCTGAATTCTTAAGCCCAGAAAGACTTCGATTTGATGGATGTGTTCATCGAGACGCCCGCAGAGGTTGGATAGACGCCGAGTGCTGTCGGGCATTAATGTCAAGCTAAGAGTATGAGTTGCCATGCAGTGAAATAATAAGCTCTCTGGTCTGGGATGCCCGTCAGTATAGCAAGCTATGGGAAATTAGTGCCATCGCTTCCTAACAGGCCGTTAGAGTGTCCCCAGTAGTGAATTGGGCAGTGCATCGGTTATTTCGACTGTGGCAAATTTTCCAATCAGTGCCTGATCGTCGCTGCGGAAATTCACCACTCGATTATTTTCGGTACGGCCCTGCAAGTCAGACGCACTTTTTTTGGATTGGCCGGTAATCAAAATTCGTTGCTCGGTGCCTATCATGGACTCGCTAATCCTGGCGGCTTGACCGGTGAGTTCAGACTGTAACGTGGCCAGACGTTGCTTTTTCTCAATTTCCGGGGTCGCATCAGCCAGTTCGGCCGCGGGGGTGCCGGGTCTGGCGCTATAGATAAAGCTGAAGGACGTATCGAAGCCTATCTCCCGGATCAGCTTCATGGTGTCCTCGAAATCGGTGTTGGTTTCACCCGGAAAACCGACGATGAAATCTGAGGACAGGCTGATATTTGGCCTATTCGCGCGTATCTTGCGGATGATCGATTTGTATTCCAGCACGGTGTAGCCGCGTTTCATGGCCGCCAGGATACGATCAGATCCACTCTGGACCGGTAAATGCAGATGATTGACAAGTTCCGGGACCTGAGCGTAAACATCGATCAGATTTTGCGAGAATTCAAGGGGATGCGAGGTGGTAAATCGAATCCGTTCGATGCCATTGACACAGGCCACGTAATTTATCAGCATGGCAAGATCGATGACGGCCCCCTCGTGATTCAAACCTCTGTAGGCGTTCACCGTTTGACCCAGCAAATTAATTTCCCGAACACCCTGAGCCGCCAAATGTACCGCTTCCGCCAACACACCGTCCAAGTCTCGGCTGACTTCTTCACCGCGGGTATAAGGCACAACACAAAAGCTGCAATATTTACTGCAGCCTTCCATGATCGTCAGATAGGCCTGGCAGGAACTGGCATTTGGTTGTGGCAGGTGGTCAAATTTTTCAATCTCGGGAAAACTGACATCCACAACTGGCTTTCCCGGGCTGGCGCTAGCGAGCATTTCCGGCAGTCTGTGTAGCGTTTGTGGTCCGAAGATCACATCCACGTACGGTGCGCGCTTACCGATAGCAGCACCTTCCTGGCTTGCCACGCAGCCGCCGACGGCGATTTTCAGATTCGGATTGCTCAACTTTAAACTACGCCAGCGACCCAACTGGTGGAACACTTTTTCCTGTGCTTTTTCCCGGATGGAGCAGGTGTTCAACAGCAACAGATCGGCTTCGGCCGGGTCTGTCACTAGTTTTGCACCGTGGCTTGCCTTCAGTAAATCAAGAATACGAGCCGAATCGTACTCGTTCATCTGGCAACCATGGGTCTTGATGAAGACTTTCTTCACGTCGCCCGATTGCGGGGTCACATTTTGCTTGGCATTCACGGCTATTGTCCGCTACGGGCTGGCACAGACCGCAAATGAGCGGCCGGGCTAGCCGGGCTAAGAGGGGCGCGAATTATAACAGCAACGGCAATGGCGCGAGTACTAGATTTGTGGTTCTGGGGCTTGAAAAACATCGTATTAGCCTGATATTACGTTTACTCTTGCCGTTGTGATCAGGTCCCAGGCTGAAAACTAGGCTCGATGCTGACGCAACTGAAACGTGTATGGTTATAAGAGATTGATTTTAATGCGAAATTCCTCAGAAATATATAAGATAACCTTTCTTAACAAGGGCAAGGTCTACGAAGTCTTTGTTAAGCAGGTTTATCAGAGCGATCTCTACGGATTTATTGAAATCGAAGACTATGTCTTCGATGAGCGCTCGAAGGTGGTGGTTGATCCCAGCGAAGAGAAGCTAAAAGCGGAATTCAGTGGTGTTAAACGCAGTTTTATCCCTATTCAGGCCGTAATCCGCATAGACGAAGTGGAGAAGAGTGGTACCAGCAAAATTTCCAGCGGTGACAACATCACCCCATTCCCGGTTTCACTCGTCGGTGGCAAGGCAGATACTAAAGATTCCTGATTTTCAGATCGGGCTCTCAATGTGCTCGAATTTTCGCATACGGACACCATTGCACTAGATGGAAACCTCAGTCCATCCATATTCCAAACTGACACCGGTAAAGGTACTCGAGGCCGTCGAAAGCCTGGGCTATGAAACCGACGCCAGGGTGTTTGCTCTGAATAGTTATGAGAATCGTGTCTATCAGGTGGGTCTGAGAGATGGCTCATATATTATCGCAAAATTCTATCGACCTGCCCGCTGGAGCCGGGATCAGATTCTTGAAGAACACAGTTTTGCCCGGGAGCTTTCCGATCTGGAAATACCCGTAGTAGCGCCCATCGAGTTTGCCCAGCAGCAGACGCTGATACAATTTGAAGCGTTCCAGATTGCAATCTTTCCCCAATGCATCGGTAGAGCGCCGGAACTGGATCAGCTGGACAACTTATTGGTAATGGGCAGATTCATAGGCAGGATTCATGCAGTGGGTGCCATGAATCACTTCTTGCATCGCGTTACCCTGACTGTGGATAGACTGGCAAACGAAAGCAGGTCTTTTCTGTTAGAGAATGATTTCCTGCCTGCAGATCTCATGAATGTCTACGAAGCGTTGTCGGCGGATCTGATAGAAACTATTGAATCGAGATTTGCCGAGCACGGTGAGATACAGACTCTGCGCATACACGGCGATTGCCATCCCGGCAATGTATTGTGGCGAGACGACACGCCTCACTTTGTGGACTTCGATGACACCATGACCGCACCGGCGATTCAGGACCTGTGGATGATGCTATCGGGAGATCGCAATCAAAGACAGGCACAGCTACGGGAGATCGTGGAAGGCTATAATGAATTTCATGATTTTCGGGCCAGTGAATTATTGCTGATAGAGTCTATGCGCTGTCTAAGACAGATGCATTACAGCGCGTGGCTGGCGCGACGCTGGGAGGATCCCGCATTTCCCCTCAACTTCCCCTGGTTTAACACCGAGCGGTATTGGGCGGAGCATATCCTCGAGTTGAGAGAGCAGCGCGCCATACTGGACGAGCCACCATTGCAACTGATTTGATCCGGGGGTTTTAACGCCGGTTTCCAATCGTGGAGCTAAGCACCGTGGCCATGGATCAGGGCGATTGTCTGTAGCCAGCTTCTCTGCTTGGCGCCCTTATTTCAAACCTACGCCTGAAATCTCCTCGTCGCCGTCCATATAGACATGGGACAGACCCGATTCCTGCAACCAGGAAATCGCCTCATGCTCATCCTTCAGCATGGCAATGGTCGCCACGGAGCCGGCAACCGTGCACAGGTTCGCCGCCACGCTCACGGCTCTCAAACCGCTGCTGGGCCAGCCGGTCTTCGGGTTGAGAATATGGCTATAGCGTTTACCCTCATGCATAAAGAATCTCTCATAGTCCCCACTGGAAGCCAGGCCGCCATCGAGTAGATCAATTTTCGCCATGAGGGACCGTTCCTGCTTGGGATTGACGACACCGATGGTCCAGGCCTGTCCATCTGGTTGCGGGCCGATAACGGCGAAGTCGCCGCCCAGGTTAATCAGGCCGTGAGTGACTCCCAGCGATCTGCCTAATTTCGCGGCGGTATCGGCGGTATATTCTTTGACGATGCCGCCAAAATCTATTTCCATATGGGCTGGCAATAACAGGCGCGATTTGCGCCAGGACAATTTACTAAAGCCAACCAGTGGCAATATCTCATCAATCTGCTGCTGGCTGGGAACCCTGGCGCTTTTAAAATCCCAGATTCGATTCAGCACACCGGCGGTGACATCGAATAAACCGTCGCTCTGCTCGTAGCAACTCAGGGCATGTCTGAACAGGGCGACAGTTTCCGAATCGATCTTTATTCCCAGGCGCTGGCCGGCGGAATGATTTATGTCGGCAACGACATTGTCATTTCTATAGCGTGAATATTTTCTTTCCAGTCGCATGACTTCGGCAGTGATTTGACGGACTATCCGTTTCGCATTTACCCGGGAGTCATCGTAAATTTGAATCTCACAATGACTGCCCATGGCTTCGAAAGAAAAGCGTTTTAGCGTGGGATCCATTTTTTGCCTTTCTGAATTGGCTTATTGATCAGAGTTGCCATAGATTAAAAGGAATAATCGATACCGAAAGATACACGCTTATAGGCAACCAGCGCCGTACTCGGTTGTGATACTTCATAGGCGGAGTATTTTTCTCTGGCAACATAGCGCTCGGCGGTGAGCGTGGCAGTCCATTTCCCAAAATCCGCTACCAGGCTAATGCTACCACTGATCGCACCGAAAGCGGACAGACGATAATCGCTGGATTGCGGTGCGGTCAAGGGCTGGGTAAAGTCGTCAATATTAGTGAAAAAATCTGCCGCCGACTGGCTGTAATACCGGACGGCGGGAATCAGCCGATAGCTGCCGCCAATGTTCTGGTGCCACGCCGTATCGAGGGTATGGGAGCTGACACCAAAATCATCGTGATAGAGACGATAGTTGATATGCAGGGCGTCGTCGGCGGTGGTAAAAAACCGCCGATAGGAAGTGGTCCAGGCGAGCTGGGTTTTATCTTCGGGCCGCACATCCCTCAACTTGTAGGGATCGCTCAAAAATCCGGACTGCTCGGTAATGCTGAAACCGGATTGAATACTGGAGACCTGGTTAATCAGCTGGTTTACCGAGAAATAGGCAGACGCGCTGTTTTTGTGTTCATCAGTGACCCGGTTAAAAAGCTTGGCATCGGTGGGGGAGATATCGTCGGATGAGTAGCTAAATCCTGCCGACAGCGTGGTGTTGTCATTATTGAAGTGGCGCTCGCCGCTCAAGCCTGCATAGACTGCCCGATAGTCATCTTCCTCTGAGTAGCCAATATTTCCACTAATGCTGCCGTTTTCCAGATAATAGCTAGCACCCACGGAAATTTCCGAGCGTCGATCGCGGATACCACTGGCACCGCTGAGGCTGACCACAGGTTTGCCGTCGCTGCCGGCGAGTGTGAACCAGGGAGATGCACCGCTCAGAGACTCATAGTTGGCGTCGATACGCAGGGCCATATTTCTGCCTACGGGAGTGATCAATTGGAATTGATGGACATCGATGTCATAGCGATCGAGGTCACCAAAAAGAACTTCGCTGCGGGATAGATCGTCTTCCTTGTAATTGGAAATTTTGTAGGAAAGTGTACTCTCAACAGGTGGGGCGTCAGCCCTGGCGATACCAGGCAGCGCAAGGGCAGTGGTTGACAGTGCCAGCAGAGTGCGGGATCTGTGCTGATTTTCACGGCTGAGGTCGTCTGTGGGCTGCCTCAGCGCTCAGTTGCAACCGCAGCCGCCACCGGCGGCGCTATTGCCGCCGGAGGAGGCTTCTTTACTGAAAAAGATGTGATCGTTGAGGGCGCTTTCGAGGGGATCTGTCTGCCATTGCATTTCTACCCTGGCGAAATTGCCCCGCTGCCAGGGCCGCACCTCGGTGCAGGCTGTCAGAAGGCTGGTGGCCAGAAGCAGTAGACAAGTAATTCGCAGAATGCGCATTAATGTGTAGCCAGAGATTTCTGGATTGCCTCCTCGATTATTTCTATATCACCCTTGCGAAAGCCTACATGCACCAGGGATACGGTGCCGTCAGGTTCGATTAGATAGGATGTCGGCATGCCGAACACCTCGAACAGTTCCGCAATATCTCCATCTGGATCGGCAGGAATGAGGAAATCCAACGGCGTATCGAGCAGAAAATCCAGGCCGTCTTCGATGGGGTTATCGACGCTAATGGCAACTATCTCCAGCCCCTGATCCTTGTATTTGTGATACATCTCATTATACAGGGGCATGGAAAGCAGGCATGGCGCACACCAGGAGGCCCAAAAATCGATGTAGACCGTCTTGCCCCGCAGCGCACTCAGTGACACGGCTGGTTGATCCGCGTAAATCGATGGCAAGGAGAAGTCTGGCGCCATTTCACCTTCTTCAACCGCCCACGCTGAACTTGAGAAGTTGGCGGCAACTGCAGCAATTGTCAGAGCAGCCAGAGTTCGTGCTCGTTGCTTGATGATCATGATGTTTCCCTTCCTATTTAAGTGACTGCCTGAGTATCGGCAGCTTGTTGCAATATTGTTACAGGCTTTGCCGCCGTTGTAAAAGCCCCTGACCCGTATTCATGGGACCCGCGGTGATCTCCCTTGCTTTCACATCCCCTTCACTATAACGCCCGAATGGAAAAATCGTCTACAGAGGTGCCCTAGCGCTCAGGCAGGATAAGGCAGCGGTTTGGCAATCTTGCGCATAAGTTGCTGCCAGCGGCGTCGCTGTATCTTGAGCTTATACTGCATTTCCCGGTAGCGATCCCGCAGCTGTAACTGATCCCAGTGTTCGAGGGTCTTCTGAATTTGCTGGCCTCTGGCTTCGTACCAGGCCTGACGATGGTCGCTCCATAGCTGCAATGTCTGCAAAAACTGTTGATATTCCTGTTCTAGTAGCTGGCGCCACTTATCGGAAACCTGCCTGGATTCGAATTTCTCGGTGGCCCTGCGGTATTGCAAATCGAGTTTGGCCTTTTCGACTTGCGCGAAAGAACTACGTTTGAGATCTCGAGCCAAACCAACCATCGAGCAGATTCTGATCATCCACTTGGTGGGGTCGTAGTGCCACCATTTTACGCCGTTTCGATAGTCCCACTGAAAAGCATGGTGATAGTTGTGATAGCCCTCGCCGTACGTAAGCAGGGCGAGGATCGGGTTGTCTCTGGCAGAACTGGCTCTGCTGTAGGGTTGTTGGCCCCATATGTGGGCCAGGGAATTAATCAGGTAGGTGAGGTGCTGGCTTAGCACCAGGCGTAACAGGCCGGCAAGAAGCAGGCAGGCGATGATATCACCATGAATGAATCCCAGGACTGCCGGCAGGGCAATATTGGTGAGTAATATCAGGCCCAGATAGTGCCGGTGCTGCCACATGACGATGGGATCTTTCTTTAGATCCTCAACATTGGAGAAATCTTCGGCGCCGCTCGCGTAGTCACGAAGTAGCCAGCCAATGTGGGAAAACCAGAAGCCGCGCTTGGCGGAGTATGGGTCGAGATCATTATCGTCGGTGTGTTGATGATGACGTCGATGATCCGATGCCCAGTGCAGGACATCGTTTTGTAGGGCGCAGGCACCACCGATCGCAAATATGGTTCTGAGGATTGGATGGGCCTTGTAAGTCTTATGGGACCAGAGCCGGTGATACCCAGCGGTAATAGACATGCCGCAAAAGCCCATGAGCCCGATAAATACCAGCCACTCATACAAGTCATAGCCGTAGAAATAGCCATAAAGTGGTACCAGAATGATGGCGAGGGCTGGGGTCAGACTAAATAGCAACATATTAGTCCAGTTGATCGATGCTTTATTCATAGTCACGGATTCCTGCTGAAGACTATTCACTGAATTTGAGATTCCTGGTGCTGCTCGAGATGGTCCCTGCTAATGGACTCGATGCTTTATAAGGATACTAAATTTATAGCGGCGAAAATATGAATTCTTTATCGCTCCGGCAGAACCGGAAAAGGGTCGAGTTAACCCGGAAAAGGCACTATCATCGCCGCAAACCGATCGCAGGAGATTGCCCCGGGTGAAGGAGAAAATAATTGATCTTGAAACCAAATTCAGTTTTCAGGAAGATCTGTTACAGCAATTGAACAAGGAAATGCTACTGCAACAGCGCCAGATCGACGCGTTGTCTTTGCAGTTGCGGCTAGTCCGGGAACAACTCTCCGAACTGCTGGTCCAGGATGGGGTTCACCACGACCAACCCCTGGAGGATGAAAAACCACCCCATTACTAGCGATTCGCAGGTTTCTCAAACGCCCAGAGGCAACCTGGTACCACCATCGTGTATGTAACGCTTCCCTGATTTTAGTTGGCTACGGCTACGTCCTCAGCCTGTAGTCCTTTTTCACCCTCGCAGACGGCAAATTCTACGCGCTGACCATCCCGCAATACCCGATGCCCCTCGCCTCTGATTGAGCGAAAATGAACGAAGATGTCATCGCCGTTGTCGCGGGTGATAAAGCCAAAGCCCTTGTTGGCATTGAACCATTTGACACTGCCGCTCTCACGGTTCATGTCTGTGTAGGTGGACCCGCCACTTACCGAAGCCGCGCTGGTCCAGAATACAGCGATCAAGATGGTGATGAATAGCGACATCGCCAGCAGCGGGAGATTATCGACGGTTACTTCAAATTGCTGACTACTGAGAAAGTACAGAGGTACGCATGCCAGCACGGTTATCGTGGCAGCGATAAAAATAGGTTTTTTGAACATGGTCAACCTCTTCTTATTGAGATAATTATTGTGATTGCCTAGCCACAGCCTGTATTCGTCTGATCGGAGGTTCCTTAATTCCTCCCCTATGCCGGATCGAAGTTCGCTAGCAATCCAGTGACAAAAATACACCATGCCAACTGGAAATAAAACTGTTGTCAAGATCTGCCTGCAGTCGTCACCAGGGCGGATCTGCTTCAGCTTGGATTCAGCTTGTTTTTGCTAGTTTATGCACATGGGAAAGGACAAATTCGAGCGTGCTCGAATCTTACTTCCTCCATTTACGAGCTATTTTAGTGCATTTTAAAGAGGTATTACCAGATGAAGACTATACAGGGTTCTGCCATTGTTATCGGCCTGGCGTTGGGTTCATTCTCGGTGCAGGCCGAAACTAGCTTCGAGACAGCGCAGGTATTGGAATCGCGGCCCATCTACCAGATAGTTGAGATTTCCGTGCCCCAGGAGCAATGCTGGGAAGAGGAGATTGCGATCGATCGTTACCCTGGCCGGTATCCATCCCGCACGTCGGTGCTACTGAGTACAGTCATCGGCGGTGCCATTGGTAACGCGCTGGGGCATGGCCGCTCCAACAGACAGATTGGGACGGTGGTTGGCGCCGTGTTGGGCCACTCCATTGGACGTGATATTATGCAACGCAAGACGCAGTCGGTGAGTCGCCAGTATGAGACGGTTCAGCGTTGTGAGACGGTGTATCAGCAGACGCAGGAAGAGCGACTGGTGGGGTATCGAGTGACATATCTCTTCAACGGCGAGGAGTTCTCCGTCCGTACCAAGTCTGATCCAGGAGCTGAGATTCGACTGCGGGTGTCGGTACAGCCAGTATTATAACGGTCTTAACTGGCCAGCCAGTGCGGTAGTATGGTGGAGCGCCTGCAGCTTAGGGCAGTTCGATCGTGTGGCGGTTCGTGCACTCTGCTACTATCACCGCAGCATTATTGGGGTGTGATTTGAGGACAATTCTCGTGTCGCTGTTTTTGATCATTTTATTGTCGGGCATGGCAGGGCTGGGCTATGCCCAGGCGCAACCGGCACCGCAGAATGAGCTCAATTTCAACGCCAATGCCGGTGCACGAGACCTCAGATCCAATGCGCCGGACACCAGTAAAATAACCGAGCGTCAGGCGGTAATCCTCGCCAGGCAAAAATTTTCGGGGAAACTATTGCGGATTAGCCTGATTGGCGAAGGAGAAAACCAGCGTTACCAGATACGTATGGAAAATGAAGGCAAGGTATTTACCGTATTCGTGCACGCAACTACCGGCAAGATTGCGGGTGGCAGCTGAATCCCAGCCCATGATTATCTGACCTGGAGGTCCACCCCCGATGCGATTATTAGTAGTCGAAGATGAAAGCCTGTTGTGCCAGCAACTGGAAAAGGGCTTGCAGAAGGAGGGTTACGTGGTGGACGCGGCTGAAGATGGTAAGACCGGTCTCTACTATGCCACCGAATTCGACTACGACGCCGCCATCATCGATCTTGGATTACCAGAGATCGATGGCATTTCCCTCATCAAACAAATTCGTGCCAAGGGCAAGGAGTTTCCCGTGCTCATTCTTACCGCGAGAGGTGACTGGCAGGACAAGGTGGCTGGACTGGATGCGGGCGCAGACGACTATGTGGTAAAACCCTTCCAATTCGAGGAGATAGTCGCCAGGCTCAATGCCCTGCTGCGACGGGCTGCGGGATTCTCCAAGCCGAAACTCGAATTTGGCTCCTTGACTCTGAATATATCCACCAAGCGCCTGACCGTCTCTGAACAGATTGTCGATCTAACGGCATATGAATACAAGATGCTCGAATACCTCATGATGCACCCGGGGCAAGTTATTTCGAAAACTGAACTTACCGAACATCTCTACGCCCAGGACTACGACAGAGACAGTAATGTGCTGGAAGTGTTCGTGCGTCGACTACGGCAAAAACTCGATCCTGAACAGACTCTCAAGCCAATCGAAACCGTACGCGGACAGGGTTATCGTTTCAATCTGCCTGAATCCTGAATTCCCACCCACTGGCGAGTCTTGATCCCGGATGACATCGAAAGTCTCTGCTAGCGATTACTCCCTGCAATCACGTTTACTGATTTCCTTCAGTGTGTTGCTTTTCGTGTTCTTAGGCTTGACTGGCCTGGTGCTCGATAGTGCTTTCAGAAACAGCATCGAAGCGGGGGCTGCGGACAGACTGCAGGTACAGGTCTATCTTCTACTGGCGGCCGCCGATGAAGAAGACGGTGAATTTTATTTTCTTGAGGACTTGCAGGAACCTCGCTTCGGTCAGTTGGATTCGGGACTGTATGGATTTATCAGCCGGCCGAGCCTGGGTGTGCTCTGGCGCAGCGACTCGGCGCTGGCTCTGAGCCTGCCCGATCCGCAGTTGCTGCGGCAACCCGTTGGTGTGGGTGAGACCTTGTTCACCCGAACCCGGAACGATGAAGGGGAAGACTTCTTCGTGCTCAGTTATGGCATTCTCTGGGAGGATGGCATCGGCGAATTTAGCTTCAGCGTCATGGAGAATGCAGGCCCTTATTATTCGGAGATATCCGACTTCAGGACCAGCTTGTGGTCATGGCTCGGTGGCGTCGCGGTGCTATTGTTGCTGATTCAATTTTTCCTGATGCGCTGGGGTTTGTCGCCGTTGCAGCGCATGGCTAGGGATTTGAAATTGATTGAGTCCGGCAGCAAGAATCAGTTATCGGGCGACTATCCGAGGGAACTGCGTGGTGTCACCAATAACCTGAATTTATTGATCGAGACCGAGCGCAAGCAACAGACTCGATATAGAACCACACTGGCAGATCTTGCCCATTCTTTGAAGACGCCCCTGGCTGTCATCACCGGCGTACTGCAGGATATTTCCGATAAACCGCGATCAGCCAGCGACCGCAACATCGACACGCAGCTGGACTCGGTAGGTGAACAGCTTGAGCGTATGAATCAGATTGTTACCTATCAATTGCAGAGGGCAGTGCAGTCGGGTAGCGCTAGTTCGCTGGCGCGGCAGGTCAGCGTGGTGGCCACGGTCAACAAGGTATTGGAGGCCTTACGCAAGGTCTACGTCGATAAATCGGTTCAGTTTACGGCCGATCTGGATTCGAAAGTTTATTTTCAGGGCGACGAAAGAGATCTCATGGAAGTGATCGGCAATGTTATGGACAATGCGTTCAAATATTCGGTGCAACGAGTTGCAGTTGCGGTAAGGCATAGCAAAGCAGAGGCAAGCGGCGTCGAAATTACGGTGGAGGACGATGGAGCAGGAATACCCGAGGACCAACAGGAATTCGTTTTACAGCGTGGGGCCAGGGCCGACACGCTAGTACAGGGCCACGGTATCGGGCTGGCGGTGGTTACCGATATCGTCAACAGCTATGGCGGCGAGGTCCTCCTCGAAGCCAGTGAGTTGGGGGGTGCCCGACTCGTTATTGTCTTTCCGGGCCCGGCCCCTGGCCCTTAAAACAGCAGGCTGGCCAGCACCGCGCAGACTGTCATCAGGAATAAAAACCATTTGATACTGCTTGCTGAGGCACGGACCGCTATCTTGACTGCCAGATGTGCGCCAGCCATGGATCCGGCAGCCAGTATCAATCCAGGAACCCACCAGACTTGATCGAAGATGATGAAGATGAGTAGGGCCACGCTGGTAAAGGCCAGCACGCACACGGTCTTCAATGCATTTGCGCGCAACAGGTCATAGCGCAGCCCCCCCGCCAGGGCGGCCAATAATATAAAGCCCACTGCCGCCTGTACGAAGCCACCATAGAGCCCGGCACCGAATAAGCCCCACCATGCTCGCGGGCTTTCACTGGTTGCGATCACGGGAGTGCCTGGCGCCGGTGCAATGACGTCGGGACGTAGCAGTATCAGGACCGATATGGTCAGAATAGTGCCGAGCAGCAGCGGCTTAAGATAGAGGTTTGGGGTTAAAGCGGCGGCGACGGCGCCGATAATACCGCCACCGACTGTCGGGATCAGAACCGGCACGATTGCCGGTCGATCGAGGGTCTGGTGTCGATCATAGCCCGCCGTCGAAACCAGGCTCTGCAGTAGAATGGAGATTCGGTTGGTGCCATTGGCAATATCCGCAGGCAAACCGAGCATCATCAATACCGGCAGGGTGAGGTTTGAGCCGCCGCCGGCAACCGTATTGATACCACCCGCGATGAAGCCGGTCAGGCACAAGATCAGGGCTGCCGACAGGCTTAATTCCATGGTGAAAATCCTTACACATCGATTGCGAGTGCGGCGGCATCTGCGCCGGTGTAGAACAAACAGGGCCGACGGTGGCGTAGTTTATGTCAACTTGAGCGGGCATTACAGCAGATCGGTATGTGAGGGTGCTCGGCAGTCCCGGGCAGAAAGCTGAAAACTATGTGATTTTCGTCACATTCCACTAAAATAAGATACTGAAATTATTCATATTTTTAGCTAAATCACACTCTATTTGCCCACATGCGTTATGGTTTATCTGGGCAATATTCGGCGGCGCTATTGAATTATCGGATATTGAACCGACACAGTACTTATCAGTACGAATGCTGCGAATTGTCGTTTGTGGGTATTGCAGCGCGATCGATTCTTTGTATCATTGTATTTAATTGCCAGGGCAGCATGCTAGTGGACCAGAGATTTCCTAAAAAAGCTAATAAAATCAAAGGCTAAATATTGATTGAGCTGCTAATGTCGATAGGGATACTGGGCGTCCTGTTGGCATTGGCACTGCCCGGCTTTCAGGATGTGATTGAAAGTTCGAATACCAACCGGCAGGCCAAGAACTTTTGGGTTTCATTGAACTTGGCCCGTAGCGAAGCGATCAAGCGCGGTATTGATGTGTCTATTTGCGCCAGCGACGATGCCACCGATTGCGATGCGGGCACCTGGTCTGAAGGATGGATCGTATTCGTCGATAACAATGGTGACGCCGACGGCGATACCGGCTCTATCGATCCAGGGGATATAGTGATTCGTGTTTTCGAGACCCTCGGTGCGGGCAGTACCCATACCTTTACGGTGGATTTGTTTTCCTATGATAATCTGGGATTTAGCGCCACCGGTGGTGTGCAAACGTTTTTGATCTGCCCGGCGACCAATAATGCCCGCTCTATCGAGACTGGTGCTTCCGGCAGGGGACGAAGACTTGATACCGGACTGGTGTGTTCATGATGGGTGCAGGCCTGAATCAGCAAGGTCCAATTGCCATGGCTAAAAAACAACATGGCTCTACACTGATAGAGGTATTGATTGCACTGCTGGTACTTTCCTTCGGCATGATGGGCATGGCCGGTGTGCAGTCCGTGAGCCTGCGGGGGAACCAGGCCGCCTATTTCCGCACCCAGGCCACCAGTTTATCCATGGATATCGTCGAACGCATGCGTGCCAACCTCACCGCAGTGGGGGCAGGCGATTATAATAACGTGTCCGGGGGAGAGACCGCGTCGTGTTTTACCGCAGCCGGTTGTACCAGCGCACAGATGGCGGCCCAGGATATCAATGACTGGTTGGCGCAGGTAACTGCATTGCTACCCGGGGGTACTGCAGTCGTATGCCTCGATTCCGGTGGAGATGACGGCACTGCCGCAGCTTTCGCCTGTGATAATACCGGTGCCATCTACGCCATCAAGATCTGGTGGGATGACAATCGGGATGGCACGGCAAACGAACGCTATGTGACGACGTTTCAGCCGCTATAACTCAATGCTTACGATATTAAGGCCGATGAAACCAAATTTTAACATGCAGCATAGCCGGGGTCTGAGCCTGATCGAACTGATGATTGCCATGGTGCTGGGACTCACTCTCTCGGCCGGTGTGGCACAGGTTTATGTCAGCACTATGATTACCGAGCGATCACAGGACGCGCGACTGCGACTGCAGGAGAATGGTCGCTTTGCCCTGAATTTTCTGTCCCAGGAAATTCGAATGGGGGGCTACCTTGGTTGTCTGGGCGCGTTAGGGGACTGACCGTCAATAATACGCTGGATTCGCCACCGAACTCGTTTCAACCGGAATTCGGTGTGCAGGGCTGGGAGGCAGACGGCACCGATCCCGGCACAGTCAACAATAGTGCGAGCGATGTGGCGGTCGTTGCCTCCAACACATCGGAATGGACCTCGGACCCCGGCGGCGTCAATATCATCCCGGTCGTTAACGCGGTGCCAAACTCCGATATTATCAGGATATGGAGCGCCACCGGCAGTGCCGGCGGCGTGACTGCCATCACCCAGGGCACTCCTCCCACGATCACCGCAGAATCGGCTGTGGGCATTCAGGTTAACGATTTTCTTATCATCAGTGACTGCGAACAGGCAGATTTCGTGCAAGCCTGTGCTGTGGTCGCCGACGGGGGAGGGGCCACTACCAGCACCATTACGCTGTCCACTACCTGCGATCCGGGAAACCAAGCCGGCGTGACCATATCTTCGTTCGCGTCTGGCGCCAATCCTGCGGAAGTCATGTTATTACAGGGGACACTGTTCTACGTAGGCAAGCGTGGTGACACCGCGACGAATTCACCGGCCCTGTTTCAGAGACAGCTCAGTGCGACTGGAACTGCCGGCACCGCGGAAGAATTAATCGAAGGCGTGGAGTCCATGCAGGTATTATACGGTGTAAATCTCGACCAGGATGTTCGCAATACCGTCGACGCCTATCTGCCAGCCGACCAGGTGCCGGATTGGAACGATGTCATCAGCATCAGGATCAGCCTGCTGATGCAATCGATAGAGGATAGCATCGTGCCTTCGTCTCAGGAGTACACCTTCGATGGCGTGACCTACGGACCGGCTGGCGCTGGCTCCCTGCCGACGGATACCAGGGTGAGGCGGGTTTTCACCAATACCATCAGTCTCAGAAACAGGATATTGGGGGTCTAATGCGCTCGCCGACACCAGATTTAGATGGAGATCACGGAATTGGGCAAACGTTTCGGTACAGTAATAATATGCAGAAGATGAGACGGACTCCGAAGCTAGCCAGTCGCTGCAGGCAGAAGGGGGCGGTGCTGATATTCTGCCTGGTGTTTTTGGCAATCCTGACGATGCTGGGAGTTTCCGGTATGGAATCCACCATCTTAGAGGAGCGCATGTCCGGAAATATGCGAGATTACACCCTGGCCTTCCAGGCCGCAGAATCGGCCCTGAAAAATGCCGAAGCCTGGTTGGTAGGACAGGGCACACTGCCTACCACCAGTACCGACGGCAGCACCACGGTGAGGGAAGAAAACTCCATGAATCCAGCTGCTAACGACGGCGCTTATTGGTGGGACCATATAGATATAGATGCCAGCTGCTGGACCACGAACGGTGATGCCTTATCCGATGTTGCCTCGGTGAACACGCAACCGGTGTATGTTATTGAGGAATATCGTGTTGTCGGCACCGGACAATCCATCGCCATCGGAGGCGGTGAAGTCACGTTACCGCGCACCTTTCATCGCATCACCGCACGGGCGGTAGGGGTGAATGCCACCACAGAGGTGAAATTACAATCGACCTTCGTGCAGACCTACGACTAGATTCCCTCGCGACCCACACCCTGCACGCTTCAGATTACCCAGAGACCGTATGCCATTATTCAGAGGTAACTTAGGTATCAGTTGGTCAGAAATGACTAGGATGTACTATAATAAAGTGGTGATGTACAAGTCCTGGTTGGATCACGATCGCTATGATCAGGATAAACTGTCGAGCTCAAATTGCCGGCACTCCGTGGCGCTGGATTCCTTCATGTTTTCTACACATCGAACCGGTTTTACCCTGATTGAAATTCTCATCGTCGTCGCTATTATTGGCGTGTTATCGGCTATCGCTATACCTGCCTATCAAAATAGTGTGATGCGCTCGGGTAGAGCCGAGGCCAAGTCTGAGCTACTACAGGTCGCATCCGATGAGGAAAGATTCTTCTCTTCCAATAATACTTACAGCACAGATGCAACTCCACTCATCACCACCGATGGCACCGTGCGCACCACCCAGAACGCGTTATTTACAATTGCTGTCGCCGCTTGTGGCGGTGGCAGCATAGCGACGTGTTTTATTGCCACTGCGACGGCCCAGAACCAACAGTTGGCCGACGACTGTGACACTCTCACCATCACCAGCACCGGTGTGCGCGGTGCTACGGGCACCGGGATCGCGAGTACCGAAGAATGCTGGCAGCGTTAGGGCATTTCTGAATAATACAATGCTGCCCTAGCTACAGCTAATTGGCCGCCCCCGACTATCCTCCTTGATTCCATCTCCATCGCTATCTTTTGCGAAGCGAATTCTGGCGGTTCGATTGATTATGAGCTGATGGGCGAGGCTGGCATCGCCATTGTTGGGACAGTAGGTGAAATTTCCATTCTGATAGCGGGTGAAACCCTGATTGGTAATTTGTAAATATTGTCGATTTTGAAACGCGCGCCATTTGAGCGAGCCGTTGATACCGGGGAAGGTGATGAACTGTTGCAAGACATCATCCTGGTTTATTTTTCGATCTCCGTTGCGATCACTGAACACCATAATCCCATCCTGCCACTGACCGCCCCATTCGACGCCGCTGTCCGAGCGGCACAAGGTAACGAGCTTGCCGGTTCTAATGGCTGACATTCTTGCCAGTTGAATGGCTTCTGACACCTTTCTGATGACGGTATCGGCGTGCCTCTGCGCGTACATAGCTTGGAAATTTGGCAATGACAGGCCGAGGAGGATGGACAGTATGGATAATACGAGCAAGAGTTCCACCAGGGTAAACCCGTCGCCGTTATGCCGGGTCTTGCCCAAGCCCTCGCTGGGTTCGAAGCGAGTGGCTATACCCGAACCCATGGTTGAATTCGAGCTCCCGGCTGTCTTCAAGTTCATGACTGTACACCTCCGTGTGATAATGGTCATTCACTGCTCTCAGTGTAGATCAAATTATTGGATCTGCAGCAGAAAAGGCATTCATGAGTGACTATCTAATAATCGGAGGCGGAATTAATGGGCTCTTGTTGACCCGGGAGCTCGCCACCGCAGGCGCGGATGTCATCCTGATCGATAAGGGCGAGTTTGGCCGGGAGGCCTCCTGGGCGGGTGGTGGCATCGTATCGCCACTCTATCCCTGGCGTTATAAGCCTGCGATTACCGCGTTGGCCAGCTGGGCCCAGACTTTTTACCCTCAATTGGCAGCAGAGCTCATCGAAGAAAGCGGCATCGATCCTGAACTACAGGTCTCGGGCTTGTTAATGCTGGCAGCGGAAGAAGCCAAAGTCGCGTTACGATGGGCTTTTCATAATAAACGTAATATGGAGAAAGTCGATGCGAGCTATCTCTATAGAAAGGAAAGCGAGTTGGCGCCCCGGTTCGAGTCGGCGCTGTGGATGCCGGATGTGGCTAATGTCAGGAATCCAAAACTGATCAAAGCCCTGGTTCACAGTTTGGATAAGCAGGCCAACGTTGGCCTGAAATCACACACCGAGCTTGTGGGTTTATGTTGTCGGGAGAATCGGATCATTGGGTCGAAGCTTCGATCCGGACCACAGGAAACACAGTTGAGGGCTGATAAGGTGGTGATCTGTGCTGGCGCATGGAGCGCTGGAGTACTGCGGGAACTCAGTGTCTCTCTCAAGATTGAGCCGGTAAAAGGTCAAATGCTGTTATTTAAATTCGCAAAGCAGCCAATTTCGTCAATCCTGCTGCATGCAGGACGCTACCTGATTCCTCGAAAGGATGGCCATATGTTAGTCGGTAGCACCCTGGAGTACTGCGGTTTCGATAAATCGCCCACGGCTGCGGCGAAACAAAGTCTATTGGAATCAGCCTACGAAATTTTGCCGATGTTGAGACGGCACGAACCAGTGGCGCAATGGAGCGGCTTACGACCGGCCGCGCCGGAGGGGATTCCCTTTATCGGAAAGCTGGAGGATTTCGAGAACTTGTATGTCAACGCCGGCCAGTTCAGGAACGGCCTGGTGCTGGCGCCGGCATCGGCCAGACTGCTCGCCGATGAACTGCTGGGCCGTACGCCAATCCTCGACCCTCGCCCCTATCAACCAGGTGCGCTATCTAGGGAGGTCTTATCGGTCTAGTCCAGACCCAGGTTTTTCAGTCGATAACGCAGGGAGCGAAATGAATTGCCGAGTTTTTTTGCCGCAGCAGTCTTGTTCCACCTGGTTTCTTCGAGTGCTTTTTCGATCGCTCCAATCTCAATCGATTCCAGGTGTTTTTCCAGTGAAAAGTCACTCGGGATATCGTTGCTGCTGGATTCAGGCACAATATTATTTATCTGAGCAGCGTTGTCACTAATCGCCTGTGGATGAATTTCTTCGACTGTTTCGGCGGCCTGTGGGGTATTCATAAATTCGAGATTGGCAGCACGAATTATCCTGTCCTCGCAGAGTGTCGCCGCTCTCTGCAGGATATTTTCCAACTCCCGAACGTTGCCCGGAAAACTATATTGGCGCAAAGAAGCCAGGGCTTCATCGTCAATTTCGCAAACCGTCGTTGCATCTTCTTTTGCTATCTTGTTTAGAATAGTCAGGGTTAATTCCTGCAGATCTTCCTGCCTTTCGCGAAGGCTGGGCACTGCCAATTCGATAACGTTGATTCTGAAAAACAGATCTTGTCGCATATTGCCAAGCTCTACTTCTCTGGCAAGATTTTTATGGGTAGCACTCAAGAGTCTGACATCGACCGCTTCCTCTTTTTGAGAGCCAACCGGTCGCACGGCTTTTTCCTGAATCACTCGCAGTAATTTGACCTGTATTTGCAGGGGCAAGTCAGCTATTTCATCCAGAAATAGAGTGCCTCCCTTGGCGGCCTGAAACAGGCCTTGCTTATCCTTGTCGGCACCGGTAAAGCTTCCTTTCAAGTGGCCGAACAGTTCGCTCTCCACCAGATTTTGTGGAATGGCGCATCGCTCCTGGCGCTTTGCTGGTGAATGGCTCTCGCCGCCAGCTCTTTTCCACAACCGGATTCGCCACTGATATAGATGGGAGCCTGACTGCGGGCAAGTTTGTAAATCTGTTCTCGCAACTGTTTTATTGCTGCCGATTGGCCGGTAATCGAAGTGCCTGATGGGGCGGTGCTCGCTGCATCTGACGATCCCTGAAGTGGTTTCTTATGGGTCAGGCGTAACGCCGCATTGATTAGATCTCTCAGCTTCTGCAGGTCTACCGGCTTTGACACGAAGTCGAAGGCACCGGCTTTAAGTGCCTTGATTGCAGTTTCGGTGCTGCCGTGAGCGGTGATCATGGCCACCGGCATCTGTTTACATTCGGTCTGAATGTATTTCACAAGCTCGATACCATCGCCATCAGGTAAGCGCATGTCGGTGAGACACAAACTGAATTTCTCGGTCGATAGCAGGCGTCGAGCAGATGTTAGATCCGCTGCGCTCTCTGTTGCCAGTGACATTCAGCCGAGGGTAATTTCCAATAGTTCCCGAATATCGGGTTCATCATCTACGATCAGGACTTTTTCGGTCATCATGATTTCACAAAAGATAGAAATAAGCTGATACGGAGATCAGGCCACAATTCGTTCAGGATTGCTGAAG
>CAJXIY010000043.1 GCA_913054495.1 uncultured Gammaproteobacteria bacterium | reverse complement strand
GTCCAGGTATCTTTGCGCCCTGTTGACCGGAGTCGGATAATGGGTGACCCCTTTTATCGACCCCATTTATCGATAAAGTTGCTAAGCTGTGGATGTCCCCAATAGTTCCCGCCGATGAAAAATAGATCTGTCCCTATTTACCGATTACGGAGGATTAAAAATGTTTGAACGTCGTGAGTTTCTCAAGTTCCTTGCCGCGAGTCCTTTGCTTACCAACTACTCTGCGTTTGCGCAGGAGGTGGAGGAAACTACAGGGGAGCGTCTAACCGACCCTTCAGAGGTGATTAATGTCTTCGAAATGGAAGCAGTTGCCCGCACAAAAGTGCCTCCCGCGCATTTTGGCTACCTTGTTACCGGGGTTGATAGTGATGGCACCTTAAGAGCTAATCGTGAAGGCTATACCCGTTTCCAAATCCGTCCCCACCGTCTGGTGGATGTGAGTCGTAACGACATGTCGGTAAATGTTCTTGGCTCCGAAGCCCAATCTCCATTTTTCCTATGTCCCGTTGGTGGTCAGGGAGCGTTTCACCCTGACGCGGAATTAGCTAGCGCCAGAGCGGCAGCAGTAAAGGGTCACCACATGATTTTATCGACTATGTCCTCCACGGCGATCGAGGCGGTAGCAGAAGCACGGGACAGCCCCCTGTGGTTTCAACTGTATTCCACCAATCGTTGGGAATATACCGAAGCCATGTTAAGGCGAGCAGAGGCCGCTGGTTGCACCGCAGTGGCCCTGACAATTGACTTGCCTGGAGGACGTAACACGGAAACCGATCGACTGCTGGCTCGGGAAGATGACAGGGACTGTGCAGTTTGTCATACCCCCCCACGGGTCAAGCCGATTTTCGAAGGGCTGAACATGCGCGGTGTTGGTATTACAGATCCTTCCCTGACCTGGGATGTAATTGGGCGTATGAAAGAAGTCACTAATATGCGAGTCATAATTAAAGGTGTCGAAGTGGGTACCGATGCTGCGCTGGCCGTTCAACATGGCGCCGATGGCATAATCGTGTCCAATCATGGGGGTCGTGCGACTGAAACCGGACGGGGCACTATCGAATGCTTGCCAGAAGTCGTCGCTGCGGTAAATGGTCGAATTCCAGTCATTATTGATGGCGGTATTCGTCGCGGCACCGACGCATTCAAAGCGCTGGCTCTAGGGGCATCCGCGGTTGGCATAGGGCGCCCTTATGTCTGGGGGCTGGGTGCATTTGGTCAGGCTGGTGTTGAGCGCGTGCTGGATTTATTAAATCGTGAATTGGCAATAACCATGCGTGGCAGTGGTACTCCCACCATCGCTGACATTGGCTCTTCTTATGTATTGGATGCGGGGCATAGAGTGCCACGTGGTAGATTGGGCAGAGATATTCTTTAGCGCGGGAGCGATGTGTCCGGAAAATAAATCTGTCCCTATTTCTTTAAAACAAGCACAGATCCGCACGGAACCAAGTTACAATCTCAAGTGTTTAAAACCTTCTTATAAGTAAATAGTTCGAACCCACAGTTATACACGATCAGCCCTGCCATTGGAGAGCCTGCATGAAGTTTACATTTTCGAGAAAGTCAGTAATTGTCACACCACTAGTTCTACTTTCATTTTTTCTGATCGGCCAAAGCAGTTCTCAGGATGCTGACAAGCAGCTGAGTGTCACAGATGATTTGTTTAAATGCCTGACTGAGATGACAAAGTCCAGCGTCGGAGATTTTTTGTCGATAACATACTGGGGAATCTTCAGGCCACCGTGGCGGTTGCCAACTCCGAAAATGGGGGGAGCTATCCTGTTGGATCTTTAGTTTCGCTAATTCCAAGTGAAGTCATGCTCAAGCACGAAGCTGGCTGGAATGAGCTTACCAACGACTGGGAGTTTTTTGAGCTGACGGTATCGGAGCAAGGTTCTGAGATTGCTGTACGCGGCACCACCGAAGTAGTCAATCAATTCGGAGGTAATTGCTTCGGCTGCCACACACCGGCGCGACCCGAATGGGATTTGATTTGTGGAACCGGGCACGGATGTGCTCCTCTACCAATAGATCGTGAAACTATCGCCAATATTCAGAATAGCGATCCACGTTGCATCAAAGAAAACTAACAACTTGACATTTTCATGACAGAGCAACAAAAGGTGGCCAAAATCACCGCTCTTTTGTGATTCGATTCGCTGGTTCGTTTCGCAACTTCCTGATAATGCAGCTAGAAGCAACCAACAAGATTCTTGAGCGTCTTCTTGTAGTGAACAACGATGTTGTTGTGACTGTGACCCCGTATAGCTACCTCCCCTATCTAGGCTTCCAGAAAAAGACCTCAAAGTCGCGGAGCGGTGCTGCCCCCTCGTAGAGTGAATCGTCTATCGTCATGCCCACCCTGGCGGCCCACTGCTCCATCATGGCGATGCGCTCGTTACCGAAAATTTCGATGGCCTCCATCGTATAAGTCGCTTCGCCAATGCGCAGCCATCCATCACCACCGCGGTCCCTCACGCGCTGCGCCCATAATGCTCCGTCCGGGTGAGTGGCTGTGATTACACCATCAGGAGTGCCCACCCAGGACAGATAGGTAACAAAAGGCGGGAATCCGCTTTGCTTCATGAGCAAAGGCAGCCGAACGCTTTCGTTGAGCGGCGTGAAGTCATCCGGGCCCGGAGTTGGTGTTCCTCCAAGAATTACGCCGGGCGTACGAGAAAGTCCCTCGTTGCCAAGGTACGGTGCCGTGAACATCCAGCTCAGCACTGCGGCCAGTAGTACGGCTCCGATCGAGATCCCAGCGAGCTCTCGCTTTTTCATTGCGCATCCTCCGTGTCGATGTATGGGAAGCATAACCAGCATAAGCAAATAGGGACAGATTTACCACCCAATAACAGATCAAAGCTTTGAGATTGAAGTTTTGTAACCTTTTCCATTCTGCAGGCATCAAAGTAGTCAGTACATTCAACTCTTTAGGAACAGAATATCTGGAGCCGCCGAGCGATTTTCGCAACTGGGACAAGCCTGCCCGCTTAGCTCCAATTAAATTGCCCAACCACCAATGACAGGAAATTGAAGATGAGAACCATTTTGATACTCTGCCTGATTGCTCTGTGTAATCAGTTATCGTATGCCACCCAAATCACCCTGGTGCCAGAGGGAAAACTGCATCTGAACTCAAGCAATTCCGGTAGAAATTACAACGACCTGGTGTTGCATTCGATACTCGTAAGCACAAACCCTGGAGAAACTCTTACGGTCGAGTCATTAACTATCGACCTGCTAAGCAACGGCAAAGTTGCGCTCTCCAAATTCATACCAATGGAACGCATTGTCGGTGAAACCCAAGGCTTGGCTGAAATGGTCGCACAGGGGCTGGAGGCATTTCTCAATGCACAGCTATTAACGGAGCAGGGATTTAGCGAGCTGCTCGGACGCGAATTAGAATTTTCCCATTCGACAACGCTTCAACCAGATCAGGTGCTGCTGTTAACCCGGCAGTATTTTAGCCTCGATTTCAACCCTAACGAACTACAGGTTACCGTTTCAGGAACGAATGCAGCAGGCAAAGGCGAAAAGCTAATCGCTATCGCGGAGATTGAGAGATACAGCTCTGCTATCTCTTATACAACACCGCTAAACGGAGCCTGGTTTATGACTTCGCTACCCTCCATACAAAGCCATCATCGCTTAAATCCTCCGACCGAATTTGCAGTAGATTTTTTCAGCGTTAATGAGGACGGCGCAATCTATGAAGGCGACGTCCTGGACGCAACAGGATTTTTTGGTTACGGAGCCGAAGTGTTGGCAGCGGCGGATGGCGAGGTGGTATTTGTAATCGATGACGAAATCCAGGATCGTGCAGCTTACTTTCCCAAGGCGAACGAAACCCCTGCGCAAACCGCCATGCGCGTCAATGATCATAATATGCGGCGATACGCAGCCGATTTTGGCCGTGCCGCTGCTGGAAATCTCGTGACCATTCGACATCAGCAAGATGGAAAAATTGAATACTCTGCCTATGGACACCTGAAGTCCGGCAGTGTCAACGTGTCAGTTGGAGATCTGGTCGAGCGCGGACAGAAAATTGCGGAAGTCGGAGACACCGGAGATAGTGCCGCTGTGCATTTGCATTTTCAAGTTAACGCCGGAGCCAATGTATTCGCATCTAAAAGTCTGCCTGTGACCTTTTCGGACCTGGAGCCCGTGTTGTCAGGTGTCGATCCAGGCAGGTTTGTTAGAGATAAATAGGGACAAATTTATTTTCCCGGGCGGCCGCGACCACGGTGCTCGATACGCACCCCGAGGCGAAGCTCTATCTCATCGATGAAAGCGGCATTGCCGATAAGTTGATTGCGGGACACGCCCTGGCGGATGAGTGCTGTCTCCAAGGGGCTCGCTTCCTGGCTGACAAATTGCCGATAACGCTGCCGGCACTCGGCAGGCGTTGCGCCCAAAGCCAGGTACGCCTCCTCAAGATCAAGCCAGGGCAGCTCGACCTCACCGATACGGGCGCAATGACTGGACCAGGGATACTGCGCAGCATGTACCACCATGTGCGCCTTCACCGGATTGCGTTCCACGTAGCGGCAGCACTGCAACAAATACTGCTCTCGCTAGATGGGACTGATCTTGTACCGGCCCTCCCACAGCGACCCGCTACGTCCTTCCAGTTTGTTTCACCCGCCGTGTCTGGCGAGTCGCCAGCTGTTTCATCAAGCGACTGATGGTTGTGCGATCTGCAGCGGGCTCCACCACAAGATGGACGTGGTTCGTCATCAGGCAAAAGCTGTAGACTTTAACCCCCAACGCCAGCTTCCATTCCCGCAGATTCTCCAGGTAGTAGCGATGGTCATCCGCTTCGACAAATACCGCCTTGCGGTTGTGCCCGCGCTGCACAATATGATGCGGCATCCCCGCCACTATAACCCGTGCCCTCCTTGGCATCGCTGGCTACCCCCTAAGCCAAACTCTATTAGGAAACTATAGACCTGCCCGCGTCCTGGCGCCAACTATTTGCCGAAAATAAATCTGTCCCTATTTACTGTCAATTGAGTAAACTGTCCCCAGATTTCTACAGAACAACAAAGCGCATGGCAACTTCCAAGCTCTTCTCTCATTGCCGCCTGGCCAGCACATTGCTGTGTACACTTATTTGCACCGCATCGATCGCGCAAGAATCCCAATCAGACTTACAGGTAGACGCCATCGTCGCAGAATACTGGCAATACCGACTGCAGGAAAATCCATTGCTGGCGACCCAGTCCGGCATCTCTGAGTTCAACGATAGACTCCCCTCAATAACTCCTGCCGACCGCGACCGGCGCCTGCTCAGTGAGCAGAGGTTCCGGCGTCGCATCCGGGACATCGATTCAGCACGGCTGAGCACCAACGCTCGGGTGAACGCCGAATTACTCGAGTGGGTGTTGGATCAGTCCATCGGGGCTGCAGAACTCAATCTATCTCGCATGCCATTCAATACTTTTTCCGGTTTCTATGCCGCCGTGTTGTCTGCCAGCAATGGCGTACCAATGAATACGGTGCAAGATTACGAGGATTACATAGCGAGGCTGCGAGACGTCGAGCGTTATTTCTCTGAAAATATTGCCAATATGCGCGACGGCATTCGCAGCGGGTTTACACTGCCGAAGGTGGTTATCGAAAACATCTTACCCACTATAGAGGCTCAGCTGTATGACGACCCCGAGCAGAGCAGCCTGTACCAACCTTTCATCACCATGAGCAGCATGATTTCGGCATCGGAGCAGGCGGGCTTACGACTCGCGGCACAAGAGGCAATCAGTCACCAGGCGATACCGGCATTTGCCACCCTTGCCGAGTTTCTGTCCATGGAATATATGCCAGCCGCGACCACTTCTCTGGGCGCGGAACAATTACCTGGGGGCGAGGCTTATTACCGCTATCAGATAAAAGCCTATACCACCCTGGTGGATGCTAGTGCAGATGCGATACACCAGATCGGTCTGGTTGAGGTGTCGCGTATCCGTGCGGAGATGGAGCTGATTATTCAGGAGTTGGATTTTCAGGGAGACTTCGAAGACTTCACCCACTTCCTCAGAACGGATGCGCAATTCTACGTCGATTCTGCGGATCAGCTACTCAAAGAAGCTTCCTTCATCGCCAAGCGTATCGATCTTCAGATGCCAAGATTTTTCGGCAAACTACCACGTCTGTCATATGGCATCGTCCCGGTGCCTGCCGAACTGGCCCCCGGCTATACCACGGCCGCTTACAATTCCGCACCGATCGGCGGCACTCAAGGCGGTTCCTACTGGGTCAATACCCACGCCCTCGATCAGCGGCCCTTATATGAATTGCCGGCCCTGACCCTGCACGAAGCCGTACCCGGCCACCACCACCAGATAGCCCTGGCACAGGAGTTAGAAGACGTACCCGACTTTCGTCTAAGTCAATATTTCACCGCCTTCGGCGAAGGCTGGGGGCTCTACGCCGAAAAGCTGGGTATCGAAATGGGCATCTACCTGACACCCTATGAACATTTCGGCAGACTCAGCTATCAGATGTGGCGTGCCTGCCGGCTGGTTATCGATACCGGCATTCATTCCCAACAGTGGAGCCGAGCACAGGCCATCGCCTATCTCACCAGCAATACCTCCTTGTCGACGGCTAACGTCGAAGCAGAAATCGATAGATACATCTCCTGGCCAGGTCAGGCATTGGGTTATAAGCTGGGAGAAATGAAGATCTGGGAACTCAGACGTAAAGCCGAGCAGGTACTGGGGCGGGACTTCGACCTACGAGAATTTCACGACGTGCTGTTAGGCAGTGGCGCCCTGCCTCTAGCTATGCTGGAGGCGCAGATTGATCGTTATCTCGGGTCTGATTTTGGCTTATGAAAGATATTAAATATTAGGGACAGATTTATTTTCTTAGTCGACTGTCCTCGAAAATAGATCTGTCCCTGTGTACGACTGCAGAAGCCAAGACATATTGCAGGCACTTATTTCTTTATCCAAGCCTGCTACACTGGCCGCAATGTGTGAGATGTCCGGCAATTCCAATACCATCTATTGCAACGAAAATCGCTGATGCAAACTGTTCTTTCTGTTGCGGTGGTAATGGTGCTGATGACTTCATGCGCATTGGTACTGCGCTGGGGAAATCTCATTCTCACCGGTCATATGCCGACCCGGCTGTTTGCGTTTTTTGCCATCCTCTTCACTTCGGGATTGGACGTCGGCTTGATTATGTTTCCGCTGACGGAATTTCCGATCTACGAGGTCGAAACAGCCTATGAGTTTACCAATCCTCTTGCCATCGCTTTCGGCTTTTGGGGATTTTTGATCTGGCTATTTTATTTTGTAACCACTTTCTATTTCTGTGTTATCGAGCCCCGGCTTCGCCTATTCGAAATTCCCTGGGTTAAAAGGATTAACAATGGCATCGTTATTGCCACCTGCGCTTTCACCGGCTTCTTGTTCCTGCAATATTTACCCACCTATATAGAGGGCATCACGCCGGTATTTCGTTATGGGCTGGTGGCATTCGTCGTCTTGTTTGCGGTGCTGTCCAGCACCGATATTCGCTATGTGAAAATTCTCAGTCTGTCATCCACCTGGTTATTCTTTTCTCTCATCCTGGTGATGTGGGCCTTCGGTGGTCTCGGTCTTTCTGGGCTGGCTAGCAACCTGGTCGAGCTGGGGGATTACTTCAGCAATATCCATCATTTCATACTTCCCTTTTCGGACTATCACGCCTTCTATCTGTTTTGGTGGTTTGCCTGGAGCATCATGATCGGGCAGTTTGTGGCGCGCTTCGTGAGTGGTTTGCGTGCCTGGCAACTCATAGTCTCGCTGTTGATTATTCCCTCCATTCCGATTGCTCTATGGTTTTCGGTGTTGTACGGAATATTCGAAAGCGGACTGGAAATTACCGGCCTTCTCAATGGCTTTATGGTGTTCGTGGGAGTGATCTTTGTCATCAATTCTCTGGATTCTTTGACCCGACTGTATACGGATAACCTGGGGTTGACGGTCGAAAAATTTGGCAGGTTCAAATACGTCTCTATGCACTGGGGGCTACTATATAGCCTGATTCTTTTCTACCAATTTACCCCACTCGAGATCGAATGGATCGGTCTGGTGGTCATCGGACTGTATGCAGTGATAGCCATTCTATTCTTCCGTCGCAGGGCTGTGCTTGCGGAAATCCTGGGCAGCGCCGACAGGTAGCAAGCATGGATGCCTTCGACTTCATTATTATCGGCGCCGGTTCTGCCGGTTGCGTACTGGCCAATCGAATTTCCGCCGATCCGGAAAATCGCGTACTGCTAGTCGAAGCGGGAGGCAGTGACAACAACCTCCTGGTGCAGATGCCCACCGCCCTGTCCTATCCCATGGCAATGCAGCGCTTCAATTGGGGTTATGAGTCAGACCCAGAGCCTGAGCTTAACGGCAGGGTCATTAACTGCCCCCGAGGTAAGGGCCTGGGAGGCACTTCTTCGATCAACGGTATGGTATATGTGCGAGGCAATCCACATGACTATGAGGAATGGGCAGCCTTAGGTGCCAGTGGCTGGGGGTATCGTGATTGTTTGCCTTACTTCAAGCGTGCAGAGACCTGGATCGAGGGGGGCGATAAATATCGCGGCGCCGATGGACCCCTGGGCGTCTGCGCCGGCAATGAGATGCGTCTGAATCCTCTGTACCGCGCCTTTATCGATGCTGGGGTCCAAGCGGGCTACCCAGAAACCACCGATTACAACGGCGCTCAACAGGAGGGATTCGGCCCCATGCATATGACTGTGCGAGGCGGCGTGCGCGAATCCACCACTCGGGCCTATCTGCAACCGGTGAAGCGACGCGACAACTTGACGGTAATCACCGAGACGCTGGTGCAAGGCATCGAATTTATCGACAAACGGGCTACTGGCATTACGGTACTTAGAGACGGCAAGACCTCGAAGCTCCGCGCTCGACGAGAGGTAATCGTGGCCGCTGGTGCTATCGCTTCACCCATGCTGCTACAGCTCTCCGGGCTTGGCTCAGAACACCACCTGCAATCAATCGGCATAGCACTCAAACATGAATTGCCCAGTATTGGTGAAAACCTGCAAGACCATATCGAGGTGTATTTTCAGTTTCACTGCAAACAACCGGTAAGCCTGAATAACAAGTTGGGCCTAATCAGCAAAGCCTTAATCGGCGGCCGTTGGCTGCTGTTCAAAAACGGCCTGGGGTCTACCAATCATTTCGAGGCCTGTGCCTTTATTCGATCCCGAGCTGGTTTAAAGGCGCCTGATATTCAATACCACTTTCTGCCTGCCGCCATGCGTTACGACGGAACCCCTTCGGTGAAGGGGCATGGTTTTCAAGTACACGTTGGACCCAACAAACCCAAGAGCCGAGGTCGAGTTCGCATCAAGACAGCAGATGCCACATCTGCGCCAAGTATTCTTTTTAACTACTACCAGCACGAAGAAGATAAGGCAGCATGGCGGCAATGTATCCGGCTGACGCGAGAAATCATCGACCAGGCTGCGATGGACCCTTACCGTGGAGCAGAGATTCAACCTGGGATTAACGTGCAGAGTGATGACGCAATCGATGCCTGGGTCAGGGAGAATGCGGAAAGTGCGTATCACCCCGCCGGCACTTGCAAGATGGGTAGCGCCGACGATCCACTGGCCGTCGTCGATGAGCAGGGACGCGTCCATGGTCTCCAACATCTACGAGTGGTGGACGCCTCAATTTTTCCAACGCTACCCAATGGCAATATTAACGCAGCGGTAATCATGGTGGCAGAAAAAATTTCCGACGCAATCCTGGGTAAAGTGCCCTTGCCTAGCGCAGATGTGCCCCTAACTGTCCCCAGGAACTGGCAGACCAGCCAAAGATAATTGGGGTCAGAGTAAAAATACAGTAGTTTGATGACGCTGCTATCATAAAAAAGTGATCTATCCCTGTTTACTCAATTCAGACAGCACTTTTTGAATTTTTTCCCACTCCGCAGGGGCAGGGATCGTTGCGCCCAATCATTGGCTCAGAACCATGTACCGGCGAAGCGCGCTCAAATTCGGTCCGACGGTTAAGCCAGTGCTTGTGAATTTTCCGTACACTCGGCGCAATCTTATTTTGTAAGGCTTCAACTTCCCGGTCACTGCCGTCGTGCCCTTTCCACTTACCCACTACGGTGAAAGCTACTACCGGAAATAGATATTCAGTTATCTCCGGTTCTTCTGGCCCCCATTCATTTCGGGTTAGCGCAACTCCCTTCAAGTATCCCTCGCACCACTCATCCACGATAGTAAACTTTTTCCCCTTTACCGTTCTCTCCATGAACAACGGTTCAAAATCTTTCGGCATTTCCATCAGCATGAAACTGATACTGTTCATGTGGCGTACCATGAACGACAGAATAAGCTCAAACTGGTCCGCATTGTCCCAAACCGGTTCGAAATCGCCCCAGACTGTGTGACGTCAGCCCATATGGCACCACCTAAGCCTGTTTGCTAAGAGACACTTCTGCTAATTTAAACTGAAGCAGAGGAGTTTCTAAATGAGCCTGTCAAACACAGAAAAACACGTTAAGGATATACGGCGCAAGACCCGCCGCAAATTTTCATCCGAAGAGAAAATCAGAATTGTTCTGGATGGACTGCGCGGTGAATATTCAATTGCCGAGTTATGTCGTCGGGAAGGCATCAACAGTAATCTCTACTACCGCTGGAGCAAGGATTTCCTGGAGGCCGGTAAAAGACGATTGTCTGGTGATACGGTTCGGGAAGCCAGCACAGATGAGGTCGTTGACCTCAAGAAAGAAAACACTGACCTCAAGCAAGCTGTAGCTGAACTGTATCTGCGCAATGACTGGCTTAAAAAAAGTCTGACTGGGCAGGGTGTGACCTTGGACGAAGACTGATGCGCAGTGCGTCCGAAAAGCTAGCCATTATTCGCCTGGTTGAAGACTCTGAATTGTCAGTACGTCGCACGCTGGCCGAACTCAAGATAAGCAGGAGTAGTTTTTATCGTTGGTATCGGGCCTATGAACGGGGTGGCTTTGAAGGGTTAGAAAGCCACAGCCGGGCTTCTCGTCAGCATTGGAACAAAATACCGGATTCTGTTCGTGATCAGGTGCTGGAGATTGCGCTCGATCAAGCGGAGATGACACCACGAGAGTTGGCCTGGCACATTACTGATACGCGCGACTATTTTATCTCCGAATCCAGTGTTTATCGGATTCTTAAGGCACATGACCAGATCACCAGTCCGCAGTTTATAGTGATGAGTGCGGCTGATAGTTTCCGGAATCCAACCCATGAAGTACACGAGTTGTGGCAGACAGACTTTACCTACTTCCGCATCGTTGGTTGGGGCTGGTACTTTCTTTCCACCATTCTTGATGACTACTCTCGTTATATTATCTGCTGGCGTCTGACGACCACCATGGCCGCCAGTGATGTAACGGCCACGTTGACGGATGCATTGCAGGTGACGGGACTCAAGCAGGCGCGTGTTCACCACAAGCCGAGGCTACTTTCAGATAATGGCCCCTGCTATATCAGTGGTGAATTAAAGCGATGGTTAGCAGAGCAACAGATTGAACACACTCGGGGTGCGCCTTACCATCCGATGACGCAAGGCAAGATCGAACGTTATCATCGTTCCATGAAGAATGTGGTCAAGCTGGAGAACTATTATTATCCCTGGGAGCTGGAGCAGGCTATTGCTAACTGGGTTCAGCATTACAACCATGAGCGTTACCACGAGTCGTTAGATAATGTGACACCGGCTGATGTGTATCATGGCCGCCAAGAGGAAATCCTGGTTCAACGGGCGATCATAAAATCTCGCACAATGAACCAGAGGAAGGTACAAAACCTGCGGTTAGCAGGATAGACTGGAGCAACCCTATGCAGAAAAGTGTCTCTTAGGATTTAGTGTCAGTGGTCCTAAATGGGCTGACGACGTACAATTGGATAGAAAAGAATTCCTCCTGGCTCGAACAAAGGGATATATGACATTAAATGAGCACAGGGTCAGATCTTGCCGGGAACCGGGGGACACTAAGCCGATAAATTGTGTATTCACAGAGGTAGACGATATGAAAATTGTGAATAGCCTGGCGCTTCGAGTTCTCGTCGCAGCGGGATTTCTGTTTGCCATTCAGCCCACGATCGCGCACCACTCCTTCGCGGGTTTCAGCAATGATGAAGTCAAGGAGTTCACGGGCACCATCAAGGAATTTCAATTCAGGAATCCCCACGTATGGATTCAGATTCTGACAACAAACGCGGAAGGGCAGGAAGAGGAATGGAGCGTCGAGTGGGGCTCCCCCAATCAGTTGGGACGGCGCGGTATTCGTCCGGCAACGTTTCCACCGGGGGCCGAGGTCACCGTGCGGATCCGACCGATGATCAACGGCTCTGCGGCCGGCGCGTTCGTCGGAGCCAAGTTTCCCGACGGCACCATCATCGGCCAATGGGAAGACTAGAGCGGTAACCGCTGTTCCCAAGTGCACGCCCCTGGTGCGCCGTCTTTTTAAAGTGGATGGCTGTCTTGTGTAGATACTGCCATGCATGAGACGGGCCATCCGAGCGGCCTAACCGCAGTAGCGACACGATGGAGAAACGGATTGTCATGACGGTTAACTCAAGACACAGGCACAACTCTCTGCGCCCATTGCAAACGGCAAGCGCCCTGCTTGTGGCTCTGTGCATCATATTCCTGCTCCTACCCGAGTCTGCTTACGCGCAGGAGGGAGACTCGCTCCCCGACTGGAGCGGCGTTTGGGCCATGAACGGTGGGACGGTCTTCGACGGAGCCACAGTTGAGGGCCAGGGCGGATCGAACACGCCGGGCGTGCGAGAACATCCACCGTACAACGCAGAATATGAGGCGACGTATGTACGCAACCTGCAGCTTCGTGACGACGGATTGTTCCCGGATCCCTTATCCTTCTGCGGGATTCCTCCCGGGTTCCCACGTATCATGAATATGCCTGATGTTTACGAGTTCGCGGTGACCCCCAAACAAGTCTGGATCATGACTGAAAACGGACCGGGTATCATGAGGATCTACACAGATGGCCGCGAACATCCGGAGCCTGAGATGATGTGGCCCACTCATACCGGAGATTCGGTAGGGCATTGGGAAGGCGATACGCTGGTGTTCGACACGGTAAGTCTTCACAGTTCGGACGAGGGCCGCACGATCCTTGATCGCACGGGCCTTTACCTGAGCGATGCGGCACACATCGTCACGCGAATGCGGAAGCTTGACGACGAAACCATGGAAGCCCGGATGACGATAGAGGACCACAACGCTCTGACGGCGCTGTGGGTCGTGACCAAGACGTACCGGAAACTGGAACAGGGAACGCGTGTGTACGACTATGCTTGCGCCGGGAACAACCGAAATCCAGTGGATTTGGAAAACAACCGGACGCTGATTCTGGGTCCCAACGGGGAAATTCTGAACAGCGATATTCAGCGTTAGGGGTAGAGAGTACGAGGAATAGGGACAGATTTATTTTCCTGGGCGGGAGCATCTGCGCTTCAAAAAATAAATCTGTCCCTATTTACAATTTACAATTCTTTTATAGAAAAATAAGGAGAAGTAACAATGAAAACCAAATCACTCATTCACATGGTCACTGCAGCACTGTTTTTCATGTTAGCAACTGGCTCGTTCGCACAGGCGCCAACCAACGCCACCCATATTCCAAGCGGTGAAATAATGACCGTTTATGAAAATCTGGGTGACACCATCGATCAACAAATCAGGGTGGTTCATATTGGCGATGACATCAATGTAGCGGTTGGCGTTTTAAGGCGCGGGGTCACGCGCACCGAAGGAGAGGAAGTGACCTCAATTATTCATCACCAGATTACCGAGGTGTACTACATACTTTCGGGTTCAGGCATTCTTGTCACTGGCGGCGAGGCTACCGATGCCGTTGAGTTTCCTGCGGATCTCACAGCAGTCAGAGTATTGATCGGCCCCAGTGGCAGGCGCATGGTCACCAATGGCCAGACTCAGACGGTTTCAGCTGGAGACGTAGTCGTTATTCCCGCCGGCGTGCCGCACGGCTTTCGTCATATCCAGGAACAGATTACTTACCTGAGTATTCGGGTTGATCCGGACCAGGTGCTGCCCACCGGCTATGTACATCCTTCACTGGAGCAATAGGGACAGCTTAGTTAAAGGGGACGAAGGGATTAAAAAATAATCCCTTCGTCCTCTTTATTCTACTACGGAGTCCACTACACCACCGTCAGCAGCGCGATCAAACGAATCGAGACACGCTAACATGCAAGACCTAACCCCTATCTTATCGATACAACGTGACCAGATGACATCCGTCTGACGATCGATTGAGAAGAATCTCACACCCGCCCCACATGCATGGTGCTTCGATTTATGGGGGTACGGTCAACTCTAACTAATTAGCTTTCTGGCTCCATCAATCAGTAACTTCTTGGGCTGAACTGCGTCTAATGATAAGTCAGAAATCGATTTTCAGATCAATAGTTAGTAGAGGGGAGAAAACGCTGTGTTACCTCACTTTCTCAGAATGGCCCTAAAGGCCCTTCTGCGCTTTAAATTGCACTCGGAAATCAATTTTCTCAGCCTGGGTTTTGGCTTTATCTGTTTTGTTACCGCCGTACTGCTGGCTAACTACATGGATAGTTATGACCAGCAATGGCCGAATGCAAACAGAATTTACAACGTAGTCATTCGCAACGTGAGCGAAGGAACGGGGCCCGATAAATTTCCCATCGTCAATGACCCAGCGGCTCGTTACCTGCGATCCTATTTTCCCGATATCCCCAATATCGTCAAGGCGAGCATGGGGGATCTCGACAACGTCACTATTGACGGTCAGTCTCACACCGTCACTTCTCGCTATGTGGAAGAACGCTTCTTCGATATTTTCCCGGTGGAATTTCTCTTTGGTTTGGAAACTGGTCAAGCATTACCGCCAAATACTGGGGTCATTACTGAACAAGCAGCCATGCGTCTCTACAATCGACTGGACGTCGTAGGGGAGAGGCTTCTTGTTGATAACGAATACGATGTCGCTATTGCCGCCGTAGTCAAGCGCCCCGAAAGTCCTTCCCATCTGGATTCCGGTGTCACGCTGTTTTCTTCGGATTTCTATTTCCCTATGGAAATTCGAGACAATGCCAACCGGCGGCGCCGAATCGCGGCAGGAGTCGATCCCGATGCAGACCAGTGGGCCAACCAGAGCAGCTACGTCTACATCGAAATTCCGGAAGACATGGAATTCGATCAAGAATCCTTTCATCAAGAACTGAACGAATTTGTACAAGCCACCTTGCCGGAAGATCTCCGCGATTCCCAGACTTATGAACTGATCCCGATCAATCAGTTGGTGATGACGACGCTCGCCTTCGTCACTGCAGGTTTCAGCATCACTACGGTTCTTTTAGCAGCTGGAGTCCTGGTGCTTCTAATTGGTTGTCTGAATTATTCGAATCTTGTTATAGCGCAACTGTCGCTGCGCAGTCAGGAAATTGCCATCCAAAAAATTCTTGGTTCAAAACGAGGTTTGCTAATCGTTCAATACTGTTTTGAAAGTCTGCTTTTTGTCGCACTAACACTGGCAATAGTCCTGCTTGTCATGTCCGGTGTTCTCCGTGTGATGGGATCATTCGGCATTATTGGTGTCGGGCCGGCTATGTTGCTTAACCCTGGCTTGTGGTTATCACTGCTTCTCGTAATCACGGTTGTCGTGTTAATTGCGGGGTGTTATCCGGCATTACGCACGGTGACAGTCCCTTAATTTCGATGATGCGCCCGACAGGTTCCGGTGGCTATTCCGGACGACTCCGTGCGCTCATGGTAGGCACTCAATTCTTTATCTCAGGTACCTTAATGATTCTGGCATTTGTCATGTTTGCGCAAAACTCAACCATGACACAACAGCTTGATGGGGAAGTGGCCGATCCAAAACTTATAACGACTACTGCCGTCGATACCTTCAGTGCTGACTTCGAGCTAGTAAAGAACGAACTACAGTCGCATCCCGGCGTGTTGTCGGTGAGTCAGGTGGATTTGACACCCTGGTCCATAAGCAGCTCGCCTATCAACTTGTCCCGCAGTGCAGACCTCAATGAATCCACCGTGCTTATTGGTAATCGCAATATCGGTTATGACTATGCTGACACCATGGACGTGAGTTTTCTCGCAGGCAGAAACTATTCCCGTGATCGTGCCAATGACCGATTCCCGAGTCTCCGGAACATCAACGCCAATGGCGGTCCGTACTCCATACTGTTAGATGACAGAGCTGCGCAAGCACTAGGGTTTGAAAATGCTCAGGCGTCAGTTGGGCAGTCCATCTATCGTCATCTGGAACCGCCTTCGGTCGATAGGGAAATGGCTATCGAGCTTGTCGTCATCGGGGCCATCGATAAATTGAAGTATCAATTCGTCGATTTTGGTGTGTTTGGCATAACTGGTGATGCGCTAACGTTGGCTCCTGAGTTTGCCAATTTAATGGTCATCAAAATCTCAAAAGAAAATGTCAACGATGCACTAACTCATATCGATGAAACATGGAGCAGGTTAATGCCCGATATTCCACTACAGCGGGAGTTTGTCGATAATCTTTTTTATCTTGGCTACAACTTATTCTTAAGTATTAGTGTCGCCATTGCTGCACTGTCAACGCTAGGTTTTCTTATAGCCAGTATCGGCTTGTTGGGTAACGCGACATTCATTACCAAGATTCGTCAAAAGGAAGTGGGCATTCGAAAAGTAATGGGTGCCAGCAGCAGTCGATTATTTCGTATGCTACTGCTGGATTTTGCTAAACCGATTCTTATTGCCAATGCGGTCGCGTGGCCAGTGGGATACGCGTTGGGCAATATTTATATCAGACTATTTGCCGCCAGAGCCGAGCTTACCTTCTTCCCATTCCTGATCAGTCTGGCATTGTCAGCCTCCATTGCCATCGTCGCTGTGGCGTCTCAATCCTGGAAGACCGCCAGGGTACGGCCAGCTATGGTCATGCGATACGAGTAACGAGTGGGATAGTTGTCGAGTTAAGACACATTGACTTGAAAGATAAATAGGGACAGATCTATTTTTCGCGACAGGCGACCGCCGAACGGTGGACTGCGCCAAAGAAAATAATTCTGTCCCTATTTACTCCATACTGGAGGATTGAAACGCGCGGCTGGAGGGCTGAGCCTAAAACTTCAACACTAACTCTCAGAAGATAATGAAGCTCTCGCATCGGAAATAATATCTGGAGATCGACTCAACAACACACCAGCAATCGCCGCCGCACTGCCACTAACAATCAGTGTCATGTCTCCCACATTAATACCAATTACTTCCGTTGTTGGCAATGCAATCAATCCGCCACCGATTGCCACGAGAATGCGGCCGGCTAAACCGACGAATCCGGGGCGATCCAGGAAACCTACCCCCAGCAGATATCGCTGCAGCGTGCCAGCAATCAATACCACTCCTACTCCCACCTTGAGGGTAGCAAGCAGCGTCTCCCACCAGGTGCCGGACAGGATCAGCGCAGGTTCCAACACGAAAAAAAACGGGATGAAATAGATCACACTGCCCAGTCGCATGGCCTTGAATCCAGTAGCAAGCGCCGATGCCCCGGCGATGCTGGCGGCAGCGAAAGCGCCTAGCGCTACTGGAGGCGTGATGAAAGACAGCATTCCCCAATAAAGAATAAAAAGATGCACGCTCATTGGATCCAGGCCGCCCTGGATCAAGGCAGGAGCCAGTACAATCGCCAGAAAAATATAGGCCGCGGTCACTGTCATGCCGATGCCCAGGAAGAAACTGGTGAATGCCCCCATCAATAACAGCAGCAACGTAGAATCGCCTGCAATATACAGTAAATCGTTAACTAAAGTTCCCGATAAACCGGATACTGACAGGGCTCCTACGATCAGACCAACACCCGCCATGATTGCCAGTAATTCCATTAGCAACTTACCGGTTGCTACAAGAAACGAACCGGCATCCTTAATGTTCCAACGGTGAGTTGGGGAAAACTGATTCAACACCAGCAACATGCCCGTGGCATAAAATGGTGCTATCGCTTCTCGCTGCAAATAGACGAGAAGAAAAACCAAAACCACGAATGCGGCGATATAGAACCAGCCTTGTTTCATGGTCCCGCTCAAACTTGGTAGCTCGTCGCGGGGCGTGCCGACCAGTCCTTTACGGGCCGCGTAAGCATCTACTTGAACAAACAACCCAAAAAAGTACAGCAAGGCAGGTATGGTTGCGGCCAAGGCGACGGTGGTATAGGCCACGTTGAGGAAGGTTGCCATTACAAACGCCGTCGAGCCCATGATTGGCGGCAACAATACGCCTCCAGTGGAGGCGCAGGCTTCGACTCCGGCGGCATACTCTTTCTCCATACCACTTTTCTTCATGGCTGGAATCGTCATCTGGCCGGTGGTCAATACGTTGGTAATCACGCTGCCACTCATGGAACCCATCAGCCCGCTGGAAACAATGGCCACCTTGGCAGAGCCGCCGCGGACATGACCGAACAGGGCAAAAGCCAGGTTGATAAAAAAGCGACCGCCGCCGGTGTGCTGTAGCGCGATACCAAAGATCAGAAACCCGATTACCAACTGTGCATAAGCACGGAAAGGTAAACCGAGGATGCTCTCGATACTCATGACATGATAAGACGCTGTTTCTGCCAGTGTCGAAGACAAACCCGAAATAGGCCCAGGCAACTTATCGGCTACTACCGGGTAGAGCGAAAACACCAGCACCAGAGAGAACAGCACCCAGCCTCCGCTGCGACGTACTGCTTCCATTACCAGCGCCCACAACAAATAACTTACCCATACAGCGTAGCTTGGTGCTAAAAACTCCCAGCCAAAGTCCAACATGGTTTCGGCGTTGATGAAAAAGAATACACAGGCGCCGAATGCCGCCAGGCTGAGAATACTATCAAGCCAATAGCTTTTGGTACTGGCGCCGCGAAAGGGGGGATAGATGAGGAAACAAATCGGTAACAGCAAGCCCATCAATGCATAGTAATAGTGATTCTGAACCGTAATGACAAAATCAAGAAGTGGACTCTCGGCAAACAATCGCAGAGAGTCCATTGCCAGGAAGGCACTGCCGACAGCGGCGATGCCTGTTAACCATCGCAGTGGCAAAGGTAGTTCATTGGGATTTCTTAACGCTGTCGCCATACCCTAACGCCAGACCCTAGCGCCAAACCGGATCGAGGCCGGCTTCTTCCAGACGTTGAGTGCGCTGCTGATGCCAGGCTTCGACAAACTCGTCCCGATCATCGATACCCCGTTCAGTCACTTCGGCCCAGGCCGAGGCCAGCACTTCCTGGCGGTGGATAAGGGCCTGATTGTGCGCTTCTATGGCATCGGTCCAGACACCGATTTCACGCCAGTAGTTAACCGCGCCTTCATGATAGGGCACGACCCATTGGAATACCTGGGACTCCAGCGCCCAACCTATGGCACCGGGGTCAGAGTCCTTGAAGTCGTCGTAATTTTCGTTTATTGCCCGGGTGAGGGCATAAACGAAGTCGTTATCTTGAGTAGCCAGCGCCGTCAACAACGGATAGGGATAGGTTCCAGCTTCATGGGGATTTTCTTCACTGATGCCAGCGCCACGGGTGGCATTGTGTTTGGTGAAATAAGGTCCTATGGCTAACATTCGCTCCCAGCATCCTTCATCGTCATGGGGTGCAGGCAACCAGAGGATACCCCGCGGCGAGGCTTCAAGACGATAAGGTGGACCAGACACCGTAGTGCCAAACGCGACATCGATATCACCATTAATCACACCATTCCATTTGGCGTCATAACCGGGGAAATCGACGCGGACGACATCATCCCAGGTCAAACCGCCACAGGCCAAATAGGCCTCCATAGACACATTTAGCGCTGGAGCAGCGCGTACATAGGGCACTCGACGCCCACGCAGCTCGGCAAAGCTGGTTATGCCGGTATCTGCAGCCACAGCTATTCCCTGGTTGCTCAAGCCATTGGACGTCATCAACAAACGCAGCGGTTGCGGCCCCCACTCTGGATTAGCAAACTGAAACATGCCTTCCTGAGCGAAATATGTTGCCACCCCATTGGCAGTGAAATCGACTCGACCAGTCTTCAGAGGCAATAAACGGGACACATCATTCTGTCCGGGAATGACACGCAAGGTGACGTTGTATTTGTCGCGCAACATAGCGCCGATCGCGACTGCCTGGTTATATCCCGTTGTTCCCAGGTTATAAGCCGTCCAGGCCATCTGACGGGGGAGCTGGGGTTGATTGGATTGATTAGGCTGTGCCAGGCTAGCGCCAGTCAGCGTTAGTGAAACTACCAGCGAAACGGATTGGATAATCTTAAATCCATGTTGGGGCAGTGACTTCAGGACTTTCAACAACACTCTCATTCTCCCGAGGATTCTACGGCGTTGAGGCCAGAGACTAGCAGGGGCGGAAACCAAGTGGAAGTAAATCAAAGAAATCAAAGGGGTCGGAGTAGTTTGATTCAGAAATAGGGACAGATTTATTAAAAGGGACGGAGGGATTAAAAAATAATCCCTCCGTCCCTTTTATTCTACTACGGAGTCCACTACGCCACCATCAGCCGCGCAATCAAACGAATCGAGACCCGCTAACACGCAAGACTTGACCCCAAGCACCCTCTTTATCCTAATTCCTTTACGGCTCTCCACGCCTGTTCGACAGCAGTTTGCAAAAGTGAGCTACCGACGGCGTCACTATGGGCGATGGTAATCCGACCGAATGGTTGTCGCCCAATAATGCCAGGATTGCCATGGGAGTAACCATGGGCCCAGCGATTAATAGAAATACTCTCAACATCTCTGTCGAAATCAAACAATACCTGCGGCAGCATACCGCCTAAATGCTCTCTGATTTCTTCTTCGTAATCACTAAATGTTAGACCTAGCATCCTGTATCTTGCATCACGAAATTGCTCGACGCGTGGTGCCCCAACGGTATCTCCAAGGGGAGCGCTTCTCATGTGCAGGATGCAAGGATCGTCGGGGGTTTTGGTAAACTCATAGCCCCCCATGCTAACCGGAAAGTCCATCGCCGCCACCTGGTGCATATTCCCCGGGCACATGGCCATCCCGATTCCCATCTCTTTCATGGCCCGCCAGTTCTTTACGGCGACAGTCGTATATTGAAAGGGAACTTTAGAGAGACGTCTCAACGCCGCATCTTGTTCCTTGGGAAGGTCTGGAACGATGTGCGGAATCATCATATTGTAACAGGCCATCACGACGCCTTTGGCTTTAACCTGATACGACTTGTTGTCATGGATATAGTTTACCAAGACCTCACTCGAACTACTGGGATCACCACCGTGCTGTACATTCACCACGGTACTGTTTAAGCGAAGGCGAACACTATTGCCGGATTTGTCTAGCTCGGCATAATCGAATTTGGATAAAACAATCTCTTCCGGATTTTCTCCTGGTCCAACATCAGGAATCATCTTTTTCACTAACATACGTGCGATGGTGGCATTGCCATCGGGATAGTGCTCGATGAAGGGGTATCGTACAGCGTATGTCTCTCCATCTTTGTTCACATATTCTTGATACGTCCCTTCCTCCATTGCATCTTTCCATGATGTTAAAGGATCCAAACCCAGCGGCCCGGTTTCCAAGGCCTCTCCTATGGTCATCACGTCTGTTCCGCCCTGTCCATAGTCGATGGAAGTATGCCTGGCCATTCTCAATACGCCGGGATCATCGACCCCCAAAGTGTTTTTTAGATAATCGAAGTAAGAATGCGTCTGAATGTAGTCTCGCAATTCCTCTTTGGGTAGATTCAGGACATGCTGTCCGCCCTCTAAAACCCGCAGTAATTGTTCTTTGCCTTGCTCGCTCAATGGGGTCTGCTGTACGGCCTCCTGGTACGATAACGTTGGACGCAAAAGCCCTTCCACAAACCCTGGATAATCACAGAAGGGGTGCTGCACTACTTTGTCCTGGCCAAACGTTCGCTTGTTGAAATAGGTAACGGCCCCCAAGTTATGCCTTTTAAAGAAGTCAACGTCATACGCCGTCTGGAATAGATCCATATCAACGCCGAGATCTTCTAAAAGATTGAGTACGGTTTCACTAAACTCATGTGGAGATTCAAAAGACTCTGAACCGCCTTCGCCCAATAGCATGACACCACCGATGGTATGTTCATTCCTTTTTGCATGACCCCCAAAATCGTCATGGTTATCCAGTATGAGCACCTTCTTGTCTCTTCCGTGCTCTTGCTGATAGAAATAGGCCGCCGACAGTCCACTGAGGCCGCCTCCCACAACAATCAGATCGTACGTTTCGTTCAAGTCGGTGGTTGACCCCCAATCCGTTCGTTGAGCCCAGGCTCGGCTATGTGCGTGTTCGTTTGATCCTGGATGGCTGCCGCGAAGGCCGGTCAGCGCCGGCGGATAATACGACGGCTCGAGTTCTGCCATAGCCGCTTGGCTGGACCCGTCAAAGGGAAGCAGGGAAGCCCCAGCCACCATTAAAGTGCCATTGATGAAGTCTCTTCGCGTAATATTGCTCAAGCGGCTAACTCCTGTGTAAATTTGTCTTAGAGCGAATTTGTCCTGATACTATCGATTATCGAAATCAAATCTACCAGAAAATTGTTATTATTGGCGGGGTTTTCTGAAGAGTTATAACCGAATCTGGTGTTTAGGCAGTTGAAAAAAAAGCGGCGTATCTGGT
>CAJXIY010000042.1 GCA_913054495.1 uncultured Gammaproteobacteria bacterium | reverse complement strand
CACGAAGCACTGGAAAACTCTAATTTAGGGTGCACCTAAAAAGGGGATGTTTACAAACCCATTTCCAGGTAAGGCAGAAACGTTAACGCCGAGGCCTCCTTGCTGCCATTGGTCCAACCACCGCCGTGAATATACATAAGAGTGGGATTCGGACCCTGGCTACCGCGTGGCCGATAGACATCCAACTTTAGGTCAACACCACCGGCACGGTGATAAGTAATGTTTGGATTGAGAGAATACCCGACTGCTACGCCAACGATGTCGCGCTCAACAGTTTGGGGAAATGCAGCACTGGAGAATTGCAGTATCGTAGCCAGTACGAATACCTGTTTTGCAGACAACAAATAGCTTAGATTATTAGCAAACAATCTTCCTATTATTTTCATGACGATACCTGTGTGGTTAATTTATCCGAAATTTCCCCAGAAACGTGGTCTGTCCCCTATAATCAGTGTCCCCCGAGCTTCCCAACAAGGACGGCGTTTGACACTTCGATCTCTGTTCATCATTTGGGTCTGCGCGATACTTCTCGTTTAGCGAAAATAGAATCGCAATCGATTCATCGTCGATCGACCCATCGTAGTTACCGGGTCGAAAGTGTAGCTGAAAGGCGCGCATCACAAATTGGCTTTGAGAGTCGTGACGCCCAGTGATTTCTATTGGATAGCCGTAGATCAATAGTGCACATTGCACTTCACTGACTGATGGCTGTTGACCCCTAATAGTTTCAAGATGTTTGCTTACTGCATCGCTCTCATACCAGGCGCCGATGCCGCTCTCATAGAGTTGTTTCCAAGGAAACTCTGAGCCAGGGTCTGACTTCCGAGAAGGGGCGATATCCGCATGAGCAACAACATCAATGGGATCTATCTCTCGATAGCGATTGAGAATTTCGGCGATTAATCGTATGAGTAAATCAATCTGGGATTCGGGGTAAGCGGGGAACTGACATTCGACTTGGATACCTTGGTCATCTTCGGTGCGTGCTTCGAGATTCCTACACTCAAAATCATTTACTACTTCAATGCCTATAGAGCGATCGTTGAGTGAACTCTCGCGGCCCCAGTTACTCACCCCAGCGTGCCAGGCACGCCGATTTTCATCGACAAGCCTATAGACTCTCAAATTGTTTTCTAGATAGCTTGGATCGTTCGGAGCAGGCACAAGATAGTGTGCACTCACAGGGTTGGAATTCGGTGTGCTTAACAGGCGAAGTGATTCCTCAAAAGATTCCGAAGTCGCGTGTATAACGAGATAATCGATTCGACTATTCTGGTTAGTTGATGGGATATCGATGAAGGAGAGTTGCTGGCAACTACTAATTGCCAGGCAGACGCTTACGGTAATAAATTTTTGAAGAAAGGATTCAAGCATTAATTGAGCTTTGGAAATCAGAGGACACTCACAACTTAACGTGCCTGATCGTCGAAATCAAACTTCGCCTGTTCGCATTATGCTTGCCCTGGTTTCTCCCAATATTTGACCCCTTCCCCCGACATGCGTGATAGCGTCAGTAACGAATCGGCGGTGCGATTGACGCTAAGATGCAAGGCCTGACCGCAATTACCCTTTATCGATAGAACAGGTTTCACTTCCTTTAGAACATAACTTTCATTAAAGTCGTCGGGTCCGGAGTTTAATCTCAGGACATCACCAGCGAATCCGGCACCGTGCCGTTCGGGAGGAACCCAGTGAAAACTCGACGAATTGCAATGATTTCAGCGCTTGCCATCGCTTGGTCGCTAGCGGCCTGCTCACCCGACGAAGTACCCACGGAATCAGACACCGCGGCGATAGAGAACAGTAATGATCTGGCAACCCGGGCCGGCGCGCCGTTGTTCGACGACATGGGCGAACATCATCATCCCATTACCACCAATGACGCCGATGCGCAGCGTTATTTCGATCAGGGAGTGATCATCGATTTTGCGTTTAATCACGCCGAATCGGTGCGCTCGTTTAAGGCGGCGCAGACACTGGACCCGGAATGTGCCATGTGCTTCTGGGGAGAGGCGCTGGCGCTTGGACCGAATATCAACGTGACCAGCAATGGCAAGGTGGTCATGAGTGACCATGAACGCCGCAGAGCTTATGCCGCCATCCAAAAAGCGTTGGCGCTCAAAAGCCAGGTATCTGAAGCGGAGCGCGACTACATCGACGCACTTGCGACGCGCTACAGTGGCGACCCGTGGACACTCCGTGAACCACTGGATGAAGCCTATGTGAATGCGATGCGTCAGTTACATCAGAAGTATCCCGGCGACGATGATGCTGCATCATTGTTTGCAGAATCGATGATGAACACGATGCCATGGGACTACTGGCTCGATCCCGAGAATCCCAAGCCGTTGACTGTCGAAGTCCTCGATGTGCTGGAAACTGTGCTCGGTAGATCGCCGCAACATCCGCTGGCCATCCATCTCTATATACATGCGGTTGAAGCCTCCTCTGCGCCAGAGCGCGCCGAAGCATTCGCCGACACCCTGCGGACACTGGTTCCGAGTGCTGGACACCTGGTGCACATGCCATCGCACATTTACTGGCGTGTGGGGCGCTATGCCGATGCCTCTGCGGCAAATGTGCTGGCGGCAGCCGTGGACGAAGCCTATATTGCCGCCTGTAATGCCCAGGGTTTTTACCCAGCCGCTTACTACCCGCACAACATTCATTTCCTGTGGGCTGCCTCCACTATGGAGGGACGCAGCGCAATCGCCATCGAGTCAGCCCGCAAGGTTGCCGCCAACGTCCAACTCGAAATGATCGAGCAATTCCCCGGGGTGGAGTTCTTCAATACCATTCCCCTGCTGGCGCTGACGCGATTTGGCCGCTGGGACGAGATATTGTTAGAGCCGGCTCCACCGGCAAATCTCGAATACTCTACGGCGATCTGGCACTACGTACGTGCTAAAAAGGGCGATCTCGATGCGGCGCGTGCAGAGCACGTGAAACTGGTACAGTTGCGGGAAGCAGCCAATGTTACTTTTCTCGACAGCATTTTCTACCCGGCCACCCAATTGCTTACAATCGCAGACGACTTGGTTCAGGGCGACATTGCAATGGCCCAGGACCAATACGGAGAAGCGATCGCGCATTTCCAGCGGGCAGTGGAAACCCAGAGCGAATTGTCCTACACCGAACCGCCATTCTGGTATTACCCCACGCGCCACACCCTGGGTAAGGCACTGTTGACCGCTGGCGATGCGGCGGCCGCCGAAGAGGTTTATCGGACAGACCTGGCCCAATATCCGCGCAACGGTTGGGCGCTGTTTGGTCTGATCCAGTCACTGCAAGCTCAGGGCAAGGAGGCGAACGAAATCCAGCAACGCCTTGACCAGATTTGGGCGCAGGCAGATGTAACACTCACGGCGTCGAGTTTTTAATTCGCTGCTGTCCTGGCCATTTGTTTCAAAAACCATGTGGCAGTATTCCAGGCAGCAATTTATCCTTGAAAAATTGTCACAACGGCGTAGTTTGGTTAACTATCAATAAAATAACGGGATGGAGGATCAAATGAACCATCGAACCCTAACCGCACTGAGTCTAGCCATTGTCAGCCTGCTAATTGCCCCGGCGCTGATGGCGCAATCATCCGATATTCCGCGTACCGAGTATGGCGTACCTGATTTTCAGGGCACTTACACCTACAGAACCCTCACACCACTGAACCGCCCGCGAGAGCTGGTCGACAAGGAAGTCCTGACGCGAGAGGAAGCCATAGAGTGGCAGGCATTTGAGAATCGTCGCCAGAACCGGGACCTCATCATCGATTCGGTAGGCGGTGCCGGCTATCCACCGGGCGTGATTTCCTACAACAATTTCTGGTATGAGCGTGGTATCGAAACCATCGCCGACCGCAGGACTTCCCTTATCTATGATCCACCCAATGGCAGAATGCCGCCTACTAATGCAGCCGGACAGCAACGTCGCGCCGAAATATCCGAGATGAGGAGACTGAGTCTTGGTCCTGAGGCCCGAACCCTGTCTGATCGCTGTTTACTGATGGGAGGCCTGCCCATGACATCGGGTGCCTACAACAACAATATGCAACTCATACAGACCAAGGATCATATCGTCATCGTAAATGAAATGATTCACCGTGCGCGCATCATCAGACTGGATAGCGAGCATCATACGCGCCAACTCAAATGGAGCGGTGATTCCATCGCCCACTGGGAAGGCGACACCCTGGTGATCCATACCCAACATTTTTACCAAAACCAGAACGGCAGGGGGTCCTCCGCCAGCATGCAGTTGGAAGAGCGACTCAGCTGGATTGATGAGAATACTCTGGAATACGATTTCACCATGCAAGATCCGCAAACCTGGGACGTGAGCTGGTCGGCAAAACTACCGATGCGCCGAATCGAAGACCCGCTTTTCGAATACGCCTGTCATGAGGGCAATCACGGCCTGCCTGGTATTCTGGCCGGCTGGCGACGGTACGAGACCATGGGAATGAACGGTGACGGCACGCCTAAGGAATAACTGATAAAAAAAGGCAAATAAGGGGACGGAGAGATTAAAAGTGGATCCCTCCGTCCCCTTGTGTTTTTTAATACTCCCTAAAACAATCACACAGGAACTCGGAGAATGAAATTCGAATACCCCAAAACCGTTAGCCTTTTTTCACTGGTCCTTCTATTTTCCGTTGCTTCTGCGAGTGCGATCGAGGAGCCGGTTCAGCTCATTTCGGGGCAAGTATCAGGGGTTGATCTAGATAGCGGTGTGCAAGTGTTTCACGGTATTCCTTTCGCCGCTCCTCCGGTTGGAGATTTACGTTGGAAACCACCGCAGGCTCCGGTCCCTTGGAGTGGCGTTTTCGCTGCCGATGCGTACGGCCCAGTCTGCATGCAACAAGGCTCGACTGCTCTTATGAGTGAGGATTGCCTTTACCTGAATCTGTGGACCCAGGCAGAATCAGCGACGGAAAAACGTCCGGTGATGGTTTGGATACACGGCGGCGGATGGACCAGTGGCGCGAGCGTCAATGCCGACTCTTTCAGTACATTCGTTACTGGAACTTATGAAGGAGAAGCCTTCGCTGAGAATGGCGTCGTATTGGTCTCAGTGAATTACCGCATAAGTGGTTTTGGTTTCATGGCTCATCCTGCACTGTCGGCCGAATCAGAGCGCGGTGTTTCAGGCAACTATGGGATTCTGGATCACATCGCTGCCCTGGAGTGGGTACGCGACAATATTGCCGGCTTTGGCGGCGACCCGGACAACGTCACTATCTTCGGTGAGTCAGCTGGCGGCGCCAGTATCTATTCCCTATTAGCGACACCGTTGGCGAAGGGTCTCTTTCACAAGGCGATCTCCGAAAGCACCTGGGTTACACCGACAAACATGACCCACCTGACGCGCAATAACGGCCTCTCCGACAGCGCCGAATCCAGGGGCGAAAGAGCCGTTTCTGCCAAATTGACTGAACTCGGCGAAACCAGTGATAGCGATGTGTTGGCAAAGATGCGCGCCATGTCCGCTCAAGATATTCTGGCTCTGCAATTACAGGTGTCTCTAATTGAAGATGGCTGGGCCTACCCAAAATCGGCCGCCGATATTTTTGCCGAAGGTTCACACAATCACGTGCCTTTGTTAGCAGGAACCAATGATGGAGAAGGCATCCTCTTCATACGACCCGGAAGTGCGCCCGGCAGCGTCGCCGAGCAAAGGCAGGCAAGAGAAGCAGAATTTGGAGAATTTGCGGGTAATTTGCTGGACCATTATGTGGCAAAAACGGATGCAGATGTGTTGACAGTAGAAATCGACTACAACACCGATTCCTGGTTTGCTCGACCAACTCGTGAAATCGTGCAGGCCATGGCTAAGACTTCCGCAGAAAGTTTCATGTACGTCTTTACGCGCAACCTCCAGGATCCTTCTCAACGATCTCCTCATGCTATGGAACTGCGTTATGTGTTTAACGAATTACCAGACAGCGCCAGCGATATTGATAAAAATATCGCTCAACTGATGAATGATTACTGGACTCAATTCGCGGCGACTGGAAATCCGAATCGTACAGGGCTTCCACCATGGCCCAGTTACAATTTGGAAACCCAGCAGCATCAGCTTATTGGCGCCGAGGTTACACAGGGTTCGTTCTTACTAAAAGAACAACTGGACGAATTGGATCGTTATATTAGTAATCGATACAACTCAGCGAAATAGTCAATAGTAGTCAATAGGGACAGATTTATTTTCTTTGGCGCAGTCCACCGTTCGGCGGCCGCCTGTCGCGAAAAATAGATCTGTCCCTATTGATTCACTTACCTAAATCCGTCCTTAAAGATCGTACCGACTCGGTTATAGCCTGCTGGCATTGGTAGCACATTATTTGCTTCCACATACGCTTCATAATCAGCCAGCATCTCTGCCAATAAATCAGCCTGGTCTGTGGCCAAATCCTTGGTCTCACCTGGATCACTCTTGATATTAAACAGGTGCCATTCTGTTTCGTTTTGTCCTGCGGGATTAATTACGATCTTGTAATCGCCTTTAAACAACGCACTGTTTCCACCTAATTCGTAGCCAATGGCTTCCGAGGCATGGTGAATTTGTACCGAGTTGCCGGCTAAGAATCTCGAAAATCCTGATCCGATTATTGGTTCCACTTCCTTTCCATCCCAATTGCCGTCGTGATTGTTAACATCAACCAGTTCAAGGATGGTTGGAGTGAGGTCGGTGACAAACACAAATTCATCGGTCATTGTGCCCTGGTAATTGATACCGGGTCCGGAAATCACCAGAGGTACCCGCAGCCCGCCTTCGCTTGCATGAAATTTGTAATACGCAAGTGGTGACGCGGCAATACTTGCATTGCTTGGCCCAATGGCATTAAAGGAGCCGCGTTCACCTAATGTTTCATAGTCGGCGCTATAACCCACGTCATTAAACCATTCACCGAGTACCGAGGTGCCAGTCGGACTAATCAGGCCTGATCCCTCGGCACCATTGTCAGAAGTGAAGATAAAAATCGTGTCCTCATACTCGCCAATACTTTCCAGGTAATCCATCAAGCGACCAATGTGCATGTCCATGGCATCCACCATGCCGGCATAGACCTCCATACGCCTGGCATGATGCCGCTGCTGTTCTGCGGTTAAGCTATCCCAAATTAGCGTGCCTGGAGTGACGACGGCTTCAGCGCCAGCGGGAATAACGCCCGCCGCTTCAGCAGCAACGCGTCTGCGTTCGCGCATGACAGTCCAGCCTTGGTCATAGACGCCTGTATATTTATCAGAAAATTCCCGGGGCGCTTGCACCGGCATATGCACAGCTTGAAATGGGATGTAGGCGAAAAACGGTGTGTCGTCCTCTGCATTCGAATCGATAAATTCAATGGTTTTATCGATAAAGTACTCGGAAGAATAAAAATCATCCGGCAGGGTGTGCTCTTCTCCGTCGGCATACCAATTTGCACGATCATAAATGGGAAGATAAGTGCGTTGTTCCCAATTGTCCGCACCGGTATCTGCCATGGCTATGGTGCGATCGAAACCTCTAGCGGAAGGTAGCAGTTGCGGGGTATGGCCTAAATGCCATTTACCTGTCATGTAGGTGTGATAACCCGCGTCCTGAAGAAGGTTGGCAAGGGTAACTACACCGTCACCAAGAACGCCCTGATAATTTTCATAAGCGCTTTGTTCGGGTGGAAGCGCCTCTGGAATATTAGGCACGCCATTGCGGTGGCTATCTACGCCGGTCAAGAGCATGGCGCGAGCCGGTGCACAGCTGCCGGCCGTATGATAATTCGTGAAAGAAATTCCTTCGGCGGCAAGCCGGGCTATATTTGGCGTGCGTATTTCACTGCCGAAGGGAGAAATGTCTGTATACCCCAGATCGTCCGCCAGGATAAGAACGATATTAGGCCGCGCTGCTCCACCATTTGTGGATTGCTGGGCTAACAGTGAATTTGCGGTGCTGATCCCAACAATCAGCAGCAAGACGATTCTCAATTTTGACTCTAGTTTCATGTGAATACCTTATATCCCTTTGGGGATAATATAAGGGACAGATCGATTTTTGGGAAATTTTCCCTATCGCGCCCGCATCGTCCAGGCCCGGCTGATCAGTTGTGAGCGTCCCAGTTTGCCTTTAACATGCTGACTAGTAAATAGGGACAGATTAATTTTCTATTTATCTCAAGAAAGGAGAACCTGCATGAAACTCTCGACCAAGCTCACTCGAGCGGCACATCTACTTACACTGGCCCTTGTCACCTGGCTTGGCGCCCAGGTGTTTGCCGCTGAATCAAGCTGGCCACAGCAGGAAACCGGCGCCGAGGCGGCTGGCCTCACCGAAGCGGGCATCGCCCGGCTGGATGAGGCTATGCGGGAAATAGTCAGCAACCAGGATGTGGCTGGCATGGTGTGGTTGTTGGCGAAGGACGCCGAGGTGGCCACGTTCGAGACCGCTGGATTGGCGCGAATCGACGACCAGACGTCCATGACCCAGGACTCGCTATTTCGCATATACTCCATGAGCAAACCGGTGACCGGCGTCGCCCTGATGATCCTGTGGGAGCAAGGCCTGTGGGATTTCGACGACCCCATCAGCAAATTCATTCCCGAATTCAACGATCTTAAAGTCCTGGCCAGCTATGACGCGGCCGGCAATGTCGAGCTCGAAGACCTGAAGCGCCAGCCCACCATGCGTGAGCTACTCAACCATACCGCCGGTTTCGGTTACGGCCTGTTCGGTAACGATCCGGTCAACACGGCTTTCCGAGAGCAGGAGGTACTGGGCTCCAGCGACCTCGACGAGTTGATCGACAAAGTGGCCGACATCCCTCTAATGGCCCAACCCGGTGAACAGTGGTACTACTCCATCGGCGTGGACATCCAGGGCTACATCGTGCAGCAACTTACTGACCTGACATTCGGCGAATTCCTGCGCCAACGAATTTTTGAACCGCTCGACAAGCAAGATACCCGCTTCTATGTAGCGGCAGAAGATCACCAACGCTTTGCCGAGGTGCACTACTGGGATACCGAGCGCGGCCAACTGGCTCAGCAAGCCCATCGGCCCGACCGGCCCAGCTACCTGGACCCGAACCGCCTGGAATCCGGCGGCGGTGGCCTGGTGTCGTCCACCCACGACTACGCCCGCTTGCTCCAGATGCTGGTCAACGAAGGGGACCTGGACGGCGTGCGCCTTCTCAAACCGGAGTCGATACGCATCATGCGCACCAACAGCCTGACCGGCGAAGAGAACATGCAATACGGCATCGGCGGCCCCGGCCAACCCGGCCAGGGTTTTGGTGTGGACTTTGCCGTAACCTACGACCCGCAAGCCGCAGGGACGCCGCAGGGCCCCGGCACCTATTACTGGGCCGGTGCCGCCGGAACCTCGTTCTGGATTGATCCCGTGAATGACATGTTCTGGTTATCGATGATTCAGGCGCAGGGGCAGAGAAGGCCCGGGGCTACGAATATGGGGACTGTGGCTCGGGATATTATTTACGAGAGTCTGGCGCGTTAAATACCAATAGGGACAGATTCTTTTTTCCGCAGGAAAATGAATCTGTCCCTAATTATTCTTTTCTTTTATCCTTCGCAATCTACGAATCAAATCAGATACTTGAAATGAGGCAACCATCAATGACAAGCAAACTTCACAAAACTGTAGTAGCAATCCTATTCCTTTGGTCATCAACAATGGCATTAGCACAAGGAGCTGGCGCAGAACCCAGCCTGATGACTTATGATCTGGCCACAAAGGCCATGGAGGCAGCCGAATCCTACGCGCGTCAGCAGGGATGGAACGTGACCATTCTAATAACAGACCAGAACAGCAATCCGGTAATGTTAAGGCGTCTGGATGGGGCCGGTGCACGCACGTTTAACTTTGCTACTGCCAAAGCATTAGTAGTGACCGCAACGGGTCTAACTTCCGGGGAATATGGGAGTAGAGTTGAAGCAGGCGATATTGAAGAAATTGAAGGTGGCGTCACGTTTGCGGGAGGCGTACCGGTCTATCTGAACGGTGAGCTTATTGGTGCCGTTTCAACCAGCGGGGTCAGAGCACTTCAGGATGAAGAAGCGTCCATTGCTGGAGCTGAAGCAATAGGCAGTACATCCAGCGATTAAGCAAAGGGAAAAGAGTAAATAGGGACAGATTTATTTTATTTGAAAAATAGATCTGTCCCTATTTATCCAAGAAGGAAGCACGCAGTGTCTGAGGCTGTACTCACGGATAAAAAACCCATCGCCAATTTAGTCAGCCTGGCTCTGAAGTTACTGTGGCGTGACTGGCAGGGTGGTGAATTGCGTCTGCTGTTTCTGGCCCTGGTAATGGCGGTAACATCGGTCACCGGCCTCACCGTGGGGGGCCATGGACCGTGCTAATTCAAGGTTGGAAAGAGGCGCGAAACCAGTTTATTATCCTTTACCAAATCAGGGTTTATGTCGAACTAAGCAATCATTTATAGAGTTTTCTGGATGCACTCAGCAATTTCATGGTTATCCATCCACTTCATTCTGAAGCCGAGCCGTCTTCTTTCAACCTTACTGTGAGGCAGAATAATTCTGACCCCAATTTTGTAGGCGCTCGAAAGGGCGCTACCGGTACGCTTGACGACCTGAAGAGTAGCCCTCCAATACCCAAAGCCTGGTTAAGACCCTCACTTGTGAAGGTCGTAATGGACCGCCTAAAAGCGAATCAACTCGTTCATTCCAGACTCAATCTAGACTCCATCATCCACAAGCACTTCTTCGCTCAATCCAATGACCGCTATCGTATTGTCTGGTCCAAGAATATGATCACTTCTGCAGGAGTGTCTAAAATTCAAAGAAAAGGAGGGAAGGCGGAGCTGGTTCTACATCTCCGAGACGGGGAGGAGGAGCGCAACGACAAGCAACGCTGGATGCGTCAGATTCTTGAGGGTCTATACGCCAAAGGTAAACGAGCAAAAGAATCGGTTGAGGATTTTCTTTACCTCACCTTGGTGCATGAAGCGAGTGAAATCCATGAAAGAAAGCAAGCAGAGACCTTGATCCCCAATATGAAGGCAGAAATAAGGGCCGAAATAGAAGAGGCAAAGGCTTACTTCTCATTCCCCACAGAAAGAAGAAAAATGTTGAAGCAGTTATACAAAATGCTCGATGAGACATATGATCCCAGCAAAAAGATATACAGTCGCGAGCTTGATCTCTTCGAGAGCATAGGCGAAGAAAATTTAGGTACGATCGAAGGCCTGTTGGCACTGATTGAATTTGTTCTGGGGTTGCCCGACTATGCTAAGGAATCAAGCCTTTATCACGACGATAGAACTAGATTACAGCTGGCGAAGAGTCTATATGTTGACATTCTTCACAATTTTGCGGGCTCTAGTAGGGCTGACAAATGGGTGATAGATGTGGAAAGTTCCGGCACGTTTACTAGTCAGGCCGTCAAGTATGTTTACACTGAAAACTCCAAGGCTCTTAGCGAACAAGCACAGGAGATCTTTAGCGCAGCCGCGAGAATTATTGATACATTGAAGGGAGCAAACTCAGAGCCAATCTCCTTGCCAAGTATGAATCAAAAAAAGCGTGTTATCGATAGCTTCAATAAAAAATCAATCAACTGGACTCAATTAGGAGCCAATCGAGTTTAAACGAAGTCTTGAGTATACCTTCTAATTTGAAGGATGCGCTCGAAGATAACAAGCTCAATCGACATTTCTGTTACATGGATAAGTTTGGGATTTATCATTCTCTCAATCTTTCACGCCTTGACCTTCGGGGTTTAAATTTACATTCTGGCGACGATAAAAGAACAGCAAGAGACAAGGCCCGCGAAACCGATCGATACAAAGATGAGCGTACCGACCTGAGAGGCGCTCGCATTGTTGGTAGTGATATATCTGAGCGAGCTAATTTTAGTGCGGCAAAAATGGATTTTGTGGTTGCTTCCTATTCAGATCTTAGTGAAGTTATTTTCACGAGGACCAAGGCGATTGGAATGATTTTTTATGGCGTGAATGCGAATGAAGCACAATTTGAACGAGCGAAATTGACCGCGGCAGACGCAAGAGGTATGAGCGCGAGCTTTGCACGCATTCAGATGAAAGAAACCGACATTAATGGAATGAAAATCTGGCAAACTGATGTACCAAGCTGGCAAAGAGCTTATGTTGATATTGTCCAGCTTAAAGCGGCAAAGAAGAATGATGACTCTGTAAGCGCAGATCGCGAATCCCTAAAAGCGGAGCTCGAATTTTTGGATGACTCATTTCTGAATGAGCTAGAAGTGTTAGATGAGACCGATAGATTTCAAAGTGAGCAAACCTGGATTGAGCTAAGGGAAGTTGACGGTCAGCTTGAGTTCTTAAAGGGTCGAGGCATTGTGTTTTACTCCAAGGAAGAGATCCTAGAATACAGTGTCAGGTAACAGCCCTGATAAATAGGGACAGATTTATTTTCCCGGGCGGCAGCGACCGCGGTGCTCGATACGCACACCAAGGCGAAGCTCTATCTCATGGATGAAAGCGGCATTGCCGGTAAGTTGATTGCGGGATACTCCCTGGCGGATGAGTGTTGTCTCCGATGGGCGCGATGACTGGACCAGGGATACTGTGCAGCATGCATTACCATGCGCGCCTTGATCGGATTGCGCTCCACCTAGCGGCAGCACTGCAAAAGATACCGCTCACGCTGGATAGGACTGATCTTGTACCGGCTCTCCCACATTGACCCGCTACGTCCTTCCAGTTTATTAACCCGCCGTGTCTGACGAGCCGCTAGCTGTTTCATCAAGCGACTTACGGTCGCGCAATCTTCAGGGGGCTCCACCATCAGTTGGACGTGGTTCGTCATCAGGCAAAAGCTGTAGACTTTAATCCCCAGTGCCAGCTTCCATTCCTGTAAATTCTCCAGGTAGTAGCGATAGTCATCCGGCTCGACGAACACCGCCTTGCGGTTGTGCCCGCGCTGCACAATATGATGCAGCATCCCCGCCACAATAACCCGTGCCTTCCTTGGCATGGCTGGCTACCTCCTAAGCCAAACCTCACCAAGAATATATAGACCAGCCCGCGCCCCAGCGCCAACTATTCGCCGAAAATAAATCTGACCCTATTTACATCTAGTTGTCGACCACTTCAAACAACCAAACCGAACCGCCGGAGATTGCCGTAGCAGGGGCATCAAAATACTTGCGCGCGATCTCGGACATCACGGCGGCCCCAATTGGGCCTTCCGTAATCCGGTCGAGTCGCTGCTGGTAAATATTGTCATCCACGCGAATCAGCACACGATTGTCTTCTGCCATATAAGTAGGCCACAGCTGCAAAGAGGACGATGCCTGCCAGCACGATGCCAACCCACTTCGCTACTCTTTTTAACATAAGTACTGCCTTCTCAAGAGTTTTCCTGGCGGTGACTTACAATCAGTCTTTTGCTGTTTTAGACTATTGTTCGGCCATTTATTAAGATGCTTGCTAATTGTTGAACTATACCCCTCCTTAAAGCAGCTCGATACAGGGAGTGTATAATAGGAATTAATAGTAAATAGGGAATAAATAGGGACAGAATTATTTTCTTTGGCGCAGTCCACCGTTCGGCGGTCGCCTGCCGCGAAAAACAGATCTGTCCCTATTTATCCAAGAAGGAAGCACGCGGTGTCTGAGGCAGTACTCACAGATAACAAACCCATCGCCAATTTAGTCAGCCTGGCGCTGAAGCTACTGTGGCGGGATTGGCAAGGCGGTGAATTGCGCCTGTTGTTTCTCGCACTGGTCATGGCAGTAACATCGGTCACCGGCATTGCCCTGTTTACCGATCGCCTGGAAAAAGCACTGCTATTGGAGTCAGCCAACATGCTGGCGGCAGACCGCATCGTCAGTGGCAGAGGCACCCTGCCTGAAGAGGTTCTGCAAGAGGGCCAGGCACGCGGACTGCGCACCGCCGAGACGCTGTCGTTCACCTCCATGGTTTTTTCCGATAACGGCAACATGTTGGTAGCCGCCAAAGCTGTCACCGACAACTATCCTCTGCGCGGTGATGTCATTGTCGCCGATGTCCCCTTCGTTCGTGGCACGCCAATACAGAGCGGCCCAGCAGTAGGTGAGGTGTGGTTAGAGTCGCGTGTACTGCCTGCGCTTGGCATCGATGTCGGTGATTCTGTCTACGTTGGGGAGGCAGAGCTGACAGTAGGCAAAATAATCATCACCGAGCCAGATCGCGCTGGTGGGGGCATGGTGGATAATGCCGGTCCCCGCCTGATGCTACACATGGATGATGTTCAGCGGACCAATGTGGTACAGCTCGGCAGCCGGGTCAGTTATCGTTATCTTTTTGCGCACGACGAGATTGATGTGCTGGATGAATTCGAAGCCTGGTTCCGGGCCCGGGAAGAATGGCGCGGACGCTACTACATACGCGATATCCGCGAGGAGAGCGAGGAAGTCAGCGAAGCGCTGGATCGGGCAGAGAGTTTTCTCCTGCTGGGCTCCCTGTTCGCCGTATTGCTGGCAGGAGTTGCCATCGCCCTGACTGCAAAACGCTACAGCGAAAGGCATTACGACTATGTCGCAATCCTGAAAACTTTCGGCTGCACTTCTGGCCAGATTTCCATCATCTATCTGACAATTCAACTAGTGCTGGCCGCAATCGCCGTAGTGGTCGGTTGGTTCCTCGGTTACCTGGTACACCAGGGTATTCTGCTATTACTGCAATCGATGATGTTGGTCACTCTTCCTCCGGCTTCTTTGCAACCCTATGTGATCGGATCGCTAACCGCATTTATCTGTCTGCTAGCGTTTGCCCTGCCACCGCTGCTGGCGCTGCGAGAGACACCACCGCTGCGCGTGTTACGCAAGGACATAAGCCAACAGAAGATTGGAGCCAAGGTCCCTTATATATTTGGGATACTTGGCACTATTTTTCTGGTGTTCTGGTACAGCCAGGACCTGTTGGTAACTTCGGTACTGGTTATCGCCGTTGCCGTTATCGCCCTGTTCCTGTCCCTGGTCTCCTATCTGTTTCTCCGTTCCAGCGGGTCGGTCGGCATGAAAGCCGGCAGTGCCTGGATGCTGGCAATGACTGCCGCGCGCCGCCGGCGCAAGCAGAATGTACTGCAGGTGACGGTGTTCTCCATAACCATCATGTCCCTGTTAATCCTGACATTATTGCGCACCGATTTAATCGACGAGTGGCAGGCGCAGATTCCGGAAAATACGCCCAACCATTTCATGATGAATATTACCCAGGATCAGATTCCCGGCATCGAAGCGTTTTTTGCCGAGAACGGTGTTCCCAGCAATGCCTTTTACCCGTTAATCAGCGCCAGAGTCACCCGTGTTAATGGCGATTTACCGGATCCGCAGGGAGAATTGGGAGCGGATGGGGGTGGCGGCACACTCACCGAGAACGCTCAGCTTGACGATGTCGAATTAGATGAAGCGGCTGCGGCCGCAATTGCGAATACACAAAGTGACGCGGCACCCGAGCTGAATGGTCAGCAGGCTTCGAGCGGCGGTACCCGAGTGCGGGGGCAATTAAGCCGGCGTCAGGTAACCTGGGCTGATGATCTTCCCACTGACAATTTAATCACCGCCGGCAGTTGGTGGGGTGAAAATGCCGAGCCGGGCTACGTGTCAATCGAGCAGGATTATGCCAGCTGGCTGGATCTGGAATTGGGTGATCGCCTGGAGTTTGAAGTGAATCAGCAGGTGATCAGTGCCGAGGTTAGCAGCTTTCGCAGTGTGCGTTGGGACAATATGCAACCGAACTTTTTCCTTGTCTTTTCGCCGGGAACTATCGATCATCTTGGTGCGGCTTTCCTGTCCACCGCCTTGCTGGAACGCGAACAGAAGATTCTCCTAAACGACTTGATACGGTTGTTTCCCACCATTGTAGTCATCGAAATCGATGCCCTGATCGAACAGATTCAGACGATTATTGCCCAGGTAACCTCTGCTATCGAACTGATATTGCTACTGGTGCTGCTCAGTGGCGCTCTGGTACTGCTGTCCTGTGTTAACGCCACTCTGGACGAGCGCTTTCATGAAAACGCGATATTGCGAACTCTCGGTGCGGGCAAGAAACTGATTCTTACCAGCCTGTTAATCGAGTTCGCCTTTATCGGCATTATAGCCGGCTTAATCGCCACCATTGGTGCCGAGGCCAGCCTGTACTTTTTGCAGGAAAAAGTGTTCGGGCAGGAGTTTTCATTGCACTACTGGGTATGGCTGGCGGGTCCTCTGCTAGGTATGTTCATCATCGCCGGACTTGGCGTCAATTCGACCCGCAAGGTTGTCAGCATCAGTCCGTTGAATGTGCTGAGACGGGTTGTATAAAAGCCAATAGTTAATAGTGACAGATTTATTTTCTTTGGCGCAGACCACCATTCGGCGGTCGCCTATCGCGAAAAATAAATCTGTCCCTATTTATCCAACACCCGTGGATCTATTCAATTGCCTTCATAGCCTTTATCGGGCGAAACCGACCCTGCCTGGGGAGAGTCCCCATTGCGCAACATCCTGTACCAGTCACGAAACGGGCCGCTGGTGTTTTGCCAGAAAGATCGGTACTCGCTTTGTGTTTCTGGCCCGAGCCCCCAGGGGGTGTATTCATCTTTCTCTGGAATATAAAGCGTACCAAACAGTCGATCATAGATACTGGTGACAGCGGCGAAGTTTGTATCCCAGTGTTTCTGCAGATAGCTGTGATGGATGTGGTGCATGGCTGGACTCTGTACCCACTTCTCCAGCCAGCGGGGGTAGCGAAACTGCACATGATAATGTCTGAAAGCACCGCTGAGGCCGAGGATGAAAGAGAAGAAACCGGCACCTAAAATGGTAGCCTGGGTGATGCCGCCATTGAACAGATAAGCAAATATTCCAGCGGCGAAAGCAAAACTGAAGGCGGAGCCCGCTGCCCAGATTGGACCTGCCAGAAAATGTTCCCGTGAGCGTGTGAGCGGAGTCAGCACTTCGGCCGAATGATGCACTTTGTGAATCGCCCACAAAGCCGGCACCTTATGCATCGTGTAGTGAATGGCATAGAAGATGAAGTCGTAGCACAACAGACTCACCAGGGCATAAAGCAACATCCAGGCAAAATTGGGTGTCAGTGCAGGTGATGCCCCCAGCAGAGTTTCCAGGAAAGCTATCACTGTTTGTTCCGTCACCGGGCCGACGGTGGAGAACAGCACCACTACCCACAGCGGCCGCAGCAAACGTTCAATTACCCAGAGCCAGATGTCGACTCGGGCAGACACGTGCGTGTAAGTATCCCTGGGTAACAGAAACTCAAACAGGCTAACCTTGCGTTCACGCCCCTCGGCATTCTTGGAGCCATGACCGCGGTAGATGACGAAAAGCAACAGGGCGAGAAACAAGGTGATTAGTAAACGATCCCAGTGCAAGTCGCCGGGAATATTGCTTGAGGTGATATCCCAGATGAATTCAGATGCCTGTCGAACGACGTCGGTGAACGGCCCGACGACTTCTCCAACATCAGCAGTGATATCACTATTATCAGCCATATGACCTGACCCTAACTATTATCGCTTCAATAAAAGGGGACGGAGGGATTAAACTTTAATCCCTCCGTCCCCCCTGTTTGTGGTTGGGTGAGATGGTTCACCACGGGGTGAGAATAGAGGGCTTGGGTGGTGGCGTCAACCGCACCTAAATCAAGGGAGTTAGAGTAATTTCATCCGATATTCGCAATATTTACCACATCTTGCTGGCTAGCCAGATATTCTTCGTAGTCGCCCTGAAAATCTACCAATTGCTGATCTTTAATTTCAATGACTCTGGTAGCCAATGATGAAACAAATTCTCGGTCGTGACTCACAAAAATCAATGTGCCTTCATAATGAGTCAGCGCCAGATTCAAAGCTTCGATGGCTTCCATATCCAGGTGATTGGTTGGTTCATCCAGGATCAACACATTAGGATCCATCATCATCAGTTTGCCAAAAAGCAGGCGATTTTTCTCGCCTCCGGAACAGACTTTCACTGATTTCTCGAAGTCTTCGGTGGAGAACAATAGTCTACCCAAAGTAGCACGCACGATCTGATCGCCGTGGCTTGGTTTGCGCCACTGGCTCATCCAATCAAACAAATTCAGCCCACACTCGAAATCACTGTTACTGTCCTGAGGGCAGTATCCCAAAGTAGCGCTTTCCGCCCATTGTATGGTTCCATGGTTCACTGAGAGTTCATCTAGCAGGCAACGAAGAAAGGTGGTTTTCCCCGCTCCATTTTCACCAATAACTGCCAGCCGAGTCCCTGCATCCAGTATCATATTGCCCCCATTGAAAAGGGGCTCATTGTCGAAGCCATGACCCATGTTTTCAAGGGTAAGAGCCTGGCGGTGCAATTTTTTCTCCTGCTTGAATCGAATATAGGGGCTGACTCGGCTAGAAGGTTTGATGTCCTCTAGTTTAATTTTTTCTATTTGCTTGGCTCGCGAAGTTGCCTGCTTGGCTTTAGATGCATTGGCAGAGAAGCGACTGACGAATTGTTGAAGTTCAGTGATCTGGGCTGATTTCTTTGCATTGACTGACTGTAATCGTTCTCGAGCCTGGGTAGAGGCGGTCATGAAATTATCGTAGTTTCCTGGATACAGGCGTAACTCACCGTAATCTATGTCGGCCATATGAGTACATACAGAATTCAGGAAGTGCCGGTCGTGAGAAATAATTATCATGGAGCATTTGCGGTCACCCAGGACGCCCTCTAGCCAACGAATAGCGTTTATGTCTAGGTTGTTGGTAGGTTCATCTAATAACAGGATGTCGGGGTCTGAGAATAAAGCTTGCGCCAGCAGCACTCTTAGTTTCCAGCCTGGAGCAACTTCTTTCATGGAGCCTGAATGTAATTCCTGAGCGATACCCGCGCCCATCAGTAATTCTCCAGCACGGCTTTCGGCGCTGTAGCCGTCCATTTCAGCGAACTGAATTTCCAGCTCTGCTACTTTCATACCGTCTGCTTCAGACATTTCCGGCAGCGCATAGATGCGATCCCGCTCTTGCTTGATCTCCCATAACTCTCCATGCCCCATGATGACAGTATCGATCACATTGAAGGCCTCGAAGGCGAATTGATCCTGGACCAATGTTCCTACCCGTTCACCAGGCGTTATCGAAACATTACCTGATGTTGGGGCGAGGCTGCCTTCCAGAATCTTCATGAAGGTGGACTTGCCACAGCCATTGGCACCGATTAATCCATAACGATTGCCATCACCGAATTTGACCGAAATATTTTCAAATAGGGGCTTGGCACCAAATTGCATAGTGATGTTTGCGGTAGAGATCAAGAGGGAAGTCCTAAAAAGTAGAAATGATTGAAATGTGTTTTTAAGCAGGTTTGCTTTGAGGGGGCGTACTATAGGGATTTGTTGGGGTTAGGTCGAGCGAATTTTCATTTGATTTCCGCTATTTGTGACGTCTCTCTGTTAGTTGCTGAAATATAAAGCGGATTCACCAATCTACCCATATCCCAAAAACGTGGTCTGTCCCCAGTTTTTCCGGTTTTATTTAAACTCAGGTTTGTTTTTTTCTAACCAATCTAACATTAGCTTCTGCAATTTTTCGGCCTGTTTTATACATTCTCTCACCGACTCGGGACTAATCAATTCGCCAGAATAATCTACAACCTGCCGCTGCTTTCGCAAAATGTCATAAACGATGACGGTTTTTGGATTTACACCAAGAGTCTTCGGCAGCGATTGCAGCATTGTCATGTGGTGGCCAGGTTGGCTTGTTGAGGGACGAAGCCCATTAACCTGCAGTGCGGCATTAGCCATTTGCAAAATTGCTTTGTATGCGCTGTCAAATCTATTTTCATTGCTTACAGCTTGAACTTTGGAATCACTAATATTCCGGTTTGCTGCAGCAACTAGCCGTTTGATCGTCGATTCAGCGGGTACAATCCGTTCCAGGCTCTTGCCCACCAAATTATCTAAGCTCATTGGTGCTTCCAATAATTTCTAATCGCGGGCTATCTAAAACATCACTAATAAACTCACCTTGTTCCTCTGTTAGTAATGCCCATTCAGAAGGACTGTAAATCCTCGGATTGATGTACCTGCCCATAGATGATTGGATCGGGTAGAGGGTGTCAACAACCTCTTCCAGGCTTACATCGCCTATCAGCATTAGATCGATGTCGCTTCCAGTGGTTTCGGTTCCTCGTGCTATCGAACCGAATATAAATGCAGCAGAAATCTTGCTTCGAAGCGGACTCAAACCCTTTGCAATTACATCAGCTACTCCGATAGTCTTGTTGACAATGCTTTTGAGTTCCTTATAAATTGGACAAAGCTGCTCTGCCTGATAATGATGTTGGTTGCCAATTCGTTCTCGTTGTAGGATTCCAGCTTCCTCCAGACGATCTAATTCTCGTTTGATGGTTGCAACTCCCATCCCGGTAGCTCTAATTATCTCATTGATATAAAAGCTTTTTTCCGGATTGGTAAAGAGTAGCCCCAACACGTTCTGTTTAGTTTCCGAAAATAGAGCATCACCTAAACTACTCATAAGCACCGGGCCCGTAGATAATTCACATAAAGTGAATGATAATACACTTTATGTGAATTATCTATGAGGCAGACTCCGTTTTCCGCACCCCGAGAACGTGCCCTGTCTTCGGTTTGATAGACTATTAAAGATAGCTCATACCTCCAAGACCCCCAAACTTTTCCCAAAACGTGGTCTGTCCCGGGTCTTCCCTTCATGGCGACAGAGCTTGTGCTTGCCTATACCATAGGCTCGATAAGCCAATTACAGGGAGTGTATAATGGCGATCACTACGTTCGATACCTTGAAGTTTGTCCGCCGGTTGCAAGAGGCTGGCGTACCGGCACCGCAGGCTGAAGCACAAGCTGAAGTGCTGACTGAGGCATTTACCGTGAACCTTGACGCACTAGTTACCAAAGACTACCTGGCGGCTCGCTTTGCCGAACAGAATGCACGCATTGACACCCGCTTTGCCGAGCAGCAGGCACATATGGATACTAACTTTCGTGTCCTGTTCTGGATTCAGGGCATTCTGGTAGCAGGTATAGTTTTACCCTTTCTTGAAAGACTTCTCACGCTTTAAATGGAGACAGATCTATTTTTGATCTGCTTCTAGTCTGCGTGCGCCAGCAAGCGTACCCGGCATGGAGTAATTACCTTCGTGGCATGCATACTCATAGAGTCGACCATCTGTGGCATGGAAGCTGAGTTCTGCTGTCCAGGGTTGACTGTATAGGTCAGAATCTTCCACTGTAAAGCGGTAAACAATTTCAGTGTCAGAATAACGCATAAAACGCTCAGTTATCTTGCCATTTTTTGTGATAGCTGTGGCGCTTTGTTGCATTTGCTGAGGGTTGACATTGAGAGTCTCCACTACCAGAACGCCATCTTCATACCAACCAACAGAGTCTCCCATGTATTGTTGCAAGACCTCCGGTCGGCGATTAGCCCGGGCTTCTTCGGCCGAGTCAAAGGTGGGGATGATTCGCGCATCATGCATTTGTTCCACTTCTATCATCACGTAATCATCGGTTTGAACGAACTGATAAGTGTTATTATAGAGTCCGCTTCGCATCGCCGGACCGGCTTTACCTTCAGAAAGAATACAACGCTCCGATATGGGCAGGGCCTCGGGACCGTCAGCGTTACCGACGCCTGTCACGTATCGACTGCCGAAACTGGTACGCTGAAAATCTGTGGTAGGATTTTCCAGGCGCGGGACTTGCCCGTTCTCCGGATTAACTATATAAGAAGTACGATACTCGCCCTTGACCAGAGCCAGGTTGGAGCCGGGATCGACCCAGAAATGATTGTACGCCCTGGTGCCGAAGTCATCTCCGGCCACTTCAGGCGTGTTATTGACACCATCACCGTCATCAAAGCCACCCTCAATACCACCAATCGGTACGCTGGCTGCCATGACCAGGGCTACCTCCGCCGACACCACAAGGGATTCCACCCCACTTCGACGCGTGAGATTGGTTAGCGATGCATTGGTCCAGACGCCTCCCAGATCGGGCCGCGCAGTGTTTTGAGCCAGCGCGCCAGAGCATGCCAACGCGGTGCACAGCAGCAAGCTTCCTATTCGGGCGGGGTGTTTTGGGAGAGTTGTCATTTGCTATTTCCTTGTGTCCCTATTTATTAAAGGATCTCGAAGATAAACACCCTGACCGCTGCAGTAGGAATGTCATTACTATGTATCGCACCTCTCGAGATAAAATGCACATTAGCTTGAGTGCCTGTATCAAACCAGACTACCACGGCATCATGGCCATGGTAATGCACTGAACTCTTAGTGTTGGCAATACTGGCAGTACTGGCGGTGCTGGAAAAGCCCTCATCGTATTCCCACACTCTAACGCGTTCGTTTGAGCGGCGATCCAAGGGATCATCGTCCGGGAATTGAGGCATTGATGAATTGATCTGTATTGCACCAGCAAGCGGGCGTTTGATCTGCACAAAAACGGCACGAAGAGGCTTATCACTAATGCCGGACTCGGTGTGAGTCACACCTGCAAGTTGAAACGAAATGTTCCAAGCCTCTGTGTGGACCTCGCGGGCCTCACCCTCAGTCGAGGTGATTATCCTGTCACCCGAGGCGTAGTACACACCAGTATGGTCATAGCGATGACGGTGGATGGGGTAGTTCTGTTGCAACCAGCTAATATTCCAAACAATGACGTGCTCGTTCTCCAGCATTTTGATCGCCCCGTCACGAGGATAGGCAGGCGGGGCATCCACTTGCGCCTGAGCCATTGGGATAGCGCAAATGAACAGGAACAGTGCAATTTTTCTCATAATAAACTAGTGCAATAAAAAAGGGGTCAGGGATCAAGGGGGTCAGAGTAGTTTGAATATATAGCTTTCATAGCGACAATCAAACGACTCTGATAATCATTAGCCGACTCCTCAGAGGGGTGATAAAACTAGAGTTGAAAG
>CAJXIY010000041.1 GCA_913054495.1 uncultured Gammaproteobacteria bacterium | reverse complement strand
TGCTGTCCTTTTTCATGCTACGAATGCACGCTCGACTACGTAGTGTCCCTTATGGCCCTGGCGTGATTCCTCAAAATTCCAATCATTCAATATATGACAAGTATCCTTAAGCATGGCGGGACTGCCACAAATCATGAATCGATCCTGGGAAGGGTCCGGTTGATTCAGGCCGATGTCGGAGAACAGCTTGCCGGATATCATCAATTCGGTCAGCCGTTCTCGGGTTTTGAATTTTTCCCTGGTCACGGTTGGGTAGTAGATCAATCTCTGTTTGACGTCTCCGCCAAAAAATTCATTCCTGGGCAATTGTTCACAGATGAACTTCCGGTAAACCAATTCGGCGACATAGCGAACGCCATGGGTAACAATTATCTTATCGAATCTTTCGTAAATCGATGGGTCCTGAATGATGCTTATAAAGGGAGCGATACCCGTGCCGGTGCTTATCAGGTATAGGTGTCTGCCTGCCAACAGGTGGTCGACCACCAGGGTACCTGTGGGCTTGCTGCTGACGAAGACCTCATCGCCAACCTGGATATTTTGCAGACGGGAGGTCAGGGCACCATCCGCCACTTTGATACTCAGAAATTCCAGTTCTCCATCGTAGTTGGGGCTGGCAATGCTATACGCCCGCAGCAGTGGTTTACCCTCCACCTCCATACCCAACATGACAAAGTGCCCATTTTCGAACCGCAGCGATCTATCCCGGGTGGTTTTGAAACTGAACAGGGAGTCATTCCAGTGATGGACATCGGTAACGCTCTGGGTCGAAAGGCTGGTCACTGTGGATTCTCCGAAAATACTCGAATTCGATTGCGTGCAGTGTATGATTCTTCTACTATATCTGTAAAATTGATTATTTATATATATATTATCTATTTTATAGATATGCGATTCACCCTCAAACAACTTCAAGTGTTCCTGGCGGTAGCAAACCATGAGAATGTCACCCTTGCTGCCGTAGAACTGGCAATGTCCCAGTCAGCCGCCAGTACGGCGCTGAAGCAGCTGGAAAAGCGCTTCGATGTGAATTTGTTCGATCGGATCGGCAAGCGCCTGCAACTAAATGAGCAGGGAATCGCCCTGCGCCCGAAAGTACTGGCTCTGATATCCCGAGCAGAGGAGTTGGAGAGTAGCCTGATCCGACACAATGAAATTGCCCAGCTCAAGGTGGGTGCCACTCTCACCATCGGCAATTACCTAGCTGTGGAGATAATGGCGAAGTTCATGCAGCAGTATCCCGCCGCCCGGGTCGAACTGGATGTTGAGAACACAGCGGCGATCGCCGCCAAGGTGCGTAACTTTGAGCTGGATATCGGCCTAGTGGAGGGTGAATTGCAGGAGGCAGATCTGGATGTGCGCCAGTGGCGCGACGATGAACTCGCCTTGTTTTGTGCACCCGACCACCCCCTGGCCGGAAATCCCCGACTCAGCGATGCGGATCTGCTGACGGCCAGATGGATCGTGCGAGAGAAGGGCTCGGGTACGCGTCAGGCGTTCGATAGGGCGATGGCCGGCATACTTTCCAAACTCGAACTACGCCTGGAATTACAACACACGGAAGCGATCAAGCGCGCCGTCGAGAAGGGGCTTGGGATTGGATGCCTGTCTAAAATTACCCTGGAAGAAGCGTTCAGGCGTGGCTCTCTGGTGCAGCTTGCGGCGCCGCACAGAAACTGGACACGCAAGTTTTACTTTATCCTGCATCGACAAAAATATCTCAGCAGCGGTGTGCGCAGCTGGATGGAGTATTGTCAAAATGCAGTTTGAATTCTACAGTCGAGCACGGCAGTAAAACTAGGGCACCTATGATTAATGGCATATGGTCTCTGGCCTACAGGCTGTTCCGCACTCTGCGTTGCAGTTCTTTCCAAGGGCTGGGCCATCGCCTACATGGATGTAGGTGAGGGGCGTGAGCTGGGAGCGGAAGCTTTACCGGCGAACTGCGTCTTGCACCTGTACGCTTCAGATCACGCAGAGACCGTATGCCATTAATCAGAGGTGCCCCAGGTATGGGATGTCCAGAATTCGTTATACTGCCGACTTGGTACAAGCTATTTTACACGGCGGAGTACACCACAGGACGCAATATTATCACTTCGGAATAATCTAGTTGGTAATTGGCATCGCACAAGAAAAATCCATTTCGCTCAAGGTTGCCGAGTTCACTGTCGGCTATCGCAAATTACTAACTCTCGCCGCCTGTCTCTTCACCCTGGTCCTGGCAAGCGGGATTCTTCGCAGCAGTTTCGACACCTCGCTGGGGGCCTTGCTGACTCGCAGCGATCCCTACCTGGAAGAACTGGACATATTGGAGGCGGAATTTCCCAGTGCCGTCGAGATCAACTTCGCCTTTATCGCGATCGAAAATGATTCCGTGTTCAGTAAAGCTGTGCTGGATGCGATCGCAGAACTGCGAGACGGGTTTAAGGCGATTCCCTATGCGACCCGGCTCACCTCACTAATCGATTACTATTCTCCGGAAACCCGGCAACGCCTGTTTACTAATCCCCTGACTGACTATTCACCGGAGGAATTAGACGCTCTCGCTGCTGCGGCTGTTAATGACAGACTGTTAACCGCAAACCTGTTGTCAGAAGATGCCAGCCTCACCTTCGCGATAGTGGTACTGGATGCAAAAGACGCCGACTCCCGCCAACGCCTGGAAATTGCGAATGCCGTGTTGCAGTTACGGGATCAACTGCGCGCCTCTAATCCCCAGGTAGGCATTCACGCAAATGGCGAGGTCCTGCTGGAACAGTCCAGCCAGGAGGCCATGATCGATGATCTCATGAGTCTTCTGCCTCTTATCATACTCGCCTGTGTCGCGGTTATTTGTTATTGCTTCAGGTCCGCCACACTGGCTGTCTGCATACTCACTCACACTGTTTTCACACTGCTGTGCACCGTCGGAACTTTGGGTTTTCTTGGCTTCTCCTTCAACACCATCTCCATCATTGCGCCTCTGGTGGTGGTGATGATATCCGTAGCCAACAGCGTGCATATCATTTCCATCTATAAACAGGCCTTACACCGGGGCCAGAAAAAAACGGCGGCCATGGAGTACAGTGTTACCTACAACTTTCAACCCATCACACTGGCTGCCCTGACCACCGCCATCGGCTTTTCTTCGCTGAATATGTCTTCATCGCCGGCGATTCAGGATTTCGGTCAGATCGTGGCCATGGGCATAGTATTCGCCTACGTACTTACTCTGCTGATTCTGCCTGCCTTGCTCATCAGGTTTTCAAAAGTCATGGCGGCACCCGATCCCGCGGATTCGCCATTTTTACACGAGGCGCTGCAAAAACTCATGGAATTCACGGCACGCTGGGACAAACCCATATTCTGGTCATGCACCGCCTTCGCGGTGCTGACGATCATGCTGCTGCCCCTTAATGAGACTGATTTCAATCGCCTGGATTTCATCGCTACGGATGCTGACATCAAGCAGTATTATGAGGAGGTGAGCCAGCGCCTGAATCGGGGTCCCGCGCTCACTTATGGGATCGATGCGCTGGGCAGTGAGGCGGCAATCGAGCCGGAATTCCTCGGCCGAGTTGAACGCTTCAGCGCCTGGCTGGACCAGCAAACCCATGTGGAATCGGTCGCCAGCATTGTCGACCTAGTAAAAACTGTCAATCGTGTGCAACACCAGGACGATGAGGCGTTCTACCGCCTGCCGGATGACAAATCGACGGTGACAAATCATCTATTGAGCTATGGCTTGGCGCAGAGTGAAGATTTCCCACTGTTTGGCTTTATCAACACAGATTTTTCCTTACTGAATTTGTTTGTCAACGCCACGCCAATATCGAATCAGGAACTAATCGACCTCGACGAGCAGATCACACGCAAGTTCAATGAAGATTTTCCAGACGCGGAATTGATTCACGGCAGCGGCATACTGCTGTTCGCGCGTATGGACGAATTGGTTACCATCGAATTGCTGCAGGGCTATAGCCTGAGTCTGATACTGATTACACTGAGCCTCATCGTCGGACTGCGCAGTGTCTATTTTGGCATATTGAGTGTGATTCCAAATCTACTGCCTGCAACCATGGTTTTTGGCATGTGGGCGCTGTTTGTGGGACAACTGGATCCTTTTGTGATGATGTTGTTCAGCATTAGTATTGGGCTGGTGGTTGACGACACCGTGCACATCCTCACTCACTACCTGGAAAGCAGAAGAAATGGCGCCGACAAGGCCAGCTCCATTAATCATGCAATAAAGACGGCGGGCCCGGCACTCAGCATTACAACCCTGGTGCTGGCATTGGGCACCACCATTCTGATTGGGGCCAGTACCCTGTATTTTCAACAGGCGGCAAAACTGTTGGTACCGATCGTAGTGCTGGCCCTGGTACTCGACTTGCTCTACTTGCCTACCATCCTGCGACGATTCGACAATCGCTTTAAGTCAGAACCGATGACATCCTGATCTAATGGACCTATCATGAGACCCTAGCATGAGACCCTAGCATGGGGACAAACTATTTGTGGAGCACTGGAATGAGCGATAATAAGAGATCTTTAAGCCGCAGAGAATTTACCAGACTTGGCGCGACTGCATTGGCAGCGGCGTCTGTAGGAGCAAGCACCATGGCAACCGCCCAAACCGCAGCAAGCGCACTCGAATCAGAGTTTTTAATGGAATTGTCACTGGATGTGGCTGCGCAACTCGACGCCGGTCACACCAGTATCGCCCCGGTCACCGGCGGCACATTTGGCGGCCCGCGCCTCAAGGGCACAGTACGCGATGGCGGCGCCGACTGGATAACACAGGTCTCCGGCCACAGCAGCCTCGATGTGCGTATCACGCTGGATACCGATGATGGTGCCATCATCTTCATGAGTTACACCGGCGTCGTGCACCCGGGCGAAAACGGCCTGTACTGGCGGGTCCGCCCTATCTTCCAAACCGCGTCAGAGAAATACGACTGGTTGAATCACACCGTCTGCATAGGCAAGAGCAAACAGATCCAGGGCAAGGTCGCCTACGATATATTTCAGATTCTCTAAGTTCCTCCATCCCAAAAAAAACCCGGCCACTGGAAGGTGGCCGGGTTTTTAAGAGTAAAGTGAAGTCTTAGTCTTCCCCACCCTGTCCGGTGAACTTGTACTGCATCGCACCGAAGAACATCTCATCCCAGCTTTCATTGCCCCAATCTACATTTCTGTCGGGATTGGGATTGGCTGGATTTTGTGCCGAGTTATCCCAAGCAGCTACCGCCGTTATCTTAGTGCCCTCTGGCACAAATTTTGGCTCTGCGAAAGTGTAGCTGAGCTGCCAGTTGTAATTGTACCTGGCAATGTTGATCAGCTCTTCGCGGCTGCCATCTGGATAGTCTGCGTAGAAACGCATGGACTTGCCTCGGAAGTGCATGTGGGGCAGAAAGCTATACAGCTCGGCGTCTTTTGCCAGCACGACGAAGGCTGTCTGTTGAAAATTGGGGTCATGGGCCGGAATGGTGGTCCAGGTATTCGGAAAGACGCAGGCACAGTTGCCGGACATTCTCTCTTTTGGCTCCTCGCCTTTGGGGTAGAACCACAAGCCGAGCTGACTGCGATCGACGGTTTCGCGGCCGTTTGGCGTGTAGTGCATATTTAGCGCCACCACCGACCCTGCTTTCACCAGCCCGCCAACACCCGGGGGATTCAGGTCTGGCGTGCCGCCGGGCACGTAAGCGGTGATACTCGCCTTGTCCGAGTTACCACTACCCCCCAGAAATCCACCCCTTCTGGTGCCAATCTCCTCAGGAAAATCGAGGCGATTAACCGTGTGGTGGAGCGCTGACCTGTCGCCGGCGACTATCTGGCTGCCACGCAACCAGCGATCTTCGTCCATGACGATGGTGACTTCGGTATTGATGAAAACACCACTTCCGGTTGCCGGCACCGTGGTTGCCGGAATATCCAGAATCAAATCGGGCTCACCATTCGCCCACTTGGAAGTAGGCCAGGTCAGCTCGGCGAGGGGATCGGTATCGCCATCTTTTGCCGCGCCCGCATCGGCCCAGGCAATAATATTGCGAACAGCTTCATCGTCAAGCAGGCGGTCGTTAACAAAGTCCCCCACATGTGCGTCGATCTGACCCGGCGGCATACGCTTGGTCATCAGCACTTCGCGAATCATGGGTGACCAGCCTTGCACCATGGTGTGACTGTCCATAGCGAAGGGCGCAACACCACCTTCACGATGACAGCTTGCACATTGCTCCGCCAGTACAGGCGCCACATCCCGTGTGTAAGACACCGCGACCTGGGCCGGGAATGTTACGGTCTCACCGCTAGCGGCCAGCGATGGTGTGCTGACTTCTTCGCCTGCCAGAATTTCCTGGATGGCGGCCTCGAGACCGGCAATGGCACCGCGATACTCGACGATGAAAGACTTGGGATTAAAGATCAGCACTTCACCGGTTTTCTCGATGCCGAGTGCTGCAGAGATAACCCGGGCATCGTCCACCAGCACGGGAATTTCAACACCGTACTCGGCGACCTGAGCTTGTAATTCCGCCCTGTCCTGTCCTCCCATTGGGTTGATCATGAGGAACTCTACACCCTGGCTGTCATACGTGGTTTTAAGGGCATCGAACGCCGGCAGTGCAGCCGCTGTGGCAGCGCTGCCATTGGCCTGAACCAGCAGGGCGACGGCGGCATGATCGTCATACCAGCTCATGCCATGGTAGTTACCCTCTTGATCCAGTAGCGAAAAATCACCGACTCTGTCGGCCGCATTACTGAATGCAGGAATCAGCAGCAGAGACATAAGACATATTTTTAACAGGCTGACGTTTTTCACGGTTCTCTCCTCGAAATTGGAATTAGTCCATCCACCCACTAGGAAACCACTTCGGGCGGGCTGTGCCATAGCCGCGCTGGTTCTGAGCAACCCCGGGCTAGCAGGGGGATAATGGCGCTAGTTAACGGGACAAGGGTACGAATTAAGCGCTTTTCAGTCAATAGAAGGTACTTCGTTTCACCGTTAAGCGAGTCTGATTGGTCCCAATGAACCGAAGGGTGGTCGAAAAGCGCGTGAATTCACTGTGCCGCTTCCAGCAGGGCCAGTAATTTAGGGAACAGCACCGGATTCGCCATCAAGATGTCCCGATCGTAAAATTGGGGGTCCATACCCCCAGGCACGGGGCTAAAATGTCCGGTTTCCGCACCCGCCTCCCGGGCGATCAGCTGTGCCGCCGCGAAATCCCATAGGCTGAGGCTTTCGTAATAGCCATCCATCCTGCCCATGGCCAAGAAGCAGATATCCAGTGCGGCTGAACCCAGCCGGCGAATATCGGCGCAATTGGCCAGCACCGCATGCAGCCGGGTGATCATCGGCGCGATGCCGGACTTCTCATAGGGAAAACCCGTGGCAATAATGGCCCTGGACAGCTCGGTTTCCTCGGCCACCCTGATGGTCTCGCCATTGAGAAACGCCCCACCACCACGCCGGGCCGAAAACATCTCGTCGGTGAAGGGATTAAACACCACCCCCACTTCTATCTGTCCATCTTCCACAAAGGCAATGGAAACCGCGGAGTGATTATGGCCGTGGGCAAAATTTACGGTGCCGTCGATGGGATCGATGATCCAAACCGGCAGGGTAAGGTCTTGGATGTTGCCGAGATTGGGGGAGGACTCTTCGGAGAGAATATGGTGATCCGGAAATCGCTGCGCGATGCGCTGGCAGATCAAATTATCCGCCGACAGATCGGCGTTGGTAACGAGCTCGTTACCATTTTTTAATTCCAGGGTGAGCGCCGCCCCGGCTCGCTCGGTAACAATCAATTCGCCCGCAGTGCGCGCCAGCGCCAGGGTAAATTGCAATACATCAGTCATCTCGAATCCTTTAGCCAGGCGGGTGCAAGGTATAGCGCAGACCCAGCCCTAAAGCCAGATAATTGCCCAATTCGATCGGGGCGGGAGCTAACGCGGCTCTGGGTATTCCAGTGCCTGTAAAAACTCCATCATCTGGGCCAGTGATTCGGGCAGCTCGAAGGCAGTAAAATTGAGTCGTACATCGCGATATCGATCTGCTGCTGCGGAGATGCTCGGTTCATCTGTAAGTTGATTATAGGCGCTTATTAGAGGCGCTATTAATTCCTCTAGCGGGGCACTCATGGCTATCTCGTTCTGATCGAGACCGATGAGCACTCGTGTCAACATCTCGATCAGGCTCTGTTGTGCAGCAGCGTCAGCAGCCAGGAGGGTGTCGAGCCCCGGCCGGGTCGCCGCTGCCGGTGATCCCGCAGCCTGAGGATTCGAGCGGACCAGGCCCACCGCTACAAGTTCCTCCACCACAATGTCCCCCACTTCCTTTGGTAAGCTTGCACTTGACGCCACACTGGCTACCGATGGTGCTACTCGTGTCTGCGCCAATTCGTCTGCAACGACCCTCGCCGTCCCATTTCCAATAGCGTTCGCCGCCAGTCGTCTCGATGGGCTTAGGGTATCGACAGCGGCAGCGGTACTGGCATCCCCATCCGGGCCACTCGTAGGGAGTGATTCTATGCCCGCGATGGCGTCGTTCGGCGCAACTGACTGCTCCGCTCTTTCCAGAGAGGAAACGGCTGTAGTCGAACTAGCTGCAGCTGTAAGTGACAGGGAATTTTCGAGGTTCGCTTCTCGGAGACTGTTTTCAAGCACCGGAGAATCATTCAACGCCAGCGATTCCGGCACGGCTGGTAAGTTGGCATTGTCAACTTTCAGAGCCAGTGTGGGGGTGGCTTCTTCTGCGACAGAGAGTTCTTCGACGGAGAGCTCATTAACGGAGAGCAAGGATTGGGTCGCCTGAACCCTTAAACCGGCAGGCGCATCGAGTTCGACATCGAAATCGGCGACACCGCGACCCGCTGCTGAGGTCAACGCGATTTCATCCACCGACGGTGCTACCAAGTTTTGAAAAGACAGGGATACCGCGACGACCGCCACCGAAATAGTCGCCACGGCAGAGAACCAGTTTTGATTGAGCCAGCTCTTGCTGACAGCCAGAAACCGCCACCGCGAACTATGTTCGGATGCCGCCGCCTGTGTCCTGGCGTAGGCCAGAATGTAATCATCCACGTGTTGCGGGGATTTTGGAGGCTCGGCCTTACTCAATAATACCGAGAGCTCTGCATCATCCAGGTCTTGTTTAGTCGGCATATTGCACCTCGAGTATTCGTTTCAAGTGCGTACTCGCATAGCGAATACGGCTCTTGATAGTTTCTTCGTTCGTGTCTGTCATGACAGCTATTTCGCGGCGTGAAAACCCTTCTTCCCGCAGCAGAAATGCTTGCTGCTGCTCCTTGGATAAGGATTCGAGAGCCAGCAACAGATCCATCGACAGATCTATGGCATCGGCGGAGGGACTCCGGGTATCGGCAATATTTTCCACGATCGACTCGCCGTTGCCATCGGTTCGATCCACCAGGTAATCAAATTTATTTTTCCGCCAAAAATCTACCAGCTTTCGATGCGCTATCGCATACAGGTAAGTTTTGAACTTGGCCGCGGCCCGGTAATTTTTTGCCGAGTCAATTATCGCTACCCAGGTTTCCTGGGCTATCTCTTCGATGACACTCAGATCAACATGGGATCTATATAAATAGGCGAATAAGGAATGCTTATGTCGAGCGTAAAGCTTCTCAAACGACCTTGAGTCACCCTGCTGATATTTCAACATGAGTGACTCGTCGCTGATTTTTGTAAGCAATCCTAGCATCTTAAGTCCATTTTATAGCCTGTCTTGGATTAATGATATTAACCAGAGTCTCCCAAGATTTTCGCAAGCTCCACCAGCCCAAGCAACTCGCTGCGATAGCCGTGTTCGTCATCACCCCTGGACTCGCGCGCCAGCAGCAGCAGCTCATCATAATCCCAGTCTGCGGTATGCTTGCCACCACGCAGTAGCTGACCGAAACCTGCAACTGCTGCCGCGAAACGGATATTTCCCGTGGCCTGGAGGTTTTCTGAATCGATGTTCTGGTTTCTGACTGCAACACCGAATTCTGTGCTTCTGTCTGCATCGGGTAGCTTGTAGCGAATATTAACGTAGGCAAGCTCATCGCTGAAGTCTTCTGTTTCCACGTCTGGCTGGGCATATCTGCGATCTGGAATCATGGCACCCCGAGACCCCTTCAGACTCACTTCATAGAGGGCCGTTACGGTATGACCGGCACCAATTTCTCCGGCGTCGATCTTATCATTGCGAAAATCTTCCCGATTCAGCACCCTGTTCTCATAACCAATCAATCGGTATTCAGATACCACCGCCGGATTGAACTCGACCTGTATCTTGACATCCTTGGCGATTGTCAAAAGCGTGGATTGCATTTCTTCCACCAGCACTTTTCTCGCTTCACTTAGTGAATCGATGTAAGCCGCGTTGCCGTTGCCTACATCGGCAAGCTGCTCCATCAGCGAGTAATTGTAATTGCCTGTTCCAAAACCCAGACTGGTGAGGGCAATGTCATTTTCCCGCTTCCTGGTAATAAGCTCTTTCAGGTCCTCGATGCTGGTGATACCCACATTCAGATCGCCGTCACTGGCGATGATGACCCGATTAATGCCATCTTCGATCTTGTTTTCTTCTGCAATTCGATAGGCCAGCTCGATCCCGGCACCGCCATTGGTGCTGCCACCGGCGCTGAGTGAGTCAATGGCCTGTCGTATCTTCGATTTTTTATCTGCGCTGGTTGACTCCAGTACCACGCCGGCCGCGCCCGCATACACCACCAGCGCGATGCGGTCATCCGCGCTCATTTGTGAAACCAGCAGATGCAGGGATTGTTTCACCAGGCCCAGTTTGTCTGCAGACTGCATGCTACCGGAGACATCTACCAGAAACACCAGGTTCGCGTTGGGCCTCTGATCGAGGGCCGGTTCGAAACCCTGGATACCCACCATTAACAAATGATTGTCCGGATTCCACGGTGACACCATCATCTCGGTGGTTATTGCCAGTGGCTGATTCAGGCCATCGGGCGAGGGATAGTCGTAGTCGAAATAATTGATTATTTCTTCCAATCTGACTGCGTCAAACGGCGGCAGTCTGCCTTCCCGGGTCAGCATGCGGCGAAGATTGCTATAAGCTGCAGTATCGACATCGATACTGAACGTTGACACCGGTGATTCGCTGACACGCTTGATTTCATTTTCATCGATGCGTGTATAGTTTTCGGTATTCGCGAGCACGCGAGGTCCCGGATGGTAGGTTAGCCGGTCATACGCTAATTCATTGCTGACAACTGCCGAAGACACCGAGTTGAGGGCAGCAATCCTGACCCGATCTCCACTGGCCACCATCTCGCTCACCTGGCGCGCCTCTGCGCGACCAGCAGCGATAGCCCTGTTGGGCAGCTGGCCTACCGGTGCTACCGCTGCGTCGATTTTTGAAGCCTCATCGACGATCATCGCAGAATCATTATCTTCGATACCCGATATTGTCTGCGCTGAGATGGTCGCCGGCAGGACGGCGGGCTGAATTCCCGACTCAGTCGGTTTCGCACTGCAGCCCACCAGTAAGATGGTGGCGATGCTGATGCACAAGATAGAACTGCAGAACGGAATTGCCTTAGTAGGCATGCGGAGCTTGGATTTGGCGCTTACTTTGTTCATGTTGGTTTCCCTTTTTGCGTGATTGATGCTGTTACTATGGTTAATCGCGAAATAATGGGAAAAGGGGTTAAACACTTAGAAAAAACGCGGTAATGTTGAAATTCCTGTGCTGCGGGTCCCAAAACTCCTGCCCTGTACATAGGGTATGCTAAGGTATCATCCCCGCAAGTATTTGTTCTTTCACAACGGAATTCCTGCATGGAAGTCTACGGTTGGGGCCGCTTTCCCAAAGCATCCGCTGCGTTACTGGAGCCTGTCGACTCAGAATCGCTGATAAAAATTCTTACGGCGAAGAAGAAAATCGGGTCCATGATTGCCCGTGGTGCCGGCAGAAGTTACGGCGACAGCGCCCTGTCCGAGAATTTGATCAGCAGCCGCTTTCTCGATAGCTTCCTGAGCCTGGACCAGGAGTCGGCGACAATTCGCTGTGGTGCCGGCGTTAGCCTGGACAGTATTCTCAAAGTCTGTATTCCGCGAGGCTGGTTTCTGCCGGTGCTGCCGGGCACCAAGTTTGTCAGCGTCGGTGGCGCCATCGCGGCAGACATTCATGGCAAGAATCACCACCAGGACGGGAGCTTCTGTGACCATGTCGCCGAATTCACCTTGGTACTGGCGTCCGGGGAGAAAGTGACTTGTAGCCCCCAGCAAAATACTGAATTGTTTCATGCGACCTGTGGCGGCATGGGACTCACCGGCATCATCCTCGATGCCACCATCAAATGTGAACGGGTATCCAGCGTCTCGGTTAGGCAGAGATCGCTAGTCGCCAATACGCTCAGCGAATGTATGGAGTTACTCGATACCAATGCCGACAGCAAGTACTCGGTGGCCTGGCTGGACTGTCTCGCCAGTGGCGACCGCCTCGGTCGCTCCATAATTTACCTGGCGCAACATGACGGTAATTCGGATACGACGAAGGAGCCGAAATATAAAAACCGGCGAGGACCGACAGTGCCCTTCGATACGCCCACCTTTCTTATCAACAAATTTACCATGGGCTTGTTCAATAGCGCCTACTTCAATTTGAAGAAGAAAGGCCCCAGGCAATCCACAGCACACTACGACGCCTATTTTTTCCCCCTGGATCATATCGGCAACTGGAATCGGCTCTATGGCGCTGGGGGATTTCTGCAATACCAATTCGTGCTTCCCTCAGGCGCCGCACTCGAAGGCATATCCCAGGTGCTCTCCAAAGTTTCAGGAGCGGGGAAAGGGTCCTTTCTTTCTGTGTTGAAAAAATTCGGTAAGGCGAACGCAAATTTGCTCTCGTTCCCACAGCCAGGATATACCTTGACCCTGGATTTCAAGCGAGAAAAAAGCCTGTTCCCCTTGCTGGATGGCCTGGACGAGATCGTATTGGCCCATGGGGGCCGAATTTATCTTGCCAAGGACGCACGCATGAGCGAATCTGTTTTCAAGGCAGGATATCCCGCGTGGGAAAAATTCCTGGAGATAAAAACCAGAGTTGATCCGACGGGAGTTTTTTCATCTCTGCAGTCGAAGAGAATTGGACTAACATAAAGAGTTTCTCAGAAGAACCTTAGCAATAATTATGAAAATTCTAATCATCGGCGCCACCTCTGCCATCGCCAAAGCAACCGCAAGAATCTATGCCGAACGCAAACACGAGTTGTTTTTGATTGCACGTAACGAGGCTCGGCTCAATGATCTGGCAGCTGATTTGGATGTGCGCGGTGCGCAGATAGTTGGCCACAGTGTTGTTGATCTTACCAAGCACCGGGATCATGGCAAGGCTATCGAAGGGGCTTTCAGTGTTCTCGATTCCGTCGACGTGGCACTGATCTGCCATGGTTCTCTACCCGATCAAGCCGCGAGTGAGATCAATTTCAAACTCGCAGAAAAAGAAATTAACACCAATGGCCTTAGCGTCATTTCACTTCTCACTATCCTGTCGCAAAAGTTTAAGGCTCAGGGCAGCGGCACCATTGCCGTTATCACCTCCGTAGCAGGTGACCGCGGCAGACAGCCGAATTTCGTCTACGGTGCGGCGAAATCGATGGTGTCTACTTACTTGCAGGGAATGCGCGGCAAGCTCCTCTCCTACAAGGTACATGTGGTTGATATTCGACCGGGACTGGTAGATTCTCCAATGACTGCTCACATCAAGAAAGGTCTGTTATGGTCAAGCCCGGAGAAGATAGCCGGGAAAATAGTAAGATCCATTGCTGCACGCAAACATACAGTCTATGCACCTGGGTATTGGCGCGGGATTATGTTTGTGGTGAGACTAATTCCGGAATTTATTTTCAAACGATTGAAATTTTGATCCTCAGAAAACCCAGTAAGCCTGATTAATGAGCACTTTGAATCCCAAACTCCCTCTCTTCGTCGACCTGGACGGGACCGTAATCAAGACAGATTTGATGTTCGAGTCAATTTTGCAGTTGTTCAAAAAAAATCCCCTCGCCATCTTCCTGATTCCCCTTTGGCTGCTCAAAGGCAGAGCCTATCTAAAACATCAACTCGCACAGCGGGTTGAAATTGCGGTCGATCTGTTGCCTCTGAATACTGAGTTTATTGCCTACCTCAGAACCCAAGCGGCAGAGGGTCGCGATATCATCCTCATCTCCGCATCCAATCAACTACCGGTGCGACAGGTGAGTGATCATCTGTCCCTGTTCATAGATGCAATCGGCAGCGATGCCGACCACAACCTTAAATCGGAAAACAAACTACGCCGTATTCAAGCGCTCATTTCCAAGAGCAGTTTTGCCTACGCCGGCAACTCGAGCGCGGATCTGTCGGTGTGGATCGCAGCCGAAGAGGTGCTGATGGTAAATTGCACCGCCGCGCTCGAATCACAGTTAGGCGACAAGACCAAAACCGTAACACGATTCGATCCCACGCCAGCTTTTTTGGCAAAATTCTGGCAGGCCATGCGCCCGCACCAATGGCTGAAGAATGGCCTGATATTTCTACCACTGATTCTATCTCATCAAATAGATCAGGCCGGCTTGGCGTTGCAAGCTGTCATCGGCTTCATCAGTTTCAGCCTCTGTGCCTCCAGCGTTTATATGTTGAATGACCTGCTGGATCTGAATAATGATCGTCAACATCACAGTAAATATTCCAGACCCTTTGCTTCCGGTGAGCTATCGTTGGGCTATGGATTTCTTGGCGCCCCCGTGCTTCTGTTCGCGGCGATCCTGGTGGCTTTACTTTTACCCCCGGAATTTTTGAGTGTGTTGCTGATCTATTGGCTGCTCACCTGCGCTTACAGTTTACTCCTCAAAAAAATATTTTTGGCCGATGTGCTGGTGTTAGCGGTGCTCTATACACTCCGCATCGTCGCCGGTTCGGCGGCGATATCGGTGGTCACTACCAATTGGTTGTTCGCTTTCTCCATGAGCCTGTTCCTGGGCCTGGCAATAATTAAACGGTATACCGAACTGAGCATTCTGCAAACCCTGGGGAAAACGACATCGGAAGGCAGAGCCTATAGCACCAGGCACTTGAAATTCCTATCAGTGTTGGGAGCAGGTGCAAGCCTGGCAGCAGTACTGGTTTTTACGTTTTATATCAACGCGCCCGACATCACGCGTTTATACAGTACCCCGGCGATACTGTGGTTGATCTGCCCGCTGCTACTGTATCTGCTGGGACGTATCTGGCTGCTCGCTTATCGTGGAAAACTAAATGAAGATCCGGTTCTGTTTGCCATTACCGATAGACGCAGTCAGCTCATCACTCTCATGTGCGGGCTGATGATCTGGATAGCGATCTAGGCAGTTAGCCCTCGGCTTGGCTGCGATGAGATCGTGCCAGGTGTTTTCGATCAGCAGTTATTCACTTCATGATCATGAAGCTGTCGGCAATTGGATTCCATTTGCTGGGTTTGTCGATTCTAGTGACCACCATGGGTTTACCTACGCTCGGTTCCAGCAATTGCCCAAACGCTTCCACATCCTCGTTGTCGGGGTCCAACCATCGCGCTATCAGCGCAGCGTCTTCGAAATCCAGCATCAGGGGCATGGATTTTGGGTGAATTTCGTCCCACTGCGGCGTCAAAGGCGGCAAGGTAATAATCGAGGCAGAAAAAACGATCTCCCCTGTCTCTCTATTCAGGTGTTGCTTATACAAACCGCCGAAGGCGATAGCCGAGCCTTCTAATTCGATCTTGTGGTAGGTTTTTTTGTCGCTTAGACCCTCAACGAAGGCGCTGGCGGGGATAACGCAGCGTGACTGCCGATACGGGGTATAGGCAATCCCACGCTTGCTGTGCAGCTTGTCTGAGCGCGAATTAAAACTCGCGTACTTGTAATTTGGTTTCAGGGTCTGGTGATCCAGCAACAGCCACCAGATAGCGTCGGAAACTACGCGCTCGCCACCAAGCTCATGAACGATAGCGATCTTGCCCCCGGGGGCGATGTCCCGGCTGGCGTGCCGCGCAGTCAAGCTAATCCCCAAAGATGCGCAGAGCCACTGGATCTCAGGACTGTCGATTACATTAAAGCGTCCGCACACCGGTTTTTACTCTTTCTGCCTTCAGGTCCAGCAGGGTGGATTCACAGGCTGCGCAGCACTTCATCCGAGCGAAACGGAATCGTCAACTGCGAGAGCAACGACAGTTGCTCACCGGTGCCGTTACCCACGCGCTCGATATTATCTTTGCCTGAAAAAGTACCGAATACCCTGTCCCAGAGGATAACCACACAGCCATAGTTGGTGTTGCTCTCGTCGTAGTTACAGGAATGATGGAGTTGGTGCCACTGGGCGGTGTTGAAAAGCCAACCGAATACACCGGATACCAGAGGCAGATTGCTGTGATTGAAATGCGCCGAAGTCAGACCGAATACAACCACCACGCCAACCACGTCAGGGCTCGCCCCGAGAAAGGCAAGCGCGATCGCCGAGCCTAGGTTTAGCCCCAGGAACTCCAGTGGATGAGTCCGTTCTGCCCTGGCGACACTCAATTTCGTGATGTGATGGTGGGTGGCGTGGATGCGCCAGAAAAACATGAATCGGTGCTGGATGCGGTGCAACCAATAAGCGATAAACTCCTTGGCGAATATACCTATGAGCGCAGCAACCACCAGCCCGACAGTGGTTTCCGCTTCGAGGCGAAAAGGGAACCCGGAGGCATCACGGAGAGAGGCGAAGAAATTCGAGATCGGTGTGTCATAGGCTTCATCGTAGATAGGAACCCAGATTAAATAGGTTGCGAAGACCCAGAAACTGTCTTCCAGCAGATCACGCCAGTTGAGAAGCCAATCCCTTCGCTTAGGCAATAAACGTTCGGCGATGAGAAGTAAGGGGATGGGCGCGAACATCAGAATCGATACCAGCAGACCTGCGTCCATCCAGTGGTTCGCCGCGGCGCTGGCAGCGAGGATGGCACTTCCGAAGACAAAGACAGGTTGAGGTAGTGACCAGATCGACAAGAGTGGTGATTTCTGTGCCATCGAATGCCTCGGTAGAACAAATAGTATGCGGAGCAGTATCGTCTAAATGACCGGTTGGTGGTCAATATCGTGGAATTTTAAAGAGATTCGTGACAGAAATCTACGGCTACATGGTTATGGCGATGGGATCAAAAATTGTCAGATAATCGAGTTTAAAGCGAAATATGTATTTGGAATCATCAGAGGAGACCGCTTCGCCATTGATTCTCCTGGCAGAAAATTTGAATTTCCCGATTGTGCTTATTGATACTTCATCGAACACATGCAAGGGGTGAGCTTCCATCACCTTGATAGAGCTCGGTGCCACAACACCATACCTGTCTACGTCAAAGTTTAATAAAACCCAGCCTTCGATTCCTGCCCCCATCGCAGACTCTGGATAGATCGGTTGTTCCGAATAGATCACTCTGCTTTCTTCAATGACGTCACGACTACCGATACTCAGAATTTTTGTGCTGCCACTGGCAGTGAATACCGCCGATGTGAATAATACCAGCAGTGGAATGGAAACCCATCTCATCGACTTCGACCTGGGTTTTTCGTCCAATATATTTTTAAGCCGGGAGTAAATACCCTCACTGTCGATCATCGATTGGGCAAATAACTCGGTCTTGTACTGCTTGACAGCTTGCCTCGCGACCAACAGTAACTCTTCGGCGAAGACTACCGGTGATTTGTCATTTTTGAGAACCGCATCATCGCAGATGAACTCCGATTCTTTTTTTATTCGTCTAAATATTAGCCAAACAAGAGGGTTGAACCAATTCAGACTAGCGAGAAAATAACACACAAGAGTTGTTAACCAATCGAAGCGTCGTATATGAGACAGTTCATGCGTAACCACACTTGTAAGCACAGAATCAGTCCATGTTCTGGCACGGTCAGGCAAGATTATTTTCGGGTGTCTCAGACCAAAGGAAAGGGGCGAATCAATTTGTTGGCTAAAACCGATGTTCACAACCCTCTTCAATTTCATCTGCGTGCACAAATCCAGGAGTAGGCATGATAGCGCCTCGGTTTGGGTATAATCTGCAGATTTAGAAATTAACTGCATTCGTAGAACAGAACACAACAGTTTGAGTAGCAAGTAACTCACTATGGTTAGGTAGATTGTTTGCCAAATGTAAATACGCCCGGCAGCGGCAATACTATCGCTCATCAGAGGAGCCAGGGTGTCCGGGGCAACAGAAAAAATAATAAGACTGGCACCCCGCAGCAGAGACCCTTCTTCTGCGAGGCGCTGAAACAACTCTGGCAGCAGGGGCATGGCGGCCACGCAAAAGAAACTGCTAAGCCAGAGCAAATGCTTGTTGCCACCTGAGGTAGTTTGTAAGAAACGCCTATTGAGGTAGTTTACCAACACGACAAGGAGGAGGGATTTAAACAAGACATCGCAAAGAAACACCAGAAATAGTATCTCTCGATTAAGCTGCTCAAATATCGTTAGTGCAGTATTGGTTAACATACCAATCACTCGATGTTGTTTCTATTTTTTCTTCCGTTTTTCGATCATTGCTTCGAGTATTGCCAACTCAGACTCAGATATTCCACCCTTCTTCATTTCCAATAAGGAGTTTACTGCCAAAAGTGGTGAGTCATCGAAAAACGTGTTAATCACCCGTTCCAAAGCATGCTTCGATGCGATCTTCCTTTTCACGACCTCGATCTTGTGTGCGGACGTATCCTCTCTGTACTCGACACGTGCGGTAATCCTGGTGTGGCGGAAATCCCGTGTTATCAATGTGTCCAAAGCCGGGTCTTCTTGACGCAGTATCGCCTTCAGTTCCTCGACGGCGGAGGCCTGGCTTAGCAAGTCATCGATATCTTCAATCAGGTAATCGATGCTGAGGTCGTCACCATCGGCATGGATGTACTGGTAGCTCGTTAACGATTGCAGTTGAGTAATGGCGGGATCAAAGTCCAGGTAATCGGAAATCTTCCTGATCGCCTGCAAGGTATCCCGGTTAAATATGTCTTCAACACCGGGCGCGGCCTCAAGACCTACGATCAGATATTCGTTGTCACCGAACAGTTCGACGAGCTGATCAAATTCTATAAGCGCAGGGTCTCCGTCAATGAAGTAACGGGCTGTGCTGTTATCGAAGGGAATGGCTCTGCCGGTGAAGAGGATCAGGGGTAACAGCAGAACAGTCATGACGATAATCGCGAGTCGGTGCGCGATTACGAAGTCTGCCCAGACTTTGATCAGGGCCGTCATCCTGAAATTCCTGTTGCGGAATTGGACCCGCCCGTCCAATTCCCAGTTTTATTGTATGGAGACTGAGTTGGCTCGTAAGGCGTAGGGCACCTCTGAATAGCCAAATCGAGTCACAGTGTAATACGCGATATGAACTACGTAAAGTTAACAGTGTACATATTTGATAGAGAGCCAAAATTGTTCAAAAACTCTTTATATAAGAATTTCTTATGAAGTTTTCTTAAAGTCAGTCGATACTATGCTTGTGCGAATTTTTACCCCCTTTGTGGGGGTTTATCGACGATTCAGGAGTGCTTGTTCCCCATGTCCAAGGAGTCAAATTTCCCATTCGATCTGGACCTCAGTACGCTCGATACAAGCAGCATTACCAATATACTGAACGATATTGAGTGGCACCTGCCGCTAATGGAAAACGAGAGTGATCTCTCGCAGCTACTCCAAGTAAAAGAATTCTTCGAGAAAGAACTAAAAGTCGACCGCCGTTTGCACTGATTTCAACTCTCCCAAAATTCGTCCCTGCTTCATCTGCGCAGCCCATTCAACTCAGCGAATAACTGTGTACAGCCCCTGTGGCTTGGTTTATGCTCCCATCCCCCTGAACTTGAAACCGGGCCCTCTCACTCGAAACCGGGCCCCCTATCCTGAAACCGGGGTCCTGTTTAACTAAACGGGCAATGTGCAACCAACAAGAAACCATGAAACCTCACGATGAAAAGGGTTATGACTATGAAATTTGCCTTATCCTTGCTTACAATTTTTTCCTTAGCGTGTAGTACGGCCTCTGCACTTGACACCGCCGCGTTAGAAAGAGCCATGGCGAATCCGGATCGGCCGGCAGCCGATAAAGAAAGAGACGCCAGCCGTCAGGCCCCTGCCGTGCTGGATTTTATGGGTCTGGAGGCAGGCATGACGGCACTGGACGTCAACGCTTCTAGCGGCTGGTATACCGAAGTCCTGTCCTACGCCGTCGGCTCTGGAGGCAAGGTATATATGCAGAATCGACCCGGTGGTAACAACGCCGAAGCTGCGGCAGCAAAAGCCGCAAGACTCTCCAATGTTGAGGAAGTGGGCGCAATTTCGGACATCGCGGCTGATTCGGTGGACTTCGCCATGATCGGCCTGAATCTCCATGATTTCCATAATCGCGATCCTCAGATGGCCCAGGGTCTTCTTGGTCAGATAATGACTGTGCTCAAATCCGGTGGCATCCTCGGAATCATCGACCACGAAGGCAGTCCCGGCGCCGACAACGCGGCCCTGCATAGAATTGCATTCGATGAGGCGGTAAAGGCATTGTTGCAAGCCGGCTTCGTCCTGGCCGGGGCCAGCGATATCCTCGACAACGCGGCGGACGACCACACGGTGGGGCCATTCGATCCCAGTCTAGGCAGAAATACCGATCGCATCGTCTTAAAACTGCTCAAGCTATAGCCGCCATAAAATGTCCTGACGCGACAGGAATGAACAGATCAGGGTACGAAAGCAGGGGCTCGGTTCTATCGAAGCCCCTGTTTTTTTGCTACCAAAGTAGCGCTTCAATCAGACCCCCAAGAATCTCCCGAGAACAGCTTGGTTAAGCAGACATCATCGAATCCGGTAAGCAAGTTCATATCGGTGTTCCAATACAGTGGCATCGCTATCGGCCTGGTCTGGGATACCAGTGCCGCGCTGACAGTGGTCATGGCCTTAACGACCCTGGTGTCCGGTATTCTGCCCGCAGCGATTGCCTCAATCGGCGGCCTGTTCGTAGATGCGGTCGCCTCTGCGTTTCAGGAAACTGGCAACAGCGCACAGCAAATGCGCAGCGAAGCACTTTATTACGTATTTCTGGAAGCGGGCCTGGTCGTACTCATGACTGCCGCACAGAGAATTAGCACGGTCTGCCAATCCATTTTGAGAGTGCTTCTAGGTAACAAGATCAATGTCATGATCCTGGAAAAGGCATTAACCCTCGAACTCGCCCATTTCGAAGATTCGGAGTTCTACGACAAACTGGTGCGAGCCAGACGGGAAGCTTCCAGCAGACCGTTGAGCCTGGTAATAAAAACGTTCGATCTGTTCCGGGACAGCATCCTGCTCGTAACAATCGGTATCTGGTTATATCAATTTTCTCCCTATGCGGTCTTGCTTTTAGGACTGGCCGGGGTGCCGGCGTTTCTGGCAGAAGCAAGATTTTCTGGCGAGGCGTTTCGAATTCATCGGCGTCGATCGGCTGAGCGTCGCTTGCAAATCTACCTGGAAATGGTGCTCACCCGTGAGGACGGAGTCAAAGAAGTCAAACTCCTGCAGTTGGGCAAACTGTTTGTGCAGCGCTACGTCGATATATTTAAAAACATCTACAGGGAAGATAAGAGCCTGGTGCTCAGGCGCGGATTCTGGGGCTATGTACTCGGGCTATTGGCGAGTGCGGCGTTCTACTTCGCCTACGGCTGGGTAGGTTTCGCTGCCATCGCAGGAACCATCACTATCGGCCAGATGACCATGTATATCGCCCAGTTTCGGCTAGGCCAGAACGCAGTAACCAGCAGCCTCACTGCTGTCAATGGTATGTATGAAGACAATTTGTATCTATCCAATCTGAGTGAATATCTTTCACATAAGGTGCCAGAGCAAACCGGCAGCAAGATCAAGGGACCGGACTCTGGGGCCGGCATTCTGTTTGAAAATGTCAGTTTCAATTATCCCGGTAGCGAAAATCCGGCTTTGCATAATATCAATCTTCATATCCGTCCCGGCGAGAGCCTGGCCATAGTCGGGGAGAACGGCAGCGGTAAAACTACACTGATAAAATTACTCACTCGGCTCTATGTCCCTACCGAGGGAAAAATCTTCCTGGAGGGCCTGGAATTAAGCGGCTGGGATATTGGCACTCTGCGCCAGAAGATTGGTGTGATATTTCAGGATTTCTCTCGCTATCAACTGGTCGTCGGAGAAAATATTGGTATCGGCGATGTCAAGAATATTCATCAGGACGATCACGTTGCAGACGCCGCCAGGAAAGGTATGGCGGATGTCTTTATTAGAGATCTTCCTGCCGGTTACAAAACCCAGCTCGGCACCTGGTTTAAAGACGGGAAGGAACTGTCCGGCGGCCAGTGGCAGAAAATAGCCCTGTCTCGCGCCTTCATGCGCAACCAGGCCGACATCCTGATACTCGACGAACCGACGGCAGCGATCGATGCGAAAGCGGAAGCAGAAATCTTCGAACACTTCCGGGACCTTACCGCTAACAAAATTTCGATTATTATTTCGCACCGCTTCTCTACGGTGCGCCGGGCCGATTACATTGTTGTGCTGGAGCAGGGTGAGATATTGGAGCGAGGCAGCCATACGGAACTCTTACACCTGGATGGACAATACGCCACACTGTTCAAGCTGCAGGCGAAGGGCTACCAGTAGCGATGGCCAATCCGCTGTCCTACTTTCTCGTGGGCGCCATCGTCTGCTTCATTGGCACCCTACCCTTTGGCCCCATTAATCTGACCGTTGTGAAAACCACCGTCGACTATGATCGCAGGCGAGGGTCCCAGGTGGCGCTGGCGGCATCGCTGGTGGAGATCCTGGAAGCACTGGTGGCGATCGTTTTCGGTCTGGTGATCAGCACCTTCCTGGAAACCAATGCGACATTCTCGGGGTTAATCGCACTGGTCTTCATTGCTCTGGCAGTATTTGTCTTTACCGCGAAATCCAGTCCAGTATTGCAGGACCGGGGAGCCGGTCCGCGTTCATTCTTCGGCCAGGGTTTGCTGATAGCTGCCCTCAATCCCCAGGCGATACCATTCTGGATTTTTGCCCTGGCTGCAATAAGCCAATACTTTGTCTTCGAGTATGTAGGTATTTATTTGCTGAGCTTCCTGGCGGGAGTTTTTGTCGGCAAGCTGCTGGCGCTTACTGGTTTTGTTATCGTCAGCGAATATCTGAGGACACATTTGCAGGCGAGCGCCCAATTAGTTAATCGCTTGTTGGCTGCCGTTCTTTTGATTATCGGCATCAGCCAGGGCCGCAGTGCCGTGTCAGTACTATTGCATTGATTGTCACACCTTGCCATGCCACAGTTACAGCCATGAACCAAGCTTCAGACCCATCCGGGAATGAGTCCCCGGCGACGGCAAAGGCGGCAGAACTGCAATTGCAACAGCAGGTGATTTTGAAAAAAATCGGCAGGGCACGAATTCGCCTGCTGGTTTGCTGTTGGACATTGCCGGTCTACATCATCGGAATCTGGATCCTGCTGGGAAATGGGCGCGGCATAGACACGTTCATGTTCGTCTACATAGCCCTGTCTGCAGGATTCGCGCTCGATATGTCCCTGCGTCGTTGTCCCCGCTGTCGCCAGCAGTTTTTCGTCAAGTCCATCTTGCTGAATCTGATTAGCCGTCGATGCGTACATTGTGGTGTCGCCATCCCCGCGGGAAATCGAGGCAGTGCCTCGTTAGATCAAGGCGAACAGAACTAGCGGCGCTCTAGCAAATAGTTTTTCAACAGTCTGCTAGGCTTTGCTGCGCAGCAAGCGCCATAGCTCGAGAATTTTTGGTGGCTGGCCGGTACGCGGAACGCCCAGTTTGAATACCTTTCCCGATAACCACAACACCAGCGCGATGCTCGCCAGCAGCACAATGGTGGTTCCGATGACATCGACCAGTGGCGGGTTGGCCGCCGCACGATTCATCATCAGATAGGGCGTAAACAGAGGAAACCAGGACATCGCCCGGACGATAGAATTATTGGGGTCGAGCACTACGAAGGCCATCATTGCGATGGGGACAATCTGAATAAGGATCATCGGCATCATCATCGCCTGGGCCTCTTTCAGCGTATTACACAGGCTGCCGATGGCGAGGAATACACCGGAATACAGAGCGTAACCCGTGAAGTAGTAGAAAATGAACCAGGGAATCAGTTCGGATCCGAGCACAACCTCCAGCATCTGAGAAATAAATTCAGTCTGAGAGCTGTCGTACAGGCTGATGAACAGGTAGAACGACAACAGCCAGGCCCCAATCGTCGTCAGCCCGGACATGCCAATACCCAGCAGCTTGCCCATCATCAATTCACCGGCGGTCACCGAGGCCAGTAAAACCTCGATAATTCGATTGGATTTTTCCTCGATGGTATTACTTAACAGATACTGCACATTTTGCATGAGTGAAACGAAAATCAGGTAGACGAATCCAATGGGCGCATGTACGTCGTCAAACCATTTTGGACTAACCACCTCCTAGTTTAAGAGACACAT
>CAJXIY010000040.1 GCA_913054495.1 uncultured Gammaproteobacteria bacterium | reverse complement strand
CGTTGACCCAGCGAACCAGCTTCTGCATCTCCAGATCGCTGAGGTTCATTTCGTTTTTCATCTTGTAGCCGACTTTATTGTCGACCTGACCCGGGGGCATGCGTTTGGTCATAACCACTTCACGAATCATCGGTGACCAACCCTGAACCGCCAGGTTGCTGTCCATGGCGAAAGGCGCGATGCCTCCTTCACGGTGACAATTGGCGCAGTTTTCCGCGATGATTGGCGCGATATCATTCTCGTAAGAGAGATTGACATGGGCGGCGGCAGTGGCAAACTCGATTGCGCAGCCTGAGGCAGCAACGCTGACTAGCTCAACTCTGTCTCCGTCGAGAACCTGTTGCAGCACCTGCTCCATCTGATCCTGGACCGGACCACGATACAGGACTTCGAAGGAAGCTGGGTCGTAGACGACGGCTTCGTCCATTTTCGTGATGCCCAACATCTCCGTGACCAACTGGGCATCATCCATGAGGATGGGCAACGCAATTCCTGCGGCCTTGGCTTCCTGTTGAACTGCTTCACGATCGTCCTGCAGACCGGGGTTCATCAGGAAGAAGACTACGCCTTGTTCCTCGTATTTCGCTTGCAGGGAAATGAGGTCTTCGAGAGCAGTTTGATCGGTGGCTCCGTTAGCCTGTGGCAGGATCACAATAGCTTCATGGTCGTCGTACCAAGTCATGCTGTGGAAGGCGCCCAGATGATCAATCAGTGCGAAGTCACCAACGCGTTCGCCTGCGTTAATAGCGGTGGCGAAGGTGGCGATCAGAGCAAACAAAGCCAATCGAATAGTGTTTTTCACGAAACAATACTCCTCATTTACGAATTTTTAGGTGGAAAAGATAAGCAGCTGAAGACCATAGTTTACGCAGTTTTCGGGTGAATGCAGCACATTTCGGCTGTTTTTGTTACGAACTTACCCAAATTCCCTGCAGGGCACTGTTTATCAGGGCCTTGGGGGATCGCTAGAATTTTTGTGGGTGATTTTTCTAATGGGATCGTTTTGAAGTTAGTTACTGAATATTAAAATCCGCTTCGCTGTCATGTATTTGCTTAAGTTGGCGTTCCAGAAGTACGCAATCGGGGAGGTTGGCGGTGGTCGATTTCATGAACAATGTTTGCTCTTGTGCTAGATTACTGGCTGTCTATATCGATTTTACTACATGGAATTTCGTAGATTCTACGTACTCTGATAACTTGCTCCTACATATACATTATTAATTAACTGCCCCCGATCATGTTGCATCGCAAGCTTTGTAAGAGTCGAATTCAATCCCAATCCAATCGGGACCAGCAATGGGATAGCTATCACTCGAAAGTGACTAGCGCTGGCTTCGGTCGCTTGGGACAAATCGTTGGCTGTATTCTGGCTGCGCTACTGCCAGCCTATCAATTGCAGGCCCAAGTTATCGAGCCGCCCCAACTTAACATCTCTGTATACGGCGAGTTAGTTTCCATCACCTGGAGCGAGGTTGCAGACGCTGAGGCATATCGACTCTATTATGCTCCCTTTCCGGATGCAGAAGTTATCGAGAGCCTGGTTCTGGGTTTAACTCCCAGCCTGTCTGGAATTCTCCCCGTCCAATCGGCTTTTTACGTTGCCATCGCAACACTGGTGGGTGGCGGCGAAAGCGCCATTTCCAACATCGAAACTTTTTTCATAGAAACCACCGAATTCGACCCGGAAATTGACGCGATTACCGAAGGTGACTGGTACCGTCCTGGACTCGAGGATAGTTGGCAATGGCAGCTACTCGGAGAAGTGAATACCTCCTATGATGTCGAGCTGTACGATATTGATTTGTTCGATGTGCCGATTACGACCATTCAGGAACTGCAATCCCAGGACAAGAAGGTAATCTGTTACTTCTCCGCTGGCTCCTACGAGGACTTCCGGGATGATGCTGGGCAATTCTCGGCAGCGATTCTCGGCGAGCCCCTGGATGGTTTCCCCGACGAACGCTGGCTGGACATAGCTTCAAATAACGCACGGGAGATGGTGCTTTCTCGGCTGGATGTCGCCAAAAACAAAGGCTGCGACGGCGTGGAGCCAGATAATGTCGACCGCTATGTCAACGCTTCCGGATTCGACCTGGATGCAGACGCGCAGCTGGCATTTAATCGCTTCATCGCCAATGAGGCACATGCCAGGGGATTGTCGGTCGGACTAAAAAATGATCTTGACCAGGTGCCTGAGTTGGTGGATTACTTCGACTTTATGGTAAATGAACAGTGTCACGAATTTGATGAATGTGAAACCTTGCAGCCATTTATTGACGCAGCTAAGCCGGTATTCAACGCGGAATATGCCGACAGCTTTGTCGATGATGACAATCAACGCAACAGTATGTGTGAAGATGCTAATAGCAGAGGTTTTGCTACCCTGGTTTTGCCTCTGGACCTGGATGACTCGTTCAGAATTAGTTGCCGATAGATTGCGCAGGCTGTCTGCAGCAGTCGTAGGGTCTAGACAATTACGATTTGTGCTCAATTATTTGCATGATATCTCACAGAATGACCGATGGTACTGGCAGCGGCCCGTGATTTCGTCTTACCATCCCTATCATGATCATTAAACCAATCAATTGCCCAAGCCGCAGCGCAGCGCTGTTGCTATTGTGTCTGCTGCCGCTGCCAGGTCATGGACAATCTGTCCCTGATGAACAGGTCTGGTTTGGCATTAGCCTACCCCCGCCATTTACCCCCCACGTCTCCCCGGCGGCGATAGGGGATCGTGGTCCGGCACCGGCGGTAGTGCCCCCAGGAGAAGAGTCCTATGACGAATTGGCAGGCGCGCGCCTGGCTGATGACTTGCGGCAAATCGTCAATTTCTCCAGACAAAGCAGGCTGACCCAGGAATTAGGTGGTGATCAATTATGGGGTCGTGTCAGCGGCTTCGCTTCGGGGGAGGGCGTGGTGCGCTGGGGAGCGGAGCAGCTTCGCGCTGCCGGCATCGAGGATGTGCGACTGCAACATTTCGACCAGCAACAAGGTTCATCCCTGTGGCTACCGGAGCGTTGGGAGCTGCGGTTACTGGCTAACGCCGCTTTTGGAACTGATAGTGCCGACGTCGTGCTGGAGACCGCTATGGCCCTGGCACCATCGGAGATCCCTGGGGGTCAGCTAACAGCACCCATCGTCTATGTTGGCAGAGGCAGTCCAGCCGAGCTAATGCACATCGATGTGCGAGGCAAGATCGCGCTACAACAGGTAACGCCCCAGGCCCATCTGGTTTTCGAGCGCAGCAGGGCGGTTGCCAACGCTCAGGATTTGATACAACGGGGGGCAGTGGCGGTCATTAACCTGGTTGAGCAACCGGGTAACGAGAGGGTTAGAGATTTTAGCAATTGCGGCGGGCCCTGTTTTAATCTCGGTGGCCGCGACAGCTGGTTCCTGCAGCAAGTCATGAACGCGGCGGCAACGGCGGGAAATTTTGATCAATTACAGATGCGCCTAAGCCTGCAATCAAGAACCCATAGCAATCTGAGCGCCACCAATGCCATTGCGGTATTGCCCGGGTCTAGCAGCAGCGAAACCCTGGTGATCAATGCCCATGCCGATGCCTGGTTCGACGGCGCCGGCGATAACGGCGATGGCCTGGCGGTGTTACTGGCGCTGGGCAGGCATTTCGCCAAGCCGCAAAATCAGCTGCGGCGGACATTAGTACTGGTCGTCAGTGCGGGCCACCATAGCTCCGGCTTGAATGGCCCTCGCAATGCAGTGCGCATGAATCCGAATATTTTTGAAAACGCCTTATTGATATTCAATCTCGAGCACGTTGCGCAACGGAATATCACGCCGGCCAGATTTTCTTTCGATGATGGCTACCGGGAATTCACTGCCGACTCGGGGGAGGCACCTATCGTGGCCGGGATAAGCAATCGCTCGCCATTTCTGCAAGAACTGTTCACCGAGGGTGTCGCGCGTTACGGCACCAATTTCGTTTCCAGTGCGTCTACCATGGCGAGCGGCGAAGGTGGTGGCTATCGCAGTGCCGGTGTACCAATTGTCACCACCATGCAGGCGCCGCCTCTGTATCACACCAGCGGTGAGGTACTCGAGGTAATCTCGGTACCCGGCATGGAGCGTATGGCCAGGTTCATGGTTTATTTCGTGAAGGCACTGGATATCGCCGCGGTCAATCAGATAGCGAACACGCCGTGAACCATCTTTTCCCAACTCACTCTTCTTTAAAGCAGTAATCGATGGCCAAAGCAGTCCTCTTACTCAACCTCGGTACACCGGCAGAGCCTACCGCGAAGGGCTTACGTGAGTTCTATAGGTATTTCTTTGCGGATCCCTTTGTGTTCGATATGAACCCACTGGGGCGATGGCTGCTGCGCAATCTGATCATCTTGCCGTTCAGAGCACCGAAGACGGCAAAAAAATATGCCTCAATCTGGACCGCTGACGGCTCTCCCCTGAAAGTCTATGCCGACAAATTGCAGGCGAGCCTGCAGCTGGCGTTTAATACGGCGGACGAAGACGTATTGGTAGTTAACGGCATGGCCTACAGTGAACCATTTATCGGTCAGGCCATGGCTGAGTTGGAGCGCCGTGGGGTGACAGATATTTTGGTGCTGCCTATGTTTCCGCAATATTCCACTGCCACCACGGCGTCTGTCTTTCACGCCGTCAAGACGGCTGCTACGCATTGGCAGCGACTACCAACACTGCACTTCGTCGACGACTTATTTTCGGAGCCAGCATTCATACGCGCCTGGACGATTTTGATCAGAGGTCATGTTGCCGAGGTGGAGGTCGACCATGTGGTATTTAGCTACCATGGACTACCGCAGCAAAACATTCTTAAAGCGGATGCGGGAGACTACTGCAGTTTTGGAGATTGCTGCGAACAGATAACGCAGGAGAATCGTTACTGTTACCGGGCCCAGTGTATTGCCACCACCAAATCCCTGATCGAGGCACTGGGCTGGGAAGAAGATCGCTACTCTATTGCTTTTCAGTCTCGTTTCGGGCGTGAGGCCTGGATTCAACCCTATCTAGATGAACACATTGCGGAACTGGCAAAAAAAGGCATCAAAAAGGTTGCGATCGCGACACCTTCGTTTGTTTCCGATTGTCTGGAAACGATTCATGAAATTGGCATCGAATACAGAAAAGAGTTTGTGTCAGCCGGCGGCGATGAATTTTACCTAATTCCGAATTTGAATGATGACCCGGTCTGGTTCGACGCAGTTTATAAGATAAGCTCCCATCGTCTGGGGCAAATCGACTGATACTGCAGTTACATTCCCGAAAAAGGACCGATCATCATCGCTGCGTCCTACGTAATTGGAAACTACTTTTTTTAGTAGCTATGTTGGTCTGAAACAGCTAACCAGAACACGACGCGAGCCGTAGCAAGCAGGCGTGGAAAAGGGAATGGTGAACTATTAATTTCACCATTCCCTTTGCGTAGGACTTATCTGTTTCTGCGCTGTGCGCTGAAGGCTTTCTATGCGCTGATGGCTCCTTACGCGCTGATGGCTCTTCTCACCAGGTTTTGCATCAGCGGAATCTTAAAGCCGTTGTGTGCCAACGCACGTGCGCCATTGGTTGAGACCGCCGCAGCGGACTCGGCGGTGGCGGCATTTCTGGCCTGACCCCTTATTGCATCTTCCGCGCTGGTTACGCGCCGAGGTGTGGTTTGAACTGCACCGCAAACTATTCGAGAATCTTCTATGGTGCCGCCGCTGACCTTGAAGGCAGCCGCGATACTAACCAGGGAAAAGTCCCAGACATTGCGATCGGCTACTTTCTCAAAATAGAAAGAGGCGTTAGCCCAGCTTGATGGAATTCTCACAGCAGTGAGTATCTCACCTGGGCGCAGTACTGTGGTGTGCAGGATGTCGATTGCCGGCCCGACGAAATAGTCCTCCGCCGCCACGACTCTCTCACCATTAAGGCTTCTGATCACCATGGAGGCATCCAGCGCCACCAGCGCCGGTGCCGTATCCGATGCGCTCGCTGCGACACAGCGGCTGGTATCGAATAAAGCATGTTCACGGTTCATGCCCTGGGGTGTGTCGGCGTAACAGAGGTTGCCACCGGCACGATAGCAGGACAGTCCGCGCCGATAGTACCAGCAGCGCACATCCTGGGATACATTGCCGCCCAGGGTGCCGATGTTACGAATTTGCGGGCTGGCGACGACCCCAGCGGCATCGGCTAACAGCGAATAGCTTTGCCGGATCAGCGGGTTGGTAGCCACTTCCGTTATCGTCGTCAGGGCACCGATTTCGATGCCGTCATCGATTTCACGAACGCCGCGCAGGGACTCGATGGCACTGAGATCGATCAAGGCATCGGCAGTTTTCGCCCGGTCCTTGAGCCAACCGTAAGTGTCCTGTCCGCCGCCGACCAACCAGCCTCTTTCTGCGAGTCGGTCAGCAATCGCAAGCGCGTCTTCAACCTGTACCGGTTGGTACAGTTCCATATTTGGCATTACGTCATGTGATGGCATAGTAACCTCAGAAAGTATTGGTTTTAAGGGACTTGGTGCTGTATTCGTTGCCGGCCAAGTGATCGATGATCATATCCGTGGTGGTGGGCGCCGTGTTAAACAGGTGACCATCCAATGCATCGGATATGGCGCTGGCCAGGGCTGCTGCTGAAGCGCCCTGGGTGGGTTCGCCGATGCCTCTTCCTCCAGTAGGATTCTGAGGATCGGGGATATTTGTTGCCGCTATCTTGGTATTAACATTGACATCCATATTCGTCGGCGGTTTGCTTTGATACAGGCCGGTATTGGCCGGCAATCCATTTTGAGGATCGTACACATGTCTTTCCAGAGTGGCTAATCCCACACCCCAGACTGCTCCGCCACGCATGGCGTTGTCGAAGTTTTTCGGGTGCACCACGGTGCCACAGTCAGCTACCATCGCATAGTCCAGTATCTCAAACTTGCCGGTGTCCGTATCCATTTCGATTTCACAGAAGCCGACTTGAATACCAGGCGGTTGACCCTGTCCTGGAATCGTGTCTTTAGCGACACCGATCAGACCAGTGCCGGCCAGGCCTTGCACCGCGCGCTGGGTAATTGGATTGATGTCATCCGGATACTCCAGACCACTATACTTACCACCCAATTCGATGGCGCGGCTCGCGGCCTGTGCATAGCTCAAGCCCTGGCTCGAATCGGCGCTGAGGAAAACCCTCTCGTCTCCGATTTCATAATCATCTGCGTTGCCACCGAGATCATTCGCCGCGATTTCCTTGAGCTTGGTGATGGCGTCCTGTGCCGCCACCCAGTTCGTTCGCGTGTGGGTAAAGATGGTATTGGAACCACCCTGACCGGAGCTGTGGGGCAGGTGCCGGTCGGTTCTGCCGTGGAGAATCTCGCATCTGTCCCAGGGTATCTGCAATGCTTCGGCAGCCGCCCGGCAGGTACCGGCGTAGGAGTAGGTACCCAGGTTGCCCACACCACTATGGATGTAAAGCTTGCCGTCGGTGCCGATTCTCACCAGGCCGTCATAACCGCGACCACCGGCGCCGTGATAGCCGATGCCAACGCCAATACCCCGTACTTTACTGCCATTTTTCTTCGGTTGGCTGATCTTGTCGTCCCAGCCAAACAGACGTCGACCCTGATCCAGGGCTTCGCGTACGAAGGCGCTGGTAACCGGACCCTGACCGCCACCCTGGCGACCATCACTGTCGATAACATTGACGCGGCGAAATGCAATACGGTCCATGTTAACCGCTCTAGCTGCCTTGTCGGTGATCGGGGCTAACACGGTAGCCATTTCATTCTGGCCCGGCCCGCGCTGGGCGCCCCGTGGTGTGGTATTGGTATAAACTGAAATACCGCGGTAACGCATGGCACCGGGCTGATAGGCCACGGTGACATGTTGCGCCGAGGAGTTTCCGCTGCCGCCGCCAGTGGCGCCGCCATCGTTGACGATTGCGAGGTCAACCGCACAGACCTTGCCGTCCGCCTTGACGCCGATCTTGATCCAGCCTTGTATGCCGGAGCGGGCGGAACCGATATAAAACTCCTGCTCACGGGTAATGCGAAGCTGCACCGGGCGATTCAATACCCGGGAGAAATTGCCGGATATGGCCATCACCGGATAGGGTCCAATCTTGGAGCCGAAACCGCCGCCAGTTGCCTCGTTGATGAATACTAAGTCTGCCGGGTCAATATTCAGCATCCGCGCCAGGCCATTGTTGTTGGCGCTCTGGCTCTGGGAGGAACCGTGGAAATAACATTTGCCATTTTCCCAGTAGGCCATGGAAGTTCTGGCTTCCAGCGAGTGGTGCGGGTAGCCGATGGTAACGAAGGGCTCTTCGATGATAGCCACGGCTTCGGCAAAGCCCGCCTCGAGATCGCCGAAATTCCATTCGGTGGTGAATTCGCCGCCAACGGGTTCCTTGCCAGCGCGAATCGCATCGATCGCCGACTGTGGCCATTTGATGTCCTTGATCTCGGCGCCAATGATGGGCGTGCCTTCCGGTCCTTCCTCTCGGGTTCGAACCAGCACGTTGCCTTCGGGGTAGGCGTTGCTGCCACCGGGAGTCAGGCTCTCCAGCGGATCGACCACAAAATCCCTACGTTCGAAGTCGATCTTGATTCTGTCGATCGCCGATTCGGCGATTTCCTCGGTAACCGCAGCAACCGCCAAAATTGGCTGGCCCACATAGGTTACGTAATTGGATGCCAGTGAAGGGTTGCCTGGAGGCGCAGATGGGGGCAGATCATCGGCGGTGAAGACACCTACCACGCCATCCATTCGTAGTGCCTCTGTAGCATCGATGTTGATAACCCGGCCACTAGGCAAGGGGCTGGTCAGCAAGCGGGCGAAAACCATACCTTCTCGTTTATAGTCTTCGGCATACTTGATTTCGCCAGTGACCTTTCCAGGCACATCTGGTGGGATGAAGTCGACACCTATATGAGTAGTCATGCTAATTGCCCCGAGGCGCGCATCACGCCGTTGATATAATGTTCATAAGCGCCGCAGCGACAAAGATTGCCAGACAGGGCCATGCGTGCTTCATCCCGGCTCGGTCTGGGGTTGTTGTTCAACAGTGCGACTGCTGACATTACCTGACCAGGCGTACAAAAACCGCACTGGGGTGCATTCTCGGTTACGAAAGCTTGTTGTACCGCATGCAATGTACCGTCCGCGGCCTTCACTCCTTCGATGGAGATAACAGCCTTGTCTTTGACATTGTGGCTGAGTACGGAGCAGGAATAATTCGGCACACCATCGATCAACACGGTGCAGGCACCGCATTCGCCGCGATTACAACCGATCTTGGTTCCGGTTAAATCGAGCTTGTAGCGGAGGGTGTAGGCGAGGGTCTCCTGCGGGAGTACATCGACGGGTCTGCTGCGACCGTTGATGTTAAGAGTTATCAAGCGTTCGGCGGCAGATTGTCCTGATTGGGCATTTGCAGCCAGGTAAATTCCAGTGCCGGTGGTAGCGGCGGCGCCGGAGAAGATTACCCCCTTGATAAAACGTCTGCGGGTAGTTTTGGGGTTCACTGACGTAGCTCCGTTTTTTGTTTTGGGGATGCACGCAGATCGTTTCGATTGCATGCGGTTTTCACACATAGTTAACTACGACCGAGGCTATATTTATTTGACCCGAAAAGCAACCGATCTGGGATAGAAGCTGTGGTCTATAGCCACGTAGGGCAAGCCTTCGGAACATTGTTCCGCGAAAAGTCACACGCTGTTACAATATTTCGGAAGCGCGGTGGTGCAGACTCATATTTTGCAGTAATTCTGCCACTGCAGCAGGCTGACGCCGATTTGTTATCCTTAGCCCCAGCGCTTACTTTGCCAGCAGCCGACGGGCCCGATTTTGCCCGTTAATAGTCACCCGTTGAGGATACAAATGATGAAAGAAGTGTCGGTAATTTTTCTCGTTCTTGCATTGCTATCGCCGTCATACGGGGCGGACGAAACGGTGTCTTTTCCGGCGGCAATGATGACCGTTCCGGAGCTCACAAATTACCAACGCACGTCGACCTTCGCCGAAGTCGTGGCGGTCGTGGATGCCCTGCGGCAGAGTTCTGATTTAATTCACAGGGAGACCTTACTGCTCACCGAAGATGGCAAGGATGTCCCACTGCTGGTGCTGGCCAGACCGCCAATCGCCACGCCGGCACAGGCGAGGGCATCCGGTAAGCCGGTGATTTACATTCAGGGCAATATTCATGGTGGCGAGGTGGAGGGGAAGGAAGCCTCGCTCATCATCATGAGAGACATCCTTTTTGGTGACAAGCAACATCTGTTGGACGACCAGATTTTGGTGTTTGTGCCAATTTATAACGCCGATGGCAACGACAATATGTCATCCGATGCGAGGCCGTCCCAGGAATTGAGTCCCCTCATGGCCGGTGAGCGCCAGGCCCACGGCTATGATCTTAATCGAGACGGCATGGCGGTGGAAACAGCGGAGACTCGGGCCCTGTACCTGAATGTCATCCAGCGCTGGGACCCGGCATTGCTGGTGGATCTACACACCACCAATGGCACCTGGCATGGCTACTCCCTGACCTATGCGCCGTCCTATCACACCGCCGGTGACGGGGCGACGTCGGCGTATACGGCGGATGTCATGTTGCCCGCTATCGCGCAGTCGGTTAAAGAAAAGTTTAACCTGGATTTTGGCTGGTACGGCGGCTTCGATTATCGCGATTGGCCGCCGAAGGAACTGCGCACCTATCATCATGCGCCTCGTTATCTGACCAACAACATGGGGCTGCGCAATCGCATGGCGATTCTGGCCGAGACTTTTGCCCATGATCGTTTTTACAAGCGGGTGCACGCAGCCAACGTTTTTGTCGAAGAAATACTGGAGTACACCAATACCCATGGGCGCGAGATGCAACGCATCAATGCGCAAGCAGATGTACGCACCGCAAGCCGATTGCAACAGCAAACCGGCGCCATAGAAAATGGCATACAGTTCGAGATGGCGCCGTTAGAGGAGCCGCTGGGCCTGTTAAGTTACAAGTACATTCCCTACACCACCCCCACCGGCGATACTGAGTTTGCCAGGAGTTCGGAAATCGTAACCATAGCCGGGGTGCTTAACTACAATCGCTTCGAAGCGACAAAGCGCGCCACAGTACCCACTGCCTACGTGTTTCCAGCCGAGCTAAGCCAGGTGGCGGAGACACTAACTGAGCACGGCATCGACGTCGCCGTCCTGGAGCAGGATACCCGGTTCGAAGGAGAGGTCTTTAGCGTCACCGGGATCGAAACCCAAGCCTTCGTGCAAAACCAGCATCGCAACACCCTGTTGCAGGGACAGTATCGATCGGCTAGCCAGCAATTCAGCGCCGGGGATTACTATGTGGCACTGGATAATCGCCTGGCCAATCTGATCTTCTATCTACTAGAAGCCCAGTCCGACGATGGCCTCGCCTACTGGAATTTCTTCGATTCCTACCTGCAAAGCGCCCTGGCACAGAACCCAGGCGACGCCGCGGTAGTCGACTTCCCAGTCTTCAAGGTGTTGTCAATCGCTGCCCCACCGAACTAACAAGGCAGGGATCCTTGTTCCATCTCTGACCTACGAGCATCAATTATTGCCGCTAGCTGCCTAATTGAACTAGTAAATTTGTTCCAGACTTCCTATATGAATATGAAGATTGTCGCCCCTAGATCCTGCATGTCTTGGAAAATCGTGGAGGCGATAGCGTAGGGTACTAATTTTGGGTAAACAACACGCTGTAGGGACCGATACCACCACGGTCCACGACCAGGTGCTGGTAGGTTGACTGTACCCCGGAAGTCCTGACGTAGTCTGATTGCCCAAACGACTTTACGTCGGCGCGATAGCGATCGTGGAGATACTGACTCAGTTCGATGGCAGTGAGTTCGCCGTTATTATCGCGATCGGCATAACCACCACGAATTGCCTCATCGAAAAACACCGACAGGTAGCCACCGGCCTGAAACTTGAAGGCGACCTGGGATGTGACGTCTTCTTCTGAGGAAAACAGACCCATGCGTCCCGGCTTAGAGATGATGTCCTTTGAGAAGCCGCCGCTGAAGCAGGAATCCATCACCAGTAAAATCTTGCCGGCATCGATATTGTCCAGCATGTCGGCGAGTTCATCATCCAGCAGCGCCCCGTCATAGAGTTCCATGGTTTCATCCATGCCGTCCGGATCGGCGCTGTCCGGACCGCCGGCGCGGGGTACGCGATTGCCGTGGCCGGAAAAGAAGATGACCAGGGTGTCATCCCCATCGATAGTCCTGCCAATCGCATTCAGGGCCTGCTGGAAGTTTTGCCGGGTGGCATCGCTATCGATCAAGGTATAGGCATTATCCGGATTCATGCCGGCGCCTTCGATCAGTGCGTCGCGAGCCCGGCGGGCATCCTGGTCGGTAAGAGAAAGGTCATTGCCTTCGCCTGGATAGTCGGCAATGCCGGCGAAAATGCCATAGATCTGGCTGCTGGTCGTGGCGACGGTTGCGCTGGCAGCACCACCAGTAACGCCGCTTTGGATCGACAGCCCATAGGCGCCGGTTTCGCCTTCGGCATAGGAAGAGGCGATCACCCGGTAGCGGCCACTTTCCTGCAGCGTGAGCTGGACCAGGGATTGATCGGTGCTGCCCTGGTGATCATCATTCTCTATGGATTCCCCGCTGGGAGTGATAAGCGTCAGATAGGTATCCACCGCCGTCGATGTCATCTCCACAGCAATGGACTGGCCTGCCTCGGCACTGAACACGTAGCTGTCTTCATATTTACGGTCATCGGAACGACTGTCGTTGGTGGTGAGACTGGCTTGGATGCTGTCACCGATGCCGAGGTTGATCACATCACGATTCGCCACAGTTTGACCCGCTGCAGCACCGCCATCGCGACTGTTCAACACATAGCCACCGGTCTCGGCGGCAACGAAGGAAGTGACAATTACCTCGTAACTACCCAACTCGGTGAGTTCGGTTTCGATCGAGCTGTGGGAAGTATTTTCTGCATCATCATTGGCCAGGGATTCGCCATTGGGGCTGCGTAATATCAGGTAGGTGTCGAACTCGTCAGAGCGCAGGTCGAGGGTGACCCGTTGCCCGGGCCGGCCTTCGAAACTGTAACTATCATTGAACTCACCGCTGTCGAAGGTCGCATCTCCGTCCGCCAGTTCTCCCTGTATCTGGGTGTTTATATCCGCTGGCGTGCCTGCATCGGTTTCTATCTGCACCGTATAACCACCGGTCTCGCCAGGGTTGTAACTGGAAACCACGACTTCATAGATGCCGGTCTCGGTTAGTGTTAGCGACAGCAGGGAGCGATCGAAACTGGATTCATAGTCATCGTTGGTGAATTCCTCGCCGCCTGGTGCCCGCACAATGAGATAGGTGTCAAACTCACCGGAACGCAGATCGATTACTGCAGAATCGCCGCGGTCTGCAATAAATGTAAAGGTATCGCTATAGCTGTCATTGGCACGGGTTGAATCGCCACTGCGAAGTCTGCCGCGTTCGATGCGACTGCTTACAACCAGGTTGGCGCCATTAATGAGGCGAATAGAGCCGGCGTCGAAGAGCCTGCGACAATCGCTGGCATCGTGAAACATGTCTGCATCGGAGAAAGAGGAAGCCATACCACGGCCCTGGAAGCGCTGATCATCACACTCGTCATCATTGGCCCAGGTGCTGGCATCATCACCAAAATCGACACCGCTACCTGGCGCAGCTGAACCCGACACATCTGCCAGTGCAGTGGCATTGCCATCGAGATTCAAACTCGACCAGCTGTCTTCATCCCATTCGGTGATGACGAGTTTCGCGCTGTCACCAACCCCATCATCGGAATAACTTCCTACCCAGATATTGTAGTTACCCGAAAGGGGTGAGCCGAACAGGATGCCAGGGTTGGTCGCACCCAATGCCGCGGCGTCGTCATTGCAGTGCCAATTGCCGGCGGGGTCATTAATGACCAGAGTGGTATCCATCGTGGCCTCTACGAAGAAGCCCAACTGCGCGGAATCCGCCTCATAGTTCAGATCATAATCAGGCTGCCCTGATGCGATGAAGCCGACACAGTCATCACCGAGATGACCAACACTGTCGGCTCCGCCGGCGGCGAGTTCGACGACGTGGGGATCGGGCATAAATCCGGCGGCAAGACTTGCCGTGCCGTAGAGAGGCTCGGCACCGATGTTCTGGGCGGATATTGGCGTTGATAGGCAGAGTAAGCCAGCTACTGCAGTAATCAGTTTAAAATTGCTACACAATGCGCAGTCGTTAAAATATCTTGATAAACGCGTCAAAATTAAATCTCCCAATATGCGTCCCGGTATACTGTCGAAGCCAACCAGCAGCCCGGCAGCGGGAGCCTATCCTATACACCTACGCGAATACAGTGCCGTTGTCTTAAACAAATTGCCAAGCTTCGCCTCGCGATCAGCTTAATACCCGTTTAATGTACCTGCCGGTATGGGAAGACTTGATCTTCGCAACTTGTTCCGGGGTGCCCTCGGCAATAATCTTGCCGCCACCATCGCCTCCTTCCGGTCCAAGGTCCACGATCCAGTCGGCGGTCTTAATCACGTCCAGGTTATGCTCGATGACGACGATAGTATTGCCATGGTCACGCAGGTGGTGCAGCACCGCGAGCAGTTGTTTGATGTCATGAAAGTGCAGGCCAGTGGTTGGTTCATCGAGAATATAGAGGGTCTTACCGGTGTCGCGCTTGGACAATTCCCGGGACAGTTTTACTCGCTGCGCCTCGCCACCGGACAGTGTGGTCGCTGCCTGACCCAGGCGCACATAGGACAGCCCCACGTCCATCAAGGTCTGCAGCTTACGGGCGATCACCGGCACCGCATCGAAAAATTCGCGGGCATCCTCGATGGTCATGTTCAGCACTTCGTAAATATTCTTGCCCTTGTATTTAACTTCCAGGGTTTCCCGGTTATAACGTTTGCTGCGGCAGACATCACAGGTCACGTAGACATCAGGCAGAAAATGCATTTCCACCTTGACCACGCCATCGCCCTGGCAGGCTTCGCAGCGGCCCCCCTTGACGTTAAAACTGAATCGTCCCGGTTTGTAGCCCCGGGTGCGGGATTCCACGGTGCCGGCGAAGAGCTCGCGCACAGGCGTAAAAATGCCCGTATAGGTCGCTGGATTCGAACGCGGAGTGCGCCCGATAGGGCTCTGGTCAATATCGACGACCTTGTCCAGTAACTCCATTCCTTCGAAACCATCGAAGGCAGCAGGCGTCAAGGTGGTGGCACCATTGAGCCTGGTCGCGGTAATCGGGTAGAGGGTCTGGTTGATGAGAGTCGATTTGCCGGACCCGGAAACACCGGTTATGCAAGTGAACAGGCCGACCGGGATGCTGAGGTCAATGTTCTGCAAGTTGTTGCCCCTGGCACCTTTTAATTTTATGACCTTGCTGTCATCGTAGCGAACACGAGAGAGAGGGATCGCAATACTCTCCGTGCCCGCCAGGTATTTCCCGGTGAGCGAGGCCTTGGCGCCGATAATGTCGTCGATCGAACCCTGGGCGACAATTTCACCGCCATGTACGCCTGCGCCGGGGCCAATATCGATAATATGATCGGCGCTTCGAATTGCCTCTTCGTCGTGTTCCACCACGATAACGGTGTTGCCGAGATCCCGCAGATGGAAGAGGGTGGTGAGCAGGCGCTTATTGTCCCTCTGGTGCAGCCCGATTGAAGGCTCGTCGAGTATATACATCACCCCAACCAGACCGGCGCCAATCTGGCTGGCGAGCCGAATGCGCTGAGCCTCACCGCCGGACAGCGTATCGGCACTACGATTCAGCGTAAGATAATTTAACCCCACGTCCACCAGAAAATTCAGTCTGCTCTGCAGTTCCTTCAATATCTTTTCTGCGATCTTGGCACGCTTGCCACTCAGTTTGAGTTTGCCGAAATAGTTCGCAGATTCGGCGACGGTCATGGCCGTGATGCTCGGCAGGTTCAGGCCCTTGATGAGCACATGACGGGCATCGCGCCGGAGACGGGCGCCGCCACAGTCCGGGCAGGGTTGCGTACTGAGATACTTGGACAGGTCTTCACGCACATGACTGGATTCAGTTTCCCGAAAGCGTCGCTCCATGTTCGGCAAGATGCCTTCAAATGGATAACTGCGAGTGATGGTGTCACCACGGTCATTGACATAATGGAAATCGATAACTTCCTTGCCGCTGCCCCGCAACACCAGATTCTGGTATTTCCGGGGCAGCTTGTTAAACGCCGTATCCACCTTGAAGCCGTAGTGGGCAGCCAGCGAAGTCAACATCTGAAAATAATAGATATTACGCCGATCCCAGCCCCGAATGGCGCCCTCGGACAAGGCCAGGGATTTGTCCACGATGATGCGCTGCTCATCGAAAAATTGCTTCACGCCCAGACCGTCACAACCGGAACAGGCACCCGCGGGGTTATTGAATGAAAACAGCCGGGGTTCCAGTTCGGAGATGCTGTGACCGCATTTGGGACAGGCGAAAAGCGATGAAAACACGATGTCTTTGCTTTTCTTCCGCTCTTGCACCACGCTGACCACCGCCAGCCCGCTCGCCAACTGAATCGCGGTCTCAAAACTCTCCGCCAGACGCTGCTCCAGACCAGGTTTGATCTTCAAACGGTCTATTACCACATCGATAGAATGCTTCTTGTTTTTTTCCAGATCCGGCGGATAGTCGAGTTCACAAACCAGGCCATCGACCCGGGCCCGGATAAAGCCACCGCCACGCAATTCACTAAACACATGTAAGTGCTCGCCCTTGCGTCCACGTATAATCGGCGCCAGCACCATAATGCGCGTGTCCGCCGGCAGCGACATCACCTTGTCCACCATCTGGCTCACGGTCTGCGCTTCAAGCTTGATGTTGTGGTCCGGGCAATGGGGTTCGCCCACCCGCGCAAACATCAGCCGCAAATAATCATAGATCTCCGTAATGGTGCCCACGGTGGATCGAGGATTATGAGAAGTGGATTTCTGTTCAATAGAAATCGCCGGCGACAGACCCTCGATATGATCGATGTCCGGTTTCTCCATAATAGAGAGAAACTGCCGCGCATAGGTGGACAGAGATTCCACATAACGACGCTGACCTTCGGCATAAAGCGTATCAAACGCCAACGAAGATTTGCCAGAACCAGAAAGCCCGGTAATAACTACCAGTTTGTCGCGGGGGATAGCAATATTAATATTCTTAAGATTATGAGTGCGCGCACCCCGTACAACAATATGATCCATGACAAACTCAAAGCAGAAGGCGAAACCACCCATTATCTAAAATTCCAAGCCCCCGAGTAAACCCCTGCCATCGAATATTTCGAAAACGCCCCAGAATAAAACTCAGAATCAGCAAGAAGGGTCTTCGAACAAAACACTGAGCTTGACAGGGGATTGGGGAGGGGTGTTGTTTTATCGTGACTAGCGTCCAGGGATGGGAACGCGGGGCAGGTTTTTTCTCCTGCAAAACCTGCATACCGCACATCCATGTACAAAACGTCCAGGGATGGCCCACTGGAACGATAAAATAACACCCCTCCCCAAGCCCCGTTCTACGCATCCACCAGCAACGTTCCTCTACCTCAAAAACCCTTTAATCAATTTCTGAGGATTTTTCTTTCAGTTTGGGTGACAGGGCAGGTCGGGTGTAGTTATTCGCTCCTTCCGGTGGGCCATCCCTGGCCCGTCCCGCGCTCCGTCCCTGGGCGCTAGTCAGTCGCGAACAACTACACCCGACCTGCCCCTAGAAATCGAAGATATCCTTCGAGGTCGGAGCTCTGTTCTTGAGGGCATAGATTTGAGGTATTTGGGGGGTTAATTTGGAGTAAAATTTTTAATGTTTGCGTCCATGGTATAGACTTAGTGAAATTATGAATTGGTTTTAGTGGGAGAAAAAACGTGGCAACTCGAGGTGTGAATAAAGTAATTCTTATAGGGAATGCGGGTAATGATCCGGAGTTCAGGGTGATGCCAAATGGCAATGGGGTTGCCAATGTTTCCCTCGCCACCAGTGATTCCTGGAAGGACAAAACCAGTGGTGAACAGAAAGAGAAAACCGAGTGGCATCGGGTGGTGTTTTTCAACCGCTTGGCCGAGATCGTCGAACAGTATGTGAAGAAAGGGTCAAAGCTGTATATTGAAGGTCGATTACAGACGCGTTCCTGGGAACAGGACGGGGTGAAACGTTATACCACCGAGATCGTGGCCAGCGAGATGCAGATGCTGGATTCCCGCGGTAGCGCCGGCGCCAGCCCCGGTGATAATCCATTTGGGCAGGATCAGGCCAGTGCCAAGCCGGCGCCGGCCACTCAGGTACAGGCCGCACCAGCCAATTTCGATAATTTCGACGACGATATCCCTTTTTGAGCGTCTTGCGCTGCTGCACTAAGCTCTTATTATTTCAGGCTTAATCGTTCAAATCGGCTACAGTCCAGCTTCTGCTTGACTTCGTGCCGGCTTTGTTCGAAATTCAAGGCATATTCGACAGATTTCTGGGTTAACACCATTCTTGAAACTATTCTTGGTAGGAGCCAACAGCCCCACAGGTAAGGGTTTGATTGATATTTTGCGGCAACGCAAGATTCGGTTTCAGGCGCCCGCAGACAAACATTTCCTGCCGGAAAACGCCGTCGAAATCGCCAAGATGGTGACAGACTATTCCCCGAGCCAATTGATCAATATGGCGGATTTCATCTCCGGTAATCACAGTGCCCTGAAACGGGCGGAATCCTCCGAGCAACGATGTCAGCAAATTAACGCCAGGCTGCCGGCGACACTGGCCGAAATCTGCAATCACCTCAATGTTCCCATGGTGCATTTGTCCAACAGCTATGTGTTTGATGGCGAGAAGAAGCTGGGTTACAACGAGAATGATGGAACTAATCCACAGGGAGTTTATGGTCGCTATTCATTGGAAGGCGAGAAGGCAGTGGAGGAGCATAACGCTCACATCATTATTCGTTCTGGCTGGCTGTTCGGAACGCATAAGAAAGGCCTGATTAAATCCTGGATTAGCAGCGTGAAAAAGAATGAGGGGCGGCTGGAGCTTGCCCGCAGGCGCTTTAGCCCGACTTATACCGGCGATCTCGCCGCCGCTATTCTCGCTGTTTCTCAGCAGGTGGATTGCGAGGCGAATGTCTGGGGTACTTATCACTACAGCGGTCTCGAAACCAAGAAAGAAGCGGAGTTTGCGGAGCAGACTATCAAGTATGCAGCGAACCACGACGAAGATATTTATCAATCGCTGGATAGTTTGGTGATCACCGACAGGGAGGCGAGATTGCCAGAAATTCCAAACTCCACGTTGTCGAGTAAGAAAATATTTGACACTTTCGGCATTAAACCGAAATCCTGGCATGGCAATTTGCAGGCTACAATCAAGTCGCTCTACGGGAGTCGGAAAAGCTCTTTACCGGCAAAAGCCGACACCGCTTCGCTGGCGGGAACTGATGGTTCTGCAGCGAAGTCGAGCGCCGCTTGACCACGGATCTCACCATGACGCAGCAGCCTAAAAGTGCACTCACGCCAATCGACCAGGCTCTGGATAGATTGTTGGCAAGCCTGAGACCTATCGAAGAGCGAGAGACAGTTCCCATACTGGGGGCACGGGGTCGCATCCTCGCCGCCGCGATCGAGGCGGCGATGGATGTACCGCCCCACGACAATAGTGCGATGGATGGCTATGCGGTGAGAGCGCTCGATACAGCCGACGCAGAAGTTACGCTACGCGTAGGCCAGCGCATCGCGGCGGGCCAGATCGGCGATCCTCTGCGCACAGGAGAGGCGGCGCGCATCTTCACCGGGGCACCCATGCCCGATGGTGCAGACGCCGTGGTTATGCAAGAGAATTGCAGTGTGAGTGGAGAACGGGTCACAATTTTACAGTCAGTTGAACCCGGGGAAAATCTTCGCAGAGCCGGTGAAGATATAAAGACAGGAGCGACCCTGTTTGAGGCGGGGCACAGGCTTCGATCCCAGGATATTGGCCTGATTGCTTCGCTGGGAATCGCGGAGGTCACGCTCACCCGCAGATTGCGAATCGCATTGATGACCACTGGCGATGAATTGGTGCAGCCCGGCACCAAGCTAAAACCTGGGCAAATTTATAATTCCAATTTCTACAGCCTGTCATCCCTGCTGCAGGCCTTCGACGCCGAGATAGTCGATCTTGGTGTGGTTGGCGATGATTTTGAAAGCACGCGACAGGCACTGGCCGCCGCGGCCAAATCGGTAGATTGCATTATCAGTACCGGCGGCGTCTCTGTCGGTGAGGAAGATCATGTCAGGGCGGCGGTAGAAGCCGAAGGGTCACTGGACCTGTGGAAGCTCGCCATCAAGCCGGGCAAACCCCTAGCCGCTGGCAAGGTGCGGGGCACCCAGTTCTTTGGTTTGCCGGGCAATCCGGTGTCTGCGATCATCACTTTTGTGCTGATAGTGCGGCCTTGTCTGCTGCGAATGTCGGGATGCGACAGCCTGATGCCAGCGAGTTTTTACCTGCCGGCAGCCTTTGCCCGACCCGAATCGGGACAGAGGCAGGAGTATCTCCGGGTTACGGTTCAGGCCGGTGAAGATAGCAAGCAATCCTTGCTGCCGTTTAACAACCAAAGCTCCGGTGTCGGTTCTTCCCTCAGTGGTGCCGACGGCCTTGCCATCATTCCTGCCTATACTTCTGTTGCCATGGGGGATAGTCTGGAATACCTTCCATTTTCCGAGTTACTGTACTGAATCATATTTTCGATGCCTCGCGCCATATTCACAGTTACCGTCATCACCTTACTGCTACAGGCCTGCCAGACTGTTGACCAGCCGCCGCAGTCTGGTGGTGGCGGAGCAGATCGCGACCGGCCTCTGACGATACGGGTCCTCACACCGGCGCGGGTCGAACCCGGTGCTGTGGGCGAGGAACAACGGCGACTGATCGCAGATCTTCTTTTTGAAGGCTTGCAGGCGCTGGATGCCGACCGCCTGTTAACGCCGGTGGATGACAATGCCCACGCACGCTTCATGCGCGTATTGGCCTACGACTCGGACAATGAACTGGCCTTAGAAGGATTACAGAATATTGTGCTGCGTTATCTGGCCCTGTCGGAAGAATCCAGTCGTCGCGGTCAATTCGATGAGGCCGAGATCTTGTTGGGCCGAGCTCGCTTTGTGGATGCGTATCACCCCGATATCGCCAAAACCCGGCGTGTGCTACAGGCGGAAATGAATTCTGGAGACCTGTTCTTCGCGCTGGATAACCGGGAATTTTCACAACGCACTGCAGCAGCCCAGAGTCAGCTCGCAGATATTGCCAATCAGGCGAAGCAACACAGGGCCTTGTTTCTAATTACTGCACCAAACGATGATCTGGCGCGCTGGATGTTTTCAATCATGCGCGATGCGGTGGCGGGATATCGACTACGTGGCAACATCGAACTCGCCAGCCGCACCAGCATCAGGCTGCGCCTGCCATCAGACTAAGCCGGGGAAGGCTAGGTTTCCATACCCCCTTTCTCTGGCAATGTCCCAAATAGTGTAAACTGCCCCCATGTTTTGGACTAATTTGAGACAGAAGTTGCTCGCCATACCCTCGAAGTTTCGGTTTTCAGTTGGCGGCAATACGCGCAGTAGATTCATTCTCACTGCTTTTGGCATTGTCGTCATCCTGGTACTGCTGATTGGATTCTACTGGAGCAGGGAGCCCGCCCCGTTTTCCGTCGCCGGCACTACCAATCAGCGCCTGGCGAGAATAGGTGATGAGTATGTGGTTGGCAGTGCGACTACTGCCGCGCTGATCTCCGCAGCTGAAACATTGCTGGATAAGCCCGGAGGCTATCTGAGCAATGACATGCTGCCGCCAGGAATTTACCTGGACAATATTCCGAACTGGGAATTTGGTGTGTTGGTTCAGATAAGGGACTTGAGCCGATCCATGCGTGAGAGTTTTAGCCGCTCTCAATCCCAATCCACCGAAGATGTCGATCTGATTATCAGTGAACCGCGTTTCCATTTTGACAATGACAGTTGGTTGTTTCCTCCCACCGAGAGCGAGTATCGGGAGGCAATCGGCTACCTGAATTCCTATCTGTCGCGAATCTCAGATCCACAAAATTCGGATGCACAGTTTTTTGCGCGCGCGGATAACCTCGCCAGCTGGTTGCAGAATGTCGAATCCAGACTGGGTAGCTTGTCGCAACGCCTCAGTGCCAGTGTGCAGCAGCAGCGCGTCAATATCGACACTGCAGGGGAACAGGGCGCGCTGCAATCGACACCCACCAGAGCAGAAGTGCGGGTGAAGACACCGTGGCTGCAGATCGATGACGTATTTTACGAGGCCCGGGGTGCCAGTTGGGCATTGATGCATTTCTTGCGGGCCATAGAAATTGATTTCGAACAGGTGTTGGCAGACAAGAATGCCAATGCCAGTCTTAGCCAGATTATTCGGGAACTCGAAGCCAGTCAGCGCAACGTCTTCTTTCCCATTATCCTCAATGGCTCAGGATTTGGAATCCTCGCTAATCACTCCCTAACCATGGCTAATTATATCTCCAGGGCCAACGCCGCTATTATTGATCTGCGCTTGTTGCTGGCGCAGGGATAAACAGCCATTGAGTAAGAAATTTTCCCTGGCCGGTTATTTCCCAATTCTCGATTGGGGCCGCCGCTACCAAAGAGTCAATTTAGTAGACGATTCTATCGCTGCCGTGATTGTCGCGATCATGCTGGTTCCGCAATCTCTGGCTTATGCGCTGGTAGCTGGCTTGCCCGCGGAGATGGGTCTGTATGCGAGTATTTTCGGTCTGACGGTGTATGCCGTGTTTGGTACCAGTACTTCCTTGTCGGTAGCACCGGTCGCGGTTTTGTCTCTGATGACGGCGGCAGCCCTGGGTAGTCTTGCGCTACCCAGTAGCGCCGATTACATTGCCGCGGCGCTGACGCTCAGCTTTCTCTCCGGTGTCTTTTTGTTGCTGTTGGGACTGCTGCGATTGGGTTTCATGGCCAATTTTATTTCCCATCCGGTGGTGAGTGCCTTCATTACTGCGTCCGCAATCATCATTGGCCTCAGTCAGCTAAAACACTTGTTAGGCATAGAGACCGCCGGAACCAATGTTGTTGAACTTCTCACTTCTCTTTCCGCCTCGATCGGCGACACCAATTTCCTAACCCTGGGCCTGGGTCTGGGATCCATAGGAATTATTGTGTGGTGTCGAACCGGGCTTAAGAAACTTCTTGTCGGTCTTGGTTTGGAACCGCGATTGGTGTCTGCCATCGCGCGCTCGGGTCCGGTGCTCGTGGTCATCATAGTGGCGACGCTTGCCTACCAATTTAGACTGGATCAACAGGGGGTACAGCTGCTCGGAGTCGTGCCCAAAGGCTTGCCCGGCTTGGCCCTGCCGAAGCTTTCGCTGGACCTGGTAAACAGCCTGCTGGGCTCTGCCGCGTTGTTAGCCATCATCGGCTTCGTCGAATCCATTTCCGTTGGGCAAACGCTGGCGGCGCGGCGCCGCGAGCGTATCGATCTGGATCAGGAGCTGGTGGGGCTGGGTGCGGCGAATATCGCCACTTCCTTCGGCGGAGGCTTTCCCGTGGCTGGAGGATTCTCACGCTCGGTCGTGAACTTTGAGGCGGGGGCCTCGACTCCGGCTGCCGGATTTATTACCGCGGTCATGTTGCTGGTCGTTGCGCTGTTTCTCACACCGGTGTTGTTCTGGCTGCCGAAAGTATGTCTCGCTGCCATCATCCTGGTGGCGATATATCCACTGGTGGATTTTTCGGTACTGGGTAAATCCTGGAATTATTCCAAGGCCGATTTCATTGCCGTTTTCTTGACCCTGGCTCTGACGCTGATTATCGGTGTGGAAACCGGCATTGCGACAGGGGTAGCGGCGTCAATTCTGATTCATCTCTACAAGACTTCTCAGCCTCACGTCGCCGTGGTGGGCAGGGTGGCCGGCACCGAGCATTTTCGAAATATCGATCGACACAAGGTTGAAACCTTCGACAATCTGCTGTCGGTGCGGATCGATGAGAGTCTCTATTTTGCTAACACACGTTATCTGGAAGAGCTTATCTTTGGCTTGGTGGCAGATAAACCCGCCCTGGAGCACGTCATATTGATGTGCACCGCCGTCAACCAGATTGACCTCAGTGCCCTGGAGACCCTGGAAAAAATCAACGAGACCCTGGCGGAGTTGAATATTAAATTGCACCTGTCGGAGGTCAAGGGTCCGATAATGGATCGCCTGGCAGGCACAGAATTCTTCAGGTCCATCACCGGCAACAATTATCTCAGTCACAATCAGGCGGTGGAAGACTTGAAAGGCAGTGATTAGTCTTGGCCCGGATTTTCCATACGATGCCGGGAATATCGACAAAAAATATCTAGCTAATTTAAACAATTAGTTCAAAAGAGTGGCTTTGGTACTACGTTAAGTGAAAAGTGTGGTCGTGAGTTACCGGTGCTCCATTCTTTGGATACTTTTTCGGCGAAGATCCTCTACCCTACTTTCCTTGCGACCATTCGCGCTTCCATTTTTTC
>CAJXIY010000039.1 GCA_913054495.1 uncultured Gammaproteobacteria bacterium | reverse complement strand
CAGCTCGGCTATGGTGTCTTCACCACGCAGGCCTGCCAATACAATGCGGGTTTTTCTTCGGCGGAGTAGTGTCGGCGGGTGGCCCGACGAATATCTCGAATAGTCTTCTGGGCACTGCTTTTCTTTCTCATCATCACTTCCTCTTGGAGTTAACGATGAGCCAATACTGTCTCTTAGGCAATTAGGGGATTATGTCCAACTAGGGCTGACGGGATACAATACAGCGGTCAAATCTTGACTTAACACATAAGGGCACGATTCGCTCTTAGTATGTTAAGTCAAGATTTGACCCTTTTCCTATTCGTAACGTCCCACCAGCTGAATTTGAAATGATGTACTATCGACAACTTGAAGAGTCAGCCGTGGTGGCTTGACTCAAACAACTGGGTCTCCGGTAAACCCGGGGCGGCTCATTGTATCTATTGTCAGGAATAGAATTTTACTCATTCAGGAGAGATGAAATCACCGGGCGCATGTTGAGCATGATTTATATCGATGAAGCATAAAATGAATACTCCAGACGGGACAAACGAAGAGCTTACTGAAGAGTTTAACCAAGAGACTAATGAAATCGATTGGCTGATCTTCGGCGCAGGCAGCATTTCGCTATTGCTGGTCGTGTTAATCATTATTGCATTTCCTCAATGGAGCGCCGATTCCATAGATCAACTGTACAACACTGTGACAACCCGTTTCGGTGTTCTCTATATTGTGATGGCTATTTTCTTAATGATATTTCTGCTTTGGGTGGCCTTGAGTCGCCACGGGAATGTAGTGTTGGGCTCCGATGATGGTCCGGAATATTCTCATTTCAGCTGGGCCGCCATGTTATTTTGCGCCGGCATCGGGGCTTCACTAATCTATTGGGGAGCAACGGAGTGGGCGTTCTATTACGCGGACCCACCGTTCGGTGTTGAGCCCGGCTCTGCGGAGGCGATATCCTGGGCCAGCAGCTATGGGATTTTCCACTGGGGCCCTGTCGGTTGGGCATTTTATTGTTTGCCGGCCCTGGCATTGGCTTGTTCTTATCATGTAAAAAAAGTGCCTTCCCTGAGATTGAGTGCAGCCTGCAGTCCTGTTTTGAAGTCTCAGACTCAGAAATGGCCGGGGCGTGTGGTCGATCTGATCTTCCTCATCGGTGTGATCGCCACTGCAGCTACCGGGCTAGGATTCGGCACCTCGCTGGTAGCATCGGCCACCACCTCCCTCACCGGCTTGCAAGATGGCATAGGAATGCAGGCGGTCATTGTTTTGCTGGCGACATCTTTGATTGCCTTCAGTGTATATCGTGGTCTGGATCGGGGGATAAGGCTCCTCAGTGTCATAAATGCAGCGCTGGCCTTGTTTCTAATTGTCTTCGTCTTTGTAGTCGGTCCAAGCAAGTTTATCCTCGAAATGGGAATCGCGTCTGTGGGTACGGTCATTGAAAATTTCATCACCATGTTGTTCTGGACCGATCCATTGCAGCGAGGCGATTTCGTAGAAAGCTGGACCGTATTCTATTGGGCGTGGTGGCTTGCCATGGGGCCGTTTATTGGCATGTTCGTATGTAAAATTTCCGCAGGAAGAACTATCAGACAACTGATATTTGGCATGTTGGGCTGGGGTGGCTTTGGCTGCGCCTTATTTTTTATCGTGTTGGGTAATTACGCCCTCTCTTTAGAACTTAGCGGGGAATATGCAGTTGTGCAACAGGCAATCGAGGTGAGTCCTTCGTCGGCAATTGCCGGCATAATTGAGCTATTACCGTTTGGGAAATTCTGGCTGTTGTATGTGGCGGTTATCGGTCTGATATTTATGGCTACCACCTATGATTCTGCATCCTACACCCTGGCCGCCGGTGCCAGTAAGTCTCTGTCTGAACATCAACATCCCGCTCGCTGGCATAGAGTATTCTGGGCTCTGGTATTGGGCATTCTGCCTATTTGCCTGCTCTTTATCGGTGGCTTGCGAGAGTTGCAGACAGCATCCCTAATAGCGTCATTACCGCTATTGGTCATTTATTTGATACTTGCAGTATCGGTGACGCGTATGCTGAAGGAATTCGAGCAAGCAGCGCCCAAGTAAGTATCAGTCGCGGAATTGTCGCAACGAAATCATACGATGGTAATTAGTGCATTCAGTACCGCATTAGGTTGCTCAGAGAGCATCGCATGACCGCAAGCTTTCAGACTAGTCACCGAACAATTACGAATTTTCCCGGCTACTTTCCGGGCATTGCTTGCCGCCGTCATCTTGTCCTGTTCGCCGATGATCATCAGTGTTTTGACGCTGACATTCTCTGCCAGACCCAGGGCATCGGTAAATTTGTTGCAGGCTTTCAAATCACTGTAGAAAACTCCGTCTGAGTTGCGCTCCAGCAAGCGCTGGCCACTCATCAACATGTTTATTCCCGGCACGTCGTTGCCGCCTAGTTGAGCAGAGCTACTGTGGCTCCAGGTGTTGGCAATATCGATTGCAACGTGAGAATTATCTCTAGCTGCCTGCAGCAACGGCTCGGCAACCGGCATTGGAATAGATATTCCCAGCAATGCCAGTGCCCGGAGTGAGTCAGAGTATTTAGCCGCAAAGCTGAGCGCGATCAGTGAGCCCATGCTGTGGCCGACGATCGCTGGTTTTGACAGATTCAGTGCATGGATTACCTCGTGCAGCCATTCGGACATGCAGGAGATATTATCTAGTGCCAAGCCTTCGGAGCGGCCGTGGCCGGGAAGATCAAGGGCGAAAACATTGTAGCCTTGACGCGCGAAATATCGAGCAGGCAGTACCCAGACACTATGCTCCATGCCTGCTCCGTGGAGAAAAATCACAGATGGTTTGTCTTCGCTGAGAATTCCGTTGCCGGTGCTGCAAAAAACACGCTGCTGATTTAATTCGAAATACACCTTTGCTCCTCGTCTGCTTACTTAACTACGCTGCGAGGCTCGCAAGCCCTTACGCAGGTCGGTTATCAAATCCGACACATCTTCAAGACCGATCGAGAGTCTCAGCAGACCTTCGGAAATTCCGGCAGCCTTCAGAGCCTCACTGTCCATTCTGTGGTGAGTGGTGCTGGCAGGATGTATCACCAAGGATTTTGCATCACCAATATTGGCCAGGTGTGAAAACACTTCGAGGTTCTCGATAAATTTTATGCCGGCTTCTGACCCACCTTTTATGCCAAAACTGAATACCGCTCCGCAGCCATTAGGCATTAGTCTCTTGGCGAGTTCATGGTCTGGGTGTTGTTCCAGCATTGGGTGATTGAGCCACTCAACTTGCTCCTGTTCGCTCAGAAACTCCACGATCTGTTTTGTGTTCTCCACATGCTGTTGCATACGCAGCGGGAGAGTCTCGATGCCCTGCAAAATCAGAAATGCAGTGCTAGGGCTCATGCATGCGCCAAAATCTCTAAGACCCTCTTTGCGTGCCCGGGTAATGAATGCGGCGGGGCCAAATTCTTCAGCAAAATTTAGGTTGTGAAAGCCTGCATAGGGTTCCGCAAGCGTAGGGAATTTGCCGGAACGTTCCCAATCGAAGGTGCCACCATCGACCAGCAGACCACCGATGACTACTCCGTGCCCTGATAAAAACTTGGTGGCAGAGTGCATGACAATGTCTGCACCAAAATCGATGGGACGACATAAGTAGGGCGTAGCAAAAGTCGCATCTACCATTAGCGGCAGGTCTGCGGCATGAGCTAGCTCTGAGATCACTGGAATGTCGAGAACCTCTAGTCCTGGGTTGCCCAATATCTCGCCAAAGATCAGCCGCGTATTGTCCCGAATTGCCGACTTGAAAGCAGCGGGGTCTCGAGGGTCAACAAAAGTGGTTTCGATACCGAAGCGGGGCAGCGTGTAGGCAAGCAGGTTATGGGTACCACCGTAGATACTCCTTGAGGCGACAATATGTTCGCCATTACTTACGATTGTCGCTATAGCTAGATGTGTCGCTGCCTGCCCACTTGCTGTGGCAATTGCACCAACACCGTTGTCTAAGGCGGCGATGCGCTCTTCTAACACAGCATTGGTCGGATTGGACAAGCGCGAATACACATGACCTGCTCTTTCGATATTAAACAGGCCCACAGCATAGTCTGTGTCTGGAAACACGAATGAGGCTGACTGATATATCGGAACCGCTCTGGCACCAGTGGTCGGGTCCGGCTTCTGCCCTGCGTGTAGGCTCAGAGTGTCGAATTTGTAATTGGATGGTTTCGCCATTGTGGCTCCATGCTGAACAATTTGGGCTATGTTAAGGCAATGTTGAAATATTACAAAGCTTAGTTAATTATTGCATCGCTTGAATATTGCTTGTATTAGTAATAATCATTCGGGCACCTCAATCGCCCAGCTAGGAGTACGCAGCCTGCCTGTGTGAATAGCGCCGGGAATATGGGTAAGCAGAGGATTTTGATGAGAGACGGTGGACGGGTGATGAATCCAGATGCAATAACCTTGCTAGACGCAGGCATGGGAAAGACTCTCTCTTTGCGCGGCGTGAATATACCGCCTACCATTTGGTCGGCAAATGCACTAATAGTTGCTCCAGAAGTGGTAGTCGATGTGCACAAGGAGAATATTGATGCGGGTGCGAATCTTATAACGACCAATAGTTATGGCGTCATTCTAAGCGATCTTGCAAAGGAAAAAATCGACAATATGTATGGCGAATTGAACGTGCTTGCCGGAGAACTCGCCCAGCAGGCCATAGCAGAGACCGGTTCTGGACAGAGAGTCTCCATCGCTGGGTCTCTGCCACCTCTGAATGGCAGCTATCGCCCCGATCGAGTGCTTAGTAGAAAAGTTCTCGAACCTCTTTATAAAGAACAGGCAGCCCTACTTGCCCCCTATGTAGATGTTTTTCTTTGCGAGACGATGTCGTCAATTACAGAAGCCTTAGCGGCTCTCGCAGCGGCAAAAGAGGTTGGCAAACCAGTTCTGGTTGCACTGACTTTACATGACGAAGAAAGTGCATGTCTGCGCAGCGGAGAGACTCTCGAAGAGGCCTTGACGCAGTTGCTTGAGTTAAAACCTTCGGGAGTACTGCTCAATTGTTGTTTGCCAGAAAGGATCAGTGATTCCATGAGTATTTTAGCGACAGCAGATCTTGATTACCGGGGTGGGTATGCCAATGCATTCACTCGAGTTCCCAAAGACTGGTTGTTAGATGGTAATAAGGAAAATGATGGTAGCTTGACCCTTAGAGAGGATCTATCGCCTGAAAACTATAGCAAGTTTGTGGCAGACTGGTTGCAGAAGGGAGCTAACATAGTCGGCGGCTGTTGCGGTACTACAGCTCATCACACACAAGCAATCTCGCAGTTATTGGATAGAGTGTAAGCCTATTTTCTGGCCTTGTGGCATTGTTGAGCCCTCTGGGTTAATAATTTAAGGGCATCAAGGATCAAGGGGTCAAATCTTGACTTAACACATAAAGGGCTCGATTCGCTCCTAGTATATTAAGTCAAGATTTCATCCCTTTCTTCAGTTCTAGTTCGCCCGATTCTATTAGATTCGACTACTTAATCGGAAATCTAACACCATCTCTTCGGTTAACATCGTGCCGAAGCCTGATAGTGTCGGCGCGATGACAAACCCATTGTCAACCTTGCAGGACATCGCATCTAGAATCTCTGAGCCAGAAGGAAAACTCTCCGCCATCGAGCAACTCGGAGAATTTAGCGCGATCGGAAAGCCCCAGGAGGAACCACCACGATGAGGTATGATTTCCAGATTAGCCGCTTCAACCAATTGAGATATACGGCGACCTGCAGTCGTGCCACCACACCAAGTGATATCGGGCTGAAAGATTTCCGCCGACCCGAGCCTTATCAGAACGTCGAAACCATACTGAGTATATTCGTGTTCACCACAAGCGATCCTGGTCCATTTTTCTCCTCTACCGCCAATCCGGTCTACTAATTCTGCATAGCCGAAAACATTGTCGGGCGACAGTAGCTCTTCCATAAAGTACAGATTGGCAGGGCGCAAGCGTTCCGCAAAATTAACTGCCCATTCCACAGTCCCATCGCGGGAAACACAGTCGGTCATTAGGCGAACGCCCTCGCCTAGCAAATCTCTAGCCTCCAACACAGAATCGATAAATGCTTCCATGGCTAGGCGAGGCATCCGCGGCCCACCGTAGGTAGTGCGTTTGAAATTTCGCACACCTGCCGCTTTACCCTGAACAAAATCTCCGTTGGTTTGATAGATAGGAATACGATCCCGGCTAGAAACTCCAGCGTCTGCTGCGAGTAATTCATGCACGGGACGTTCGGCGAACTTGCCAACGATATCCCACAACGCATTGTCTACCGCACTCAATGCCATGGGGAACAAGCCGCGCCGGCCGTACAAGACGCCCGAAGTATACATCTGATCCCAAAGCTGTTCGACATTGAGCGGATCGGCATTCATTAACAGGTGCTTGAGATGTTTGTCGATAATCTCAACCGCAGCGCCTCCGCCAGCCCCCATACCAAAACCGGTAATACCCTGATCTGTCTTAATTACCGCAATTATGGCAGACGGCAGTTGTTCAAACGGGCCACCAAAACGCCAGCGCATAGGATCATCATCCCCGTCAAAACTCGGCGCGTCCAACAGGCCTTCTGAACGTTGATTGATGTATATCGGGTAGGCCCGTACATCACGTATGCGTAACTGTGTTGACTGCGCAGCAAGCTGGTTCAGCGGAAGCGGTAACGCCCCCGAGACAGCAGCCAGCGCGGCATATCTACTGGCGTTACGTAGAAATTGACGACGACTGGTGTTAGAAGTCCGCTGGTTCATTGGCGTTCCGTAGAGATGGTACAATAATTAATTTGGCCTAAAGCAACAGATCAAGGGGTCAAATCTTAACTTAACATATTAGACAGGCCAATCGAATCAACCGCTGACCTTTTCCCAGCTTTGAAGAAACTGGTGCCCAATCTATATACAATTTACCAGTATGACAATCATCTAAAACTTTTATGTGTTAAGTCAAGATTTGACCCCCTTCACTCCTGCTTGCACTGTGGCATGATAGTGAGACTATTCTAGACCTTCACTCATCCCCACCAGGCGAGGTATCAGCATGAGTTTGCCACCCTTAGTTTCCCTGATTCCGATTATTTTTCTGCTCTCAGCCTGTGGCGCGGAGACCGAAAATTCCACAGCACCGCAGCTAATAGTCTCCAGTGAGGATGCAGAGCCCCTGTCCACTCCTGAATACACCATAGAAGAATTCATGGGGAGTACGGCTTACACCGGCGCCAGTTTTTCCAGCGACGCTTCGAAAATACTGGTTAGTAATAACAGCACCGGTATATACAATGTCTATGCCCTGGCAGTCGATGGCAGCGGGGAAACACAGCTCACCCATTCCACCGGGGATGCTACCCTGGCCGTATCCTATTTTGCCCAGGACGACCGCTTTCTGTTTACGGCAGATCAGGGTGGCAACGAACTAAATCACCTGTACGTGCAGGAGCGCGATGGCGCCATAGTCGATCTCACTCCTGGCGAGAATCTCAAGGCCAGTTTTGGCGGTTGGGCCGGTGACTATGAGTCATTCTACGTGCAGACCAATGAACGTGACCCGCGCTTCTTCGATGTGTATAAATACGACTTATCGTCGGGCTATCCCAGGCGCATGGTGTTTCAGAATAACGACGGCATGTTCCCGGCGAATTTTTCCGATGATGGTCGTTACATAGCCTTAATGGCGTTAAGCACGGCCAATGACAACGATCTTTTTGTGGAAGAGATAAGCAGCGGAGAAAGAATCCATATCACTCCCCACAGCGGCGACGTCAGTTCCTCACCCAGTGATTTCTCACCCGATGGCCGCTACCTGTACTACACATCCGATGCCGGCGGAGAATTTCAGCGCCTGTTACGACATGATCTACTGAGCGGAGAACAGGAAGAAGTCCTTAGCCTGGATTGGGACATCATGTATGGCAGTTTCTCACGGGGAGGTAACTATTTTGTGGTCGGCGTCAATGTCGACGCACGCACAGAATTGCGACTCTACGATGCCACCACAATGGAGCCCATGGACGCGCCCGGGGTAGAAGGCGCCAATATCTCATCGGTGAGATTTTCCAAGCGCGACTCCCGCATGGCCATGTATGTAAGTGGTAGCCGATTCCCCAGAGATCTCTTCGTTCACACCATGGGTAGCGCCGATGAACCGAAGCGCCTGACCCGAAGTCTCAACGCCAACATTAACGCTGAACATCTGGCCGAAGCCCAAGTGGTTCGCTTCGAATCCTACGACGACCTCGAAATACCGGGCATTCTCTACGCCCCGCTGCAAGCATCTGCAGATAACCTGGCACCGGCACTGGTATGGGTTCATGGTGGGCCTGGCGGACAGTCGCGGGCCGGCTATAACGATCTCATACAATATCTGGTGAACCACGGTTATGTCGTTTATGCCATCAACAATCGCGGTAGCTCCGGTTATGGCAAAAGCTTTTACGCCATGGACGATCGCCGCCACGGCGAGGCCGATCTTGGAGACGTGGTGGCAAGCAAACAGATGCTGATCGATACCGGCATTGTTGACCCGGATCGAATCGGCATCATCGGTGGTAGCTATGGCGGTTACATGGTAGTGGCCGCACTGGCGTTCGCCCCGGAGGAATTCGAGGTGGGCGTAGATATCTTCGGGGTGACGAACTGGCTGCGCACACTCGAAAACATCCCGCCCTATTGGGAAGCCCAGAAGGAGGCCTTGTACTCAGAAATGGGTGATCCAGCCACGGACCGAGAGCGATTGCAGCGCATTTCTCCCTTGTTCCACGCGGAAAATATCGTCAAGCCCCTGATCGTGCTGCAGGGGGCGAATGATCCGCGCGTGCTGCAGATCGAATCTGACGAGATGGTGGCAGCGGTTCGACGCAACGATGTTCACGTCGATTACCATGTCTATCCCGATGAAGGCCACGGCTTTCGCAACAAGAAAAATCAGATTCACGGCTACAAGGCAATACTCGAGTTCGTGGATCGGTATTTGTAAAATAAATGGGGTCAGAGGAATAAATGGGGTCAGAGTAAATATACAGTAGTTCTGTAAGCTCATAGATAGCGGTGAAACTACGGTATATTTACTCTATCTCTATATATTCCAGAACTACTGTATATTTACTCTGACCCCATTTATTCCTGACCCCATTTATTCTAATTCTCTGTAGGCAGGAATGAGTAACGTTCTGAATACTCCAGCATCTGCGCCATAAAATCCTGGGGATATTGCACCGAGACATCGACGATGGCGCCATCTTCTTCGATTGCGACGATGCGGGGATTAACGAAGCCGGAGTATGGCGCCACATTTAGCTCTGCGAAACGCTGCAAGACTTCTGCATGTAATTCCCGGTCCACCTGGGTGCCATAGTTTTCCACCAGATCCCTGGCCGCTTCAAAATCTCCTTCCGATTTAATGCGTTGAATTTCCCGTAATAGTCGGCCGAAAATGACCCGCAACTTTTCATAATCATTGACCACGAAGTAGGTCTTGTCGTCACGCAGGACACGTTCGATGACGTTTTCCTCTAGCCCCTGTTGGTAGGACCACATCGCCACGAACTGCCGGTTGCGCATATGTGCTTCCTCTACTAGCTCGCCCGGCTGTATTCGATACAACTGGGTCATGGCGCCATTGCGAATATAGGAGTCGTATTGGGATCGCCCTACGTCCAGGCTGTCCATGACGCCTATTTCAATAAGCATTGGATCCAGAATGTAATACAGTGCCACCAGGTCGGCCCTGCCTTCTTCGAGGGTACTTGCATATTGACGTAATGTTTCCCTGGTCGTTCCCACTCCTGCGTTGATTTGACCCGAGGCATGACCGATGACTTCGTGCATATCCGTATGCAGATCACCGGCCTGCTCGCCATGGCTGCGGGTACGTGTAATTTCTTCTGCAGTGTAGGCAAATTCTTCGAGTGTCTTGCTCGGAGAAGCATTATAGGCGCCGACAATATTGGAGAGGCTGACTGACTTCGATCCATGTTGGGCGCGAATCCAGCTGGAATTAGGCAAGTTAATACCGATAGAAGACGCGGGAGAAGCATCACCAATTTCCATGACAACTGTTATGGCCTTGCCATCGATTCCAGACACGTCTGCCTTCTTGTGCTGAGCCAGAATTGGAGAATTATCTTCAAACCACTGCGCCTTTTCGCCGATGGCCGCAATTCTTAAGGTGGCGGCTTCGTCCCGAAACGACACCACGGATTCGAAGGCGCCATGAATGCCCAGGGGATCGCTATACACTTCGATGAAGCCATTGATGACGTCCACAACGGATTCCGTGTCCTCGACCCAGGCGATATTGTAAGCGTCAAAATCCCCCAGATCACCGCTGTGATAATATGCAACCAATAATTCCAGTGCCCTTCTTTGTTTGTCGTTCTCGGCGACGGTGATGGCTTTTCCCAGCCAATAGACGATTTGCTCCAGGGCCTGGGAATACATGCCGCCGATTTTCCATACCAGCTCCGTGACTTCGCCATCGACCTTGACCAACTTCGAGTTGAGCCCATAAGACACGGGGGTCGCGCCGGCCTCGGCCGACTTGCTGGCGTAATAGTCAACTACTTCCTGCTCGCTTACGCCCTCGTAAAAATTGACCGCTGAAGTCAATACCTTGTCGACACCGTCAGCCGTGTTGACTTTCTTCGCGTCCAACTCCGGATCGAAAAGCAGCGGTGACAACTCGGCGATGAGTTGTTCAACGCTCTGCCCATCGCGCAGAGGATAATTTGCAAAGTTTGCGGTCGCGCTAATTAACTCTGCAAAATAGTCTTCGGTAAACAGCGGCGTGAACTTTGCTCCGGAATAGTGATGGTGAATGCCATTGGCGAACCACATTTGCTTGGCATAGGTAATAAAATTATCGAAAGCCTGCGTGCTCCTGTCGCCACCATAATGCTTGATGACTTCTTCGATGGTGCGGCGGATACGCAAATTGTGTTTGTAATTTTGATCATAAAAAATATCCCGCCCGGACAGAGCCGCCTCTGACAAGTAATAAAGCAGTTCTTTGTGCTGTGCGCCAAGACTTGCGAAGCCAGGCACGCGATAACGGAGGATGCGGATATCGGCGAAACGATCGACCTCGTAATTGAAGGTTTCATTGAAGGTTTTATTAGAGGTTTCGCCCGCGACTATTTCACTGTCGGCGACAGGTTCATTGCTTACTTCTACTTGCTGTTGCTCGCCTGAATTATTGCTGGGGTTTCGATATTCGCTACCTGCAACACTCTCATTTTGCTCATCGCAGGCAGTCGATAGCCCAAGTACGAAAAGGCAGGAGGTCAAATATTTGAGCCTACGCAGGAATTTTGTGTTCATGGTATTTTAACCTTGGTTTTGGTGTGTCTTTCGCTGAGTTTGAAATATACGACGACAATAAGAGCTACGGCCCTCGAAGTCCAGCCCTGCTCTGGTCTGTCCCACTATTGCTTTTTCCCGGGGAATCCTCTCCAATGCTAGCCAGGAGGAGAAAATCATGAGGACAACAATAACAAGATTACTCACACTATCAGGCCTGCTGCTGATTTTATGTGCCCCGGTGGGCGCCAACGAAGGCAGTCTGGCATTTGTGGGGGCGCGTATCATCGATGGCACCGCCAACGCCCCTATCGAAGATGGTGTGCTGGTCATCACCGACGGCCGCATTAGATCCGTGGGCCCGCGCGACGCCGTGACTATTCCCGAGGATGCGCAACAAATCGATGTCAGTGGCAAGACCATCATGCCTGGCCTGATCAACGCCCATGGCCACGTCGGCGGCACCCTCGGTCTGGGGGGCGGGCAATACAATACTGGCAATCTGCTGCGCCAGCTTGGACTCTATGCCCGCTATGGCATTACCACGGTCAATAGCCTGGGCGGTGATGAGGAACAAGGATTCGCGCTGCGTAACAGCCAGTTTGACAGCGACCTCGACCGCGCCCGCATCTTCGTCGCAGGCAGTGTGGTGGTGGGCGACAGCGAGCAGGCCATCCGTGACGAAGTGAACCGCAATGCGGACATGGGCGCCAACTTCATCAAGGTGAGAGTAGATGACAACCTTGGGGCCACCCAGAAAATGCCCCAAAATCTGTTCGATGCCCTGGTAGATCAGGCTCACATCCGGCGACTCCCCGTAGCGGTGCATCTTTTTTACCTCGAAGATGCGAAGTACATTCTTAATGCCGGTGCCGACTTGATTGCACACAGTATTCGGGATCTGCCTGTGGATAGTGAGTTTATCAGTCTGATTAAGGACAAGGGCATCTGTTACATCCCGACCCTGACCCGAGAAGTTTCAACCTTCGTGTATGAGGGTGAACCGGAATTCTTTTCCGATCCCTATTTTCTCAAGGAAGCCGATCCGGCGATCCTCGAAGAACTAAAGACGCCGGAGCGACAGTCCCGCATGCGTAACAGCCGCTCAGCACAGGGCTACAAACTCGCGCTGCAAGTTGCCATGGCCAATATCGGCGCGCTCAATGATGTCGGCGTTAAAATTGCCATGGGCACGGACACCGGACCGCCGGCTAGATTTCAGGGTTACTTCGAACATATGGAAATGCAGATGATGGTGGAGGCTGGCATGAGCCCCCTGGATGCGATTCGCGCCTCCACCGGTATTGCAGCCGATTGCATTAATGTGGGAGACGTGGGCACTCTGGAGCCGGGAAAATGGGGTGATCTCATCGTATTGGCTGCCAATCCGGCTGAAGATATCGAAAACACCAAGTCAATCGAAAGTGTCTGGATAGCCGGGAATCGCGTTCCGGAATAGAGACCTGCAGGAAAAAAAAGAGTTGGGACACTAAGCGGTGGCCCAACTCTTTCAAAGAGGGAACTCAAGCCGAACCGAACATCGAGTCAAGACAGGCTGTAAGCAATTTTGCTACTGGCTAAGCACGTAGCCAATCAAAATCACTACCAGGATCAGCAGCTTGGCCCAGCTTCGGATCAACATCTTATTAGTTATTTCGGGTGTATTCGTGTTCATGGCACCCAGACTAGTTAATCCGGCTTAAAAATAGTATGTGTTGCGAAAACCATGATTATTTATACAGTGGTTTTAGCCCAGCTTCAGGTCTTCGCTGCCACCAATACCGGTTCCAAAACAGCCCTGAGCTCCTCTACGCCTTGCTGCCGACGCAGCCGCTCCAACGCTTCGTGTAAATCGCTTTGCTCTTTGCTGCTCAGGGCTGCGATCCTGTCTGCCAGATCGCCCTCGCCAATCTGAATACTATCCCGTCGTGCATGGGTCCGATGTCTTAATGCAGTGGCCAGATAAAGATAGCGCCCCAACACGACATAGGGAAAATTCCTGTTTTTTATGGGGCCTTGTCTCGCCTCAAAGCCGCCGAGGGGCTGTCCCTTGACGCGAAACTCGGCGATTTTATCGGCCCCGAACCAGGCACTGCCGGCGCCGATAAGCCCCCCGCTCAGAGCTCCCAGCATCAAGCTGGATCCGGCCACAGCCAGATCCACAGCGGCACCGGTTGCGGCGCCCGCCATGCTTGCCGCCGCAGTTAGCCGCTTTCGATTCAAGCCCCACAGGATCCATTTCTCGGTATCGAACAAGTTTTCTTCCAATTGTAAATCAACTATTTCACTATCAAGATTGTGGTATCGGTAGATTCCTTTCAGGGCATCGTGGCACTGTTGTTCAATATTTCTCATGTCCTTTAGAAATCGCGTTTCTAGGCCTGCCTGCAGTGCCTGCGCCTGGCTTCTGCTCAACACCCTTTGCGAAACCTGGTAAGCACACAACTTTGTGAGTAGCTCCACCAGCAGTTGCAGCGATTCTTCCTGCCGTTGGAATCTGATCTTTTTATACTCCACGATCAGCCCTGTGATCGTGGCATGCCACTGCTCTTTGATATGTGAGAACGCTTCGAGAACGGAAAGCTGTTTTTCAAAATCTGCCTGCATGGCGTTAAATACTCTGACCAGCTTGAAGTATTGGCCAAGAGCCTGTTGCCAGGACTGGATATGATCCTCGTTTTCAATCGGGTTAATCAGCGCCATACTGGCCTGTCCGGTCCAGCGCAGTATTTCCATTTCGGCTTCGTACTCGGGCCCGTAAGGGCGTGATCCATCTACCACGTACAGAATTGCTGCCCCATTAATGATGGGTGTTAGCAGCTGCACCTCTTCGGGAAATTTCAGTTTGCAATCTTCATCGTTGACAAACTTCTTCACCGCATCCTGCCGCTTATCCGCGCTCACTGCGTGTTGCTGCAGCCACTTCAGCACCGAAGCAGGTCGCTGAAATCCCGGCGTATCCACCAGCGTGTAGTGGCTGACGCCCACACTGACGACAAGATTTTCCGAGACCCGGGTGGTACCACTGGCGCTGGAGATCGCCACACTATCGTCCTGGGCCAGGGTGGCCACGATCGAAGATTTTCCCTTATTTGGATGACCGACTACGGCGAAGATAGGGATCATGGGGATTCATCCAATTGCAGCAGTTGCCAGTCGCTCAAGCTGCCGCAGAATCGGCGCCACTCGTTCAGGTGGTTTGCGGTTATGGGCTTCACCGCGCCCTCACCCCAATCCAGCGGCAGAATGAATTTCTGCTGCGACCCCGATAAAGAATGCAGGTAATCACCTAGCTCGCCCAGTGGCGGTTCCCAGCTTTTCACCAGCACCAACAACGATTGAGTGGTGACGGCATTGTCTGCCGCAGTTGCCAACGGCAGGGGTTCGATAACACGCACTTCGGCCGGGGCTCCGATAACACTGCTGATATGGGTTTGGCAAAAATCCGGTGACTTGGCCCAGTCCAGTAAAATGTACGGGCTCGCTATGGCGTCGACTACCGGCGCTAATACCGCTTCTTCGGAAAGCCGATTCAGTGGATTTCTGCTTGGCTGACCCTGCCCCTGGCGAATCGAGGGTGCGGACATGGCACGCTCATAGCGACGCCTTGCAACAAGCAACATGAGTGTCCTGGGCAGCAGGTTATAGGTGCATTGGGCAGCGAAAATGTACTTCCACCACTGCCCCAGGACCGGTGGGTTCGCAGTTTGGCTACTGAGGCGATAATCCTGTGTCTGTTGCAGCAAATCGAGGCCAGGTTGCGCCTCTGGCCAGAACCACCAGGGCATAGCCAGGACTCGCAATATCGGTAGAATATCGGCAGCTTCGAGTAGGGTACTGCGCCAGACGAAACTGATATCGCTGCCAAGAAGGAGCAACAGATACACCAGCAAGCCGCCGAGGGCAAAGCTCAGAGCCAGCACCTGGGTCTGGTAGAAAAGCCAGGACTTCCGACTCCCGGACAGACCCAGATTAAGGATCTCCACCGTCAGTCGTGGCGGTAAGATCGGTAGCTCAAGAATCCAGCCGGCAAGACCTCTGCCGCCGCCGCTCACGATGAAGCCGATGCTCATGATAAGCCCGATGACGGGCACAAAGGCAAACAGCATTAACAGGAAGAGCAAATTGACCCGACCCAGGGAGTCTCCAGATAAGACGCCATAACCGACAACAAAGCCGACCATCAATCCCATAAACCCAAGGCTGAAACTTATCTGCCTAAGGGCTCGATGTGAGTTCGTATTATTCAAAACAGCGGAACGCCTGTGCTGACAGAACCGCCATTATAGGCAGTTCCTCTCAGGAATACTCAGGCTTCGCGATGGTGGTGGAGTTACTTCCAGGGAGCCACTGATTAGCTGCTGCCCGTGGTTTTTTTAAACTGGTTTATCCCTGACTCAATTGCGTTAGTAATAATCCTGGCAGACATCCAGAAAGACAATCTGACGCGCTGAGAAAAGGACAAGCCGTTGATCGTATCCGCGTGTTTCATCCATCCCTGGACGGTAGGGTTACGCTTAAGAATGGAATCGAAGCGACTGGAAATTCTGGCCAGCAAGATGGCGGCAATAAACAGGAAAATAAGACCGGGAATGATGGGCAATACCAGGCCGATCAGCCCCACCACCACACAACAGGCGATTAGCGCTATACATATCACCTTGGTTAAAACAGGCATACGGTAGGAAGCTCTTTTCGAAGCACTCACTGTCCCAGTCTCCCAATACGATTAAACATTGAGTAAGAGAGCACGCAGCAACCATGCCATTCTGTAACCTATTGTTTTTATAGCAATATTTTAGTTAGACCGGCTCTGTTTCCCACCTGAAAATGGCGAAATTCGCCAAAGTTTGAAACTGCATGGCGTCAGGCCGAGCCGCAGCCGTATGGCGCTGCTGCCGCGGCGTCGTGACAGCAGCCTGGCCTGGCAATCTCACCGGCAGTGAGCCGTCTTGACTCGCCAACGGCATCTACTGCAACATGGTCAGTCCTGCAGGAGTACGTACCCATGAAATTCGAATCCAGAATTATCAGCCTTTGTTTCCTGGTCGCCACGCTAAGCCTGGGAGCGAACCAGGCCCGAGCACAAGCCAACGAGCCATTACCTCTCGCCGCATTGACGCAAACCGAGTTGGACGATGGCCGAAGACTGTTCCGGGTTCACTGTGCGCGCTGCCATGGCATGCTCGGTGAAGGCGGTGAGGGTGCAAATTTGAAACGTGCCCGTCTCACCCATGCGGCCGACGACGCCAGCTTGATCTCGATCATCAGCGGTGGCATCCCCGGTACCGGCATGCCTGGAAACTGGACCCTGGATCCAACAGATCTGCTGCACCTCGGCGCGTATGTCCTCTCCCTGGGTCAGTTACCCACCGAAGCCATGCCCGGTGATCCCCTGGCCGGTAGCGTGGTTTACCAGGGCAAGGGGAGCTGTTCTAGCTGTCATATTCTCGCCGGTGCAGGCAAGGGTGTTGGTCCAGAACTCAGTGCCGTCGGCCTGCGTCGCAATGCAGATTACCTGCGTCGATCCATCACCACTCCCGATGCGGATCAACCACGACTGGCCACTCGCTTTCGCGGTACCTTGAATTCCTTCCTCACCGTGCGAGTGGTTTCTGAATACGGAGTCTATGAGGGCATGCGGATCAACGAAGATGCATTCTCCGTGCAGATGCGCGACCTCTCCGGCACTATCCATTCCTTCGAAAAATCCAAGCTCATCAGTTATGAAAAAGACTTCGGTCATTCTTTGATGCCCGGCTACGGAGCGACACTCAATGCCACGGAAGTGGACGATGTAGTTTCCTATTTGATGAGTTTGAAAGGAGAAATCTGATGTACCGCCGGCTTGGTTCAGCCCTGGCTTTCTGCCTGTTAAGCACGAGCGGTTTCGCCGCCACCAGTTACCAACAACTGCTCGACGATGAGGCAAATGGTGCCGATTGGCTGTCTTACTCCGGCGGCTATCGTTCCGAACGATTTTCGCCCCTGGCGCAGATCAATACACGTAATGTAGATGCACTAAAAGTTATCTGGGCTTATCAAATGCAGCCCACCACGATCAGCGGTGCCGGGCTGCAGGAGACCACTCCACTGGTTGCCGACGGCATCATGTACCTGACCGAGTCCCCCAGTAGCGTGACTTCCCTGGATGCCCGTACCGGCAAGTTACTCTGGCACTGGTCACCGGATCTGTCCGATGAAGTACTGAATATCGGTTTTCCGAGAGTCAATCGCGGCGTCGCCATACTCGATGATACGGTCTATGTTGCCACGCTGGACGCACGTTTGTTCGCCCTCGATGCCGGCACCGGTGCGGTGCGCTGGGAAACCACGGTAGCGGATAATGCCTCGGGTTTTTCGTTGACGCTGGCCCCCCTGGCACTGGATGGCAAGATCATCGTCGGTGTCAGCGGCGCCGAGGCCGGCGTACGCGCATTCATCGACGCCTATGATGCGGACAGCGGTGAACGCCTGTGGCGAACCTTTACCGTGCCACAACCGGGGGAGCCCGGCAGCGAAACCTGGCTCGGTGATGCCTGGCAAACCGGTGGTGGTTCTACCTGGCTCACAGGTTCTTTCGATGCCGAGCTGAATACGCTGTACTGGACCACGGGCAATCCGGCGCCGGACTGGAATGGCGATGTCAGACCCGGCGACAATCTTTTTACCTGCTCGGTGCTGGCCCTGGACCCGGACACCGGCGCCATACGCTGGCATTTTCAATACACACCACACGACACTCACGACTGGGATGCCAATCAAATACCCGTGTTAATAGATGGGCAGTTCAACGGCGAGCCACGCAAACTGCTGGCGCTGGCGAATCGAAACGCCTTCTTCTATCTAATCGATCGCGAGACTGGCGAGTTTCTGCTGGGCGAGCCTTATTCCTACCAGACCTGGGCGGAGGGAATCGACGCCAGCGGTAGACCCATCGTTCTTCCGAATTCCGAACCAAGCCGGGAAGGAAATCTGGTGTGGCCGAGCCTGCAAGGTGCAACGAACTGGTTTTCTCCTTCTTACAACCCGGACACCCAGCAGTTTTTCGTCGCCAATCGGCGCATGGGAGCAATATATTTCAAGGCGGATGTCGATTATCAACCGGGCTCGCCTTTTCTCGGCGGTGGCGAACAGGCTCTGGACGGTGACGACGCCAGCGGTGCGATCGTTGCCATAGACGCGATGTCGGGAAAACTGCAATGGGAATTTGAGCTGCAGTCTCCACCCTGGTCGGGTGTCATGGCAACGGCAGGCGGGCTGGTTTTTGGCTCTAGCAACGAAGGCAATTTCTTCGCACTCGACATAGCCAACGGCAATGCCTTATGGAATTTTAATTCCGGCGCCCATGTTCGCACCAACCCCATGGGCTTTTCCGTAGACGACAATCAGCGCATCGCCATCACCGGCGGACGCACGCTATTCGTGTTTGGGCTCGAGTAAAATTCAGGGGGTGGATTGTCCCTCGCCAGAATCCGTGAAATCTAACGGGGGATGAACTTCGTCATACCCTGGACCGGTCCGACCTCACCGGCATAGACCACGCCGTTGCGGTCGACCGTCACCCCCTCGCCCATGGAGCCGACCCCACCCATACCCGAAGGACGTGAAGATTCGTGAGCGGGAACGAAGTAAAGGACCTCACCGGTGCGGGCGTTGCCCACTCGTAGCCCCTTACTCCAGCCCGGGTTGTAATTGTCATCGGATTCGGAGTCGATGGCATAGAGCATGTCGGTACTGGGATCGATAAACAGGCCGCTGATACGGCTGAACTGATACCAGGTGTCCAGATGTTCACCGTCCTGGGTGAAGATCTGAATACGGGAGTTGCCCCGGTCCGCCACGAACAGGCGACCTTGTGAATCCATTGCCAGGGAATGCGGAGAACGAAACTGTCCGTCTTCGTATCCAAATTCACCAAAGCTCTTGATAAAGGTCCCGTCCGGCTCGAACATGGAGATACGACTCTTGGACGTTGGGCCGGCAGCGTCCTGAAATTGCGCACCATGGGTATCACCGACGTAGATGGTGCCGTTGGGTGCGATCAGCACATCATTCGGCGCATCGAAATGGGTCGGCGGATCGCCGGCTTCGCCACCGGTGCCCAGGGTCATCAACAACTCACCCTCCGGGCTGAATTTCAATACCGTGTGACCCTTGCCTGCTGCCCCGGGGTTTGCTTCCAGTTCCCTGGCACTGGCAGCACGGGCATCCACCACCCAAACATTGCCTTCGCTGTCCACGTCCATGCCATGTGGCCAGATAATCAGGCCGGCACCGAAACTGGTGAGCACATTACCATCCGGATCCAGCTTGACGATAGGATCGACGTCGGACGTCGCACAGGAATTCGTGCCGCAGCGATCGCCGGCCCAGACATTGATGCCGTCGATATCGATATTGACCGCGCTCACCGATCCCCAGCTGCGACCATCGGGCAAGGTGCCGAAGTTGCGTTGCGTTTCATAGGGATTCGGTCGACTATTGATCGGCTCCTGATCGGCATGGGCAGCCGGTTGAATTGCACCGCGTCGTCCCTGTGCCATCACCGGTGCCGACAGGATAGACAGCAGCACCACCGCTACGCCTGCCTTAAGGAGAAAATGTGTCCCGGCTCTGGGACCGCTCTTATAGGTCTTAATCATCATTCACCTCGTAGAACTGCTTTAAAATTCCTGGATTGATTCTGATCTGATTTGACAGCGCTCGGAGTATACTCCGAATCGCCGACACACCGGTCCGATCCACGGTGACCGCCACCCGGCGGAACTTGAGAACATGGACTCTCGGGCGAGCATTGTCAAGACGGCTGATCCAGCGGGCTTTTGGGGTCAACTGACTAGACTCCCGCCGTCGGGCTGCGTATGCTCTGCTCCTTGGTGAAACCCCATGAGGCCCGGATGCAGAGCAAGTTGATCTATGTAATCTTCGCGATCGTGGTTTTGATAGCTGGGGTCCTGATCGCCATCAGCCTGGCGCCGCCGGTTGCAAACTCCGGTGGGATCCCCCATCCCGACATTCCGGGCATGCAGGCCGGTGGCGATGGTGCCGCTAGACTCGAGTATATTGGTAATCTGGCTTTTGCCTTTCAGTGTTTGCTGCTTGGCTTGATCGTCTGCCTCTGTGGGCTAGGCGTATCTGCACGGCGTCGAAGCCGCGAATTGATGATTTACATGGGAAGCTCCCTGGGCTTCATGCTGATCGTATGGTGGCAGATGTATTCCAGTCACCAGGCGTTTCTGGAATCTGGCACCACCGCCTACTTTATGGGCTTTCCCATTGCGACCGCGTGGCAGGTTTACGGCACCTGGCTCGGCGCGATTCCCCTGATCCTTATCTACAGCATGGGTTTCCGCAAGTATATCTACACTCCCGAAGACGAGGAGAAATTCGATAGCCTGCTGGCCGAGCGAAAAGTAGCCGAACAAGACCAGGCCGGGAAACAGGCAAGCGGACCGCAATAAGCCTATGGAAGCCTATAGACAGGAAATAATTCTTGGCGCCGTCGTCGTCTACATGCTGTTCTGCGTGCTGACCGGCTTGTGGGCTATGAAGCGCACGAAGAATTCCAGTGACTTTTTTATCGCCGGGCGTGGGCTTGGCCCTTTCGTCATCGCCCTGGCGCTATTCTCCAGCACCCTTAGTGGATTTGGATTTGTCGGTGGCCCTGGGCTGGTCTATTCCGTTGGCGTCAGCTCCTTTTGGATGGTGGTAATTTCCTCCACCGGTTACGCCATAGGTTTTTTCCTGGTGGCGAAACGCATTCGGATGATCGCCGAATTAAGGAACTGTATCTCCCTGCCGGATATCGTCGCGGCCCGCTACAAGAGCGAGGCGGTAAGGTTTCTGATGGCGGTAACCATCGTGCTCGGCGTCATGGGCTATCTCGCCACCCAAATACTGGCCATGGCGGTGGTGATGCAGGCCATCCTCTCCGGCACGGTCATGTTTGCGGACATCGGCCTGGTAGCCTGTGTCGTTATTTCATCCGCCGTGCTGATATTCTATTGCGTCACCGGCGGCATCATCGCCTCCGTGTATACCGACGTGGTGCAAGGTAGCATCATGATGATCGCCGGCACCCTGATTCTATTTACTGCCATGTCGGTATTCGATGGTGGCATGGCCGAAGCGACCTCCATCATTCTTGCCGATGACTCGGAAGCCATCATGCCATTCGGGGCAGCAGGCATTATGGCGTCGTTAGGATGGTTCTTCGTCTTCGGCCTGGGCCTGGCCGGGCAACCCCACATCATCACCAAGATGATGATGAACAAGAACATCTCCGATAATCGCATCATCCTGCCCATGTCTCTGTTCGGCTACATCATGGCTGCCTTGCTGTGGATATCCATAGGTGTGGTAATTCGCGCCGCGGTAGTTGACGGCATTATCGATCCACTGGCATTACCCGACGACGCCGCCTCCGTATTCCTGTCTGTGTTTGCCAGCCCGCTGCTGGCAGGTATCGTCTTCGCGGGCTTGTTTGCGGCGATCATGTCTACGTCCGATGCCTTTTTGAATATCGGCACGGCAGCTATTATTCACGATATACCCAAGGCCATCCGCGGCCATAGCGTACGCAACGAATTGTTCTGGGCGCGGGTGGTCACCGTGCTGCTGGCTGTGGTCGCCGCAAGTTTCGCGTTGTATTCCTACTACGCAGATGCAACCCTGGTCGCGATTCTCGGCGCCTTCGGCTGGGCTACCTTCTCGGCGTCTATATTCCCGGTGGTCGCCATCGGGCTGAACTGGAAAGGCGCGACGGTGATGGGAGCAATGACCGCAATCGTTGCCGCCCTGCTCATCAATTTCATCGTACAACTGGCGGGGATCGTGCTGCCCTACGGCATCAGCGGCGGTCTGGTGTCTTTCGTCACCTCTCTGCTTTTGTTTATCGGCGTATCTCTGCTCACCAAGCCGCCGCAGTTGGATGCTGATATTGAAAGCGTGCTGGATATTTAAGCTGCGACAGACGGGTTCGGACTACTACTTCGACAGGTTTAGTTCTTTTTCGTCTCTGCCACAAATCCCTTCCAGGATTGCATGTAGGCAACGAACTTGTCCGATAAACCTTCGTTACGCAGATGTTCTTCGGCTACGGGAATTTGCATCGGTATGAAGTTGGGGTCGCTCTCATACTGCCGGGGGAAATCATGATTCAGTATTGCTGCCCGCCCTAGCATGATCCAGTCTGCGCCGGCGGCCAGTGCTTGTTCCGCCTCTGCCGGGGTACGAATCTTGCCGGCGACACCGAGGCGCACGTCACCTCGTTCCAACTCGGTAAAGTAAGACATCAGGCTACGCCCCTGCATGTCTTCTTCTATCGGTTGCTTGAAGACGTCCCACAGTGACATGTCGAGAAAGTCGATCTGAGCCTGGTCTAGCATCCGTGCTGCCACCGACACGACTTCGGAAAGTTTTACGCCAAAGCGTTCGGGTGACAAGCGTACGCCAAGCATGAAGTCCGGGCGGCACTGCGCGCGCACGCCGGCAAAAATTTCGAAGAAGATGCGGCTCCTGTTTTCCAGACTGCCACCATACTGGTCTTGCCGGTGGTTAATTTCGCTGCTGAGAAACTGGCAAAGAATATAGCCGTGGGCACCATGAATCTCGACACCGTCGAAGCCGGCTCGCTCTGCGCGCACGGCCGCGGCGATAAAATCACTGATCAGTTGTTCCACCTCCACGGTGGTCAGAGCCCTGGCGCCGGTTTCCTCATTGCCTGAAGGACAGATCGGAGTCTCACCAATCAGTTCGGCCGGTGAGCGCATGCCAGCATGATGCAGCTGGCAAATAGCAACGCTGTTCTCGCTTTTTATCTTGCTGGCGAGGCGAGTCAGACCCTGCAGATGCAGATCGGAAAAAACACCCAGTTGTCCGGGGAAACCCTGCCCAATCGCCTGTACATGGGCAGCACAGGTCATGGTGAGACCAAAGCCACCTGCCGCACGCATGGTGAGCCACTTGAATTCTTCATCGGAAAGAACACCGTCGACATGACTCTGCAGATTAGTGAGAGGCGCCAACATGAAACGATTTTTCATGTCGGGGCCGCGGGTGAAACTCAGGGGTTCAAACAACTTGCGCATATATCGAAACCAGGCGACTCCTAAGGAGCCAATCGAAATCAGCGGGCAGGGTACTATGTCTTCAAGCGAAACGGAAATCTGAATTCAGCATAGAGGGGGCAATCTCTATTGCCGGTGGTATGAGTTCGCCGTTAAGCGTATCGATGTAAGCGGCAGCTCGTAGAATAATGGTTTCGGCAAAGGCAGGAGAGGAGAGAAAAGGAATGGAAAGCGAGTAAAATTAACGTAAAACGCGAGAGCGGCTTTAACCTGATAACCATAGTATGATAGTTAGGAATCTTGTCAACAGTGAAATTAGATTGACACCATCTCCGGTCGTTTCTGCAGATGATCGGTAATTCCTTCATAGGCCAGTGCAAATTCCAACACCTTCCGGTCTTCGCCGAATCGACCCATGATCTGCATCCCCATGGGACGACCGCTGGCGTCGAAGCCTGCTGGCACATTGACCACGGGTATGCCTGCCAGAGTGCCGCCGATAACCACTTCCATCCAACGATGATAGGTGTCCATCACCCGGCCATTAATCTCCTGCGGCCAGTGGATCTCCTTGGGGAAAGGAAATACTTGTGCCGTGGGTAACACCAGGAAATCATATTCATCGAACAGCCGGCTCAGTTCCCGAAACCAACTGGCTCGCACCGAGCCGGCTCGATAGATATCTGCGGCGCTCAGTGTTAGCGAGTATTCAATTTCCCAAATATACTCGGATTTTAGCTGCTCTCTGGTCTCCGGATTATTGTAGAGATCCATGGCCCCGGCGCGGGACCAGTGGCGTAGATCCATCCATGCCTGCCACAGCGCCGCCATATCGAAATTCGGCATGCAGGGCTCCACCGTCGCGCCGGCACTGGCTACGGTTTTCAGACTCGCTTCACAGACATCGAGCAGGCCGGGTTCGGTCGCCAGGTAGTTGTCATAGCTGCCCATCCAGCCAAGCTTGATGCCGTTGAGATTCAAGGCTCTGAACTCATCGGCCTGGGGCAAATCGTCCGGCAGAGAAAGCGGTTGATTTGGAATCGGGCCGACCAGAGAGCGCAGCAGGCGAATCGTGTCCTCGGTGTTTCTCCCCAGCGGACCGGAGGTGGAAAGCCGATGATAAAAAATATCACCCCCTGGCACCCTTCCCGACGTCGGTCTGAAGCCAATGACATTGTTAAACGCACCGGGATTGCGCAACGAACCCATCATGTCGGAACCATCTGCCACCGGTAACATGTGAGTGCCCAGACCTGAGGCTGCACCACCACTGCTGCCACCGGCAGTCAGGGCGGGATTGTAGGCACTACCGGTCGCGCCAAACACCGGGTTATAAGACTGGGAACCGAGACCGAATTCCGGGGTGTTGGTCTTGCCGATAAAGATTGCCCCCTGGTTTCTGATACGTGAGACCAGCAGGCTGTCATTTTCTGCAATGCGATTGGCATAGATTGGAGAACCACTGGTGGTGCGCATGCCGGCTACGTTGGTAAGGTCTTTGACGGCATGGGGCATGCCGTGCATCCAACCCCGGTACTGGTTTCTCGCCAGCGCCTGATCCGCATTCAGGGCCTGGGCTAGCAAGTCATCATCATCCACCATGCTCACAATAGCGTTGTAAACAGGATTGTATCGATGAATGCGCTGCAGATAGGCCTGCATGACTTCGACACAACTGGCCTCACCTTGCCGGATAGCCGTCGACAGATCGGATGCGCTCAAGTTCGTCAAATCGGCAGGCAGACTGGCTGCGAACAACTTCGCTTTCCTGCCCAGGGGTAGAGTCAGCGCTGCACTCAGACTCGCCCCAGCCACAATAAAATTTCGCCGCTTCATGCTACGCATCCCCTTCTGACCCCATTTATCTCTTTGGCCCCATTTCTAACCCCATTTCTATTCTAGCGC
>CAJXIY010000038.1 GCA_913054495.1 uncultured Gammaproteobacteria bacterium | reverse complement strand
GGCATGGCCGGCACGTCATCCGCAGTTAGCACCGCGACCACACCTTCGATGGCCAGCGCTGCCGAAACATCCAGAGCGCGTACTCGGGCGTGGGGAATGGGGCTGGTTAGCAGGCGTGCGTAGAGCATGCCTTCGGCACGAAAGTCTTCAGCATATTTCGCTTTGCCGGTGACCTTGCCATGAATATCGGGAGGCGTGAAATTCTTACCAATCAGAGTGTAGGCCATGCTGATTCCCTCGCGTTGGAGCTAAAGATACGCTATGTGTGGAGACGGGAACAGACCACGTTTTTACTGCACCAGCGTGGGTTCGGGATTATTCCTGCTGACGTAGATCTCGCGATATCCGTAAAAATCGGGTTGGGGATGTGAGATTTTGATATCACCATCGGCGCGGGTGACGAGATTGGTGGCACCGGACTCATCACAGCGCAGAGACTCACCTGGCATCCGGTCATTCTTCAATATCTCACCGATTTCCCGAAAGATTGATATACAGCGATCGAGGGGGACTATGGCAAGCTGCTGGGCACGGATTACGGGATCTATGGGCACATACTCGGTATTCGACGGAGTGAACAGCCGCACGGAAATGATCAGGAAACAGACCAGCAGCACCATCCATTGCACCGTTCTCGACTTCGATTTTGCCCTCCCCGGTGCCTGGGGAATATCTGCGTCAACTTTTTCTACTGCTACCGGTTTTGGGGCCTGGTTCAGCTGTTGAGACTGGGCAGAGACAAAACGCTCGGCTTCACGAATATCGACACAGGCCTCACACAATGTCTCGCTCGCCATGAAATTCGCACACATGCCACACATCGGCGTGTCGCACAGGGCGCAATTGGCGATGGCTTCGACGTTTGGATGGTTCTTACACGACACGATTGAACCTCGGTGGACACCTTTTTTAGGGCATTTATGGCTCGGCGACTCGAGTATTTAATACAGAATTGGTAACAGAGTAAATACAAACGACCCGGATAGTGGCCTGCATTTACTCGACCTGACCCGACTCGATCGCTTCACCGTTCAAAAACTCCGTGAGTCCAGAATCTGCAGGATAGCGGGCTGCCGATGATCGGACAGCACCAGAGTTTATCGCTCCATGAACAGCGATGCACCCTGGCTTATGACGGGATCGCAATGGACAAGCCGGCCACAGTAGGAAAGAATGGCCCGCATCGCGCCCGAAATTGGTTCAAGACCTGCAGCGATGGAGACAATTCCATGCTCTTGCGTCGACCCGGCCGCCCAGCCGCCCAGCCGCTGGTTTTACATTACTCGAATTACTGATTACCACGGCCATCATCGGTGTGCTGGCGTCCATCGCCGTGCCGTCGTACCAGAATTTTGTGACCCGGGCGCGATTAACTGAAACCGCCTTGCAACTCGGTTACTGGGGCCGGGAATTCTCGCGCTGGGCAGCGGTTGAAGGGCGCTATCCGAATGACAGCCATATAATCCTGCCGCCGGAGGCCGCTGGCTCTCTCAATATTAGCAACGCGGAATGGCTGGCGACAATGGCGCTGGGCGGCAACTGGAATTGGGAGGGGCCGGACAACTATCCCTAAGCCGCAATCTCAATCTTTCTAGCCACCGAGCCGGTAGCCACTATCGTGCAACTAGATTTCATTATGGACGATGGTGATTTATCCCAGGGCAGGTTCCGCCAGACTCCGAATGGTCGTTATACCTATATACTGGACGAATAGGTTGCAGCCAGCGGTAACCCAAGTATGGTTTACTCTTTGATTCCTTCCTGGATGCCATTTCGGTGTCATCAATCCTTTACAATATATCGGTGTTACTCTTGTTGAAAATCAACTGTTGAAAATCAACGCCAGGGATCCAGTCAATGCGCCTATTACTCTTCTTATTTTTCTTTATTGGAACGGCAGCCCTCGCCGAGGATTCCATTCTTGGTTTCGACTCAGCTGGCAGCCAGGCTCAGCAGGCCCTGGAGGTGGAATTCGACAGCCATCTCGATGCAGATGATATGGATGCCTGGTTAAGAGAATTGTCATCTGCGCCTCATCATGTGGGTTCAACCAGGGGACTCGAAGTCGTGGAGTTTGTGGCGGCCAAGTTTCGATCCTGGGGCTACGACACGGAAATTGCCGAATACGAAGTGCTGTTTCCCAGCCCCAGGATTCGCGAACTTGAACTTGTCTATCCGAGCCGCTTTACCGCCAGCCTGACAGAAGACTCCCTGGCTGAAGATCCGAGCACTTCAAATATTGACGACCTGCTGCCGCCTTACAACGCATTTTCAATCGATGGCGATGTCGAGGGTGAACTGGTATTCGTCAACTATGGCACCCCCGACGATTATGAAATTCTTGACCGTTACGGCATCAGCGTCGATGGCAAAATTGTCATCGCCCGTTACGGGGGTTCCTGGCGCGGCATTAAACCGAAGTTGGCAGGTGAGAAAGGCGCTATCGGCACCATCATCTATTCCGATCCGGAGGACGATGGATATGGTGCCGGTGATACCTACCCCCAGGGACCCTTCAAGCATGAAAGCGCGGTGCAGCGTGGCTCCGTCATGGACATGCCAACCTACCCCGGTGATGTACTCACGCCCTTCGTTGGCGCCACCGCCGATGCCGAGCGACTGGCGATTGCAGACGCGACAACCATCACCAGAATTCCTGTCCTACCGATTTCCTATCGTGATGCACTGCCACTGTTAGAAGCAATGGGGGGAGAAGTGGTACCGGCGCAGTGGCGTGGCGGCTTGCCAATCACTTATCACCTGGGGCCAGGCCCCGCCCGGGTGCGAATGAAACTGGAGTTCAACTGGGACATGGTTACCGCCTATAACGTGATTGCCACCATGGCGGGCTCAGAGTATCCGGATGAGTGGGTGATTCGTGGCAATCACCACGATGGCTGGAACCATGGTGCGGCCGATCCCATCTCCGGCCTGGTCGCGCTGATGTCGGAAGCGAGAGCGCTGGGTGAACTGGCCGCTGCCGGCAAAGGACCGAGGCGCACGGTGATCTACGCCGCCTGGGACTCGGAAGAGCAGGGCCTGATCGGCTCCACCGAATGGGTTGAACACCACGCGGCGGAGCTCGACCAACACGCGGTTGCCTATATCAACACCGACGGGAACAGCCGCGGCTTCGTCAACATCGGGGGTAGCCATGTGCTGGAGAAGATGGCTAACGAAGTCATGCGCGCCGTGGTCGATCCCCAAACCGGTGTCTCCGTGGCCGCAAGAAGACGCGCCAGGCTTGAGGTGAACGGCGATCAGGCAGTGCGCGCCGAACTCAAGAATCGCAGCGACATGCGCATCAGTCCGCTGGGATCAGGCTCGGACTACACACCTTTCCTACAACACCTGGGGATCGCTTCCCTCAATATAGGCTTCGGTGGTGAAAGTTCGGGCGGCAGTTACCATACGCTCTACGATACCTACGAGCACTATTCAAAATACCGTGATCCGGGCATGAGCTATGGCGTCGCCCTCGCCAAGGTCGCCGGCCGCGTCACCATGCGCCTGGCCTACGCGTCAAGGCTGCCGTTTGAATTCACTGCGCTCGCCGATAACATCAGTCTGTACATAGATCAGATAGAAGAACTTGCGGACAACATGCGTGAGGAAACCCTCGAAACCAATGCCAGAATCGAGAGCGGGGTTTACAATCTTGCCCTCGATCCCACCCGGACGCTGGGCCCCCCAACGCCCAAGCCGGAAGTCCCCTACTTTAATTTCGCTCCCTTGAAAAACGCCCTGGCCGAGTTAGAGAGTGAGGCCAGTAGTTATGCGTCATGGGTACAAGGTGGGGCTGCCGCGACGGCGCAGGAGAATAATTTGTTATATACCAGCGAACGTGAGCTGACCCGGGATGATGGCCTGCCGGGACGTCCCTGGTTTACCCATCATATCTATGCACCGGGGTTTTATACTGGCTACGGCGTAAAAACCATCCCCGGGGTGCGCGAGGCCATCGAGCAACGTCAGTATGAGCTGGTGGCCGCAGAGATCGAAGTAGCAGCCGATGTAATTCGCGCCATGGCGGCGAGGGTTCGACAACTGGCTGCCGAGAGCCGCTTGCATGATAAGTAGTGAATTAAGAAGTGGATTTGGGCAAACACCCCGGCTAGTCTAGAGCGCCATCTCTTAGACTTACCATTACCGCAGCGAGTCAACTTATGAAACCCACCAAATCGAGAAGACAATTTCTGCAATCCTCCGGTGCTCTGCTGCTCGGGGCCGCGGCAACTTCGTCCCGGATTCACGCGGCCCAGAGCGCGTCCGGCGATAAGCTGAAGTCGGCTATTGCCGACGAAGACTACTGGGCGATGGTGCGGGCGCAGTTCTCCTTCAGTGAAAGCTCCATACCCATGAATGCCGCCAATCTCTGTCCCGCTTTCCGCTCGGTGACTGAGACCGTCGACGTGCTCACTGCCGATATCGATCGGGACTGTTCATTTAACAATCGGAGCAAATTCAACGAGCTGTTGGCACGCTCCCGCCGCCTGGTCGCGGCACAGCTCAATGTCAGCGCCGACGAGGTCGCCCTGGTACGCAATACCAGCGAAGCCAACAACATCGTCAACAATGGCCTGCAACTGAAGCCCGGTGATGAAATCCTGTTGTGGGACCAGAACCATCCAACCAATAATGTAGCCTGGGACGTACGCGCCGCACGCTTCGGATTGACCGTTAACAAGGTTTCGACACCACGAAATCCGGCGAGCACGGCCGAACTGCTTGACAGTTTCACATCACAATTCAACGCACGCACCAAGGTGCTGGCGCTGACCTACGTTTCCAACCTCTCCGGTATCAAATTACCCATCTCCGAGCTGGTGGCTGCCGCACACACTCAGGGGATTTACGTGCACGTGGACGGGGCCCAGGTCTGGGGGGCGATGGACCTGGATCTCAAGTCTCTGGACGTAGATTCGTTCAGCGCCAGTGCACACAAGTGGTATATGGGCCCGAAAGAAGTGGGGCTGCTATATATAAAGGACGCGAATATCGATCGTATCTGGCCCGGTGTTATTGCCCCGGGCTGGGGCAGTGATGTAGATACATCTCTCGTAGGCGCGCGCAAGTTTGAATCCCTCGGTCAGAGAGACGACGCTGCACTGGCCGCCCTCGGTGTCGCCGCGGTCCTCCACGACAATATCGGCGCACAGAGAATTGAAGAGAGAATCGTGCAGCTGGCACAGCGACTAAAACACGGCATCGTGGGCCTCGGCCAGGAACTGGTCACACCCATGAGCCCTGATTTCAGTTTTGGTGTCTGCATCATTAATGCAGCCGACGGTCAGGGTGGCGCGGTCTCAAATCGTCTCTACACCGAACACGGCATCGCCGCCGCAGCCACCGGCGGGGTGCGATTATGTCCTACAATTTACAACACCATCGAACACATCGACCGGGCGGTGGCCGCTATCGAAGCGCTTATGTCCTGAATGGTGATTTGTAATGCTCTAATCAGTTGGGTATACTTTTTCCTTAACAGCAGTAAGATAGTTTCTACCTTAGGTACAGGCGTATTATTAAGAGGGGCAGTTTTTATATAATTAGTAGTTAAGAAGTTTTTTATATATGTGGTGGAGTAACCCTTAATTCTAGTAGTTGAGCAGTTGAACTAAAACTTTTCACGTGGGCGATTTGGTTTGGCCCATTAAGGAGTGACAACTAATCTCTAATCAGCGGCGGAATGGTACTTTTTACCTCCCAGCACTGGCGGGTCTATTTGCAGGCAGCGAAAACGCCTCCCGACGTGTGTTTTTCGATCGCCCAGCTGAATCCCCTAGTAGCGCAACCACCCGCGACCAATCGGTCGACTCTAGTTCCTTTAACAGTATCTCTGTTTCCCTCGAAAACGCCGGACTCTATGCGGTGCGCCAGTCTGCGCCTGCTGGCGCTATCGGTGTGGAAGCCTGTGTTAATGGCGATGCTAACTATTTATATGGCCAGGTGAAACAACTGGATTTTGCACGAATCCAGGAGGGCCCGGCGAGCTAAATTATCGGCATTTATCGATTCGATGATAAGGAATATTTGAAATTTGAAGTAAATATGCAAAGTGCTGGAGGGTCGCTCGAGCTGAAACCGCAATAGCCGTCTAATCGGGGCTTAGCGCTATCACCAATACTTTGTTGGCTGAGTCATTAACTAGGACAGTTTGGTGGCTTTGCGCTTTGTTAAAGTTTGTTTTCGCTGCTTGTGAATTGGAGAGATTGGTTATCAAATTTTTTGTAGGTCTGGCGATCTTCCTGCTCCCGGTGCTGGCGGCCAAGCTGGCGTATAACGTAAAAACCTCTCCTGGTGCCGACCCTGTCAATGCACCCTGGGCACAATACTCGATGGAATTTGTGACCTGGAATGGCGAAAAATGGACCAGCTGGATCCAGGATGACGGCTTTGAACACCGGCCACAGAACGTCGCAGACTGGGGCCAGCACAGCACTGGCAGCGTGGCCTTCATGGATTGGGAAAACACACCGTGGCAGGCAAAAATTGAGGGTGACGAATTTATACTGGCGCATCATGGGGACTGGCTAGGCCACACCGAACACGTCGGTGCCATCCGTTACCGTGATTGGCAGGGCAACAAGCAACTACGAACAGTGGCCCAATTGACGCGCTGAAGGGGATTCTCCGTGGTGACAGATCACCGACGGAGGCAGGATTAATAAGAAAAAGTAATAAGAAGTAGAGGCAAGCTACAATCGTGACTTCCATCATCAATAGGCGCTGCAGAGGCCTCATAGTCTCAATCTTGTTGGCGTTCAGTAACACCGCGTTCGCGGCCGTAATGGATCTGCGCCCAGGCGTGACCGACATCAGCCGTCGCATCCTGGAACTGCATCACTTAAGCCTGGCGATTTGCGTGGCCATGGGAATCCTGGTCTTCGGCACCATGTTTTATTCCATGTATGCCCATCGCCGTTCCAAACACCCCAAGCCCGCCGATTTTCATGAGAGTCTGCTGGTGGAGATCATCTGGACCGCAGTACCGATCTTGATTCTGATAGGCCTGGCGATACCGGCGACGTCGGCATTGAGAGAAATAGAAGACAACAGCAACCCGGATCTCTCCATACTCATTACTGGCTCCCAGTGGAAGTGGCACTACCAATATCTGGAGGCGGACTTCGGCTACTACAGCAACATGTCGACCCCGGCTGAGCAGATCAACAACCTCGAGACCAAGGGCAGAAACTACATACTGGAGGTGGACAATGCGCTGGTGTTGCCCACCAACAAGAAGGTTCGGTTTCTAACAACCTCCGACGATGTCATTCACGCCTGGTGGGTGCCGGATTTCGCCGTCAAACAGGATGCTATTCCCGGTTATATCAACGAGGCCTGGGCCCGCATCGAAGTACCGGGGCTATTCCGGGGCCAGTGCGCGGAACTCTGCGGTAAAGACCATGCCTACATGCCGATCGAAGTAGAAGTGCTGCCGGAAGAAGAGTTCGACCAGTGGATTCTGGACCAGCTATTAGCCATCGAACTGGCGTCCGGGCAGGCGGTGGCAGACCGGGCTAAGACCTGGACCATGGCCGAACTCATGGATATAGGCCAAACCGTGTTCATCGATAATTGCGCAACCTGTCATGAGGCAGATGGCTCCGGGCAGGGCTCCACCTATCCGGCATTGGCAGGCGGCGAGATTCCCACCGGGCCGATGCCGACGCACATAGAGCGGGTAATGAGCGGTGCCGTCGATACCGAGATGCAAGCCTGGGCGCCGCAGCTTTCCGATCTGGAACTGGCCTCGGTAATTACCTATGAGCGTAATGCTTTTGGCAACGACCTCGGCGACATCGTTCAGCCACTAACCATTTTCGAGTCACGATAAGGTATTTCACAATATGGCTGTCACCGCAGATCACGCAATTCCGAATCGCTCCCCGTTAATAGCGTTTCTCTCCCGTTGGTTGCTGACTACCAACCACAAGGAGATCGGCACGCTCTACCTGTGTCTCAGTTTTACGCTGTTTTTCATCGCCGGGGCCATGGCGATGGTGATCCGCCTGGAACTGTTCCAACCCGGCATCCAGTTCGCCGAGCCGCTTTTCTACAACCAGATGGTAACGATGCACGGACTGCTCATGGTGTTCGGTGTAGTGATGCCTGGCTTCGTTGGCCTGGCCAACTGGCTGATCCCGATGATGATCGGCGCACCCGACATGGCGTTGCCGCGATTGAATAATTTCAGTTTCTGGATTCTGCCCTTCGCCTTTACCCTTTTAATTTCGTCTTTGTTTATGGAGGGTGGCGCGCCCAATTTCGGCTGGACATTTTACGCCCCGCTTTCTACTACCTATGGACCGCCGAGCACGGACTTCTTCATCATCGGGGTGCATTTGATGGGAATCTCGTCGGTACTCGGGGCCATCAACATCATCGTCACCATCTTCAATCTGCGGGTGGAAGGCATGACCCTGATGAAGATGCCGCTGTTTGTCTGGACCTGGTTAATCACCGCCTTCCTGCTGGTGATGGTGATGCCAGTGTTGGCCGGCGCAGTCACCATGATGCTCACGGATCGTCATTTCGACACCAGTTTTTTCTCCGCCGTAGGCGGCGGCGATCCGGTTCTGTTTCAGCACGTGTTCTGGTTTTTTGGCCACCCGGAAGTCTACATCCTGATCCTGCCGGGCTTCGGCATCGCTTCTCAGATCATTCCTACCTTCGCCCGCAAGAGGTTATTCGGCTACCACTCGATGGTATATGCGACCATTTCCATCGCGGTCTTGTCCTTTGTGGTCTGGGGACATCATATGTTCACCACCGGCATGCCTCTGGCGGCTGAATTGTTCGTCATGTATGCCACCATGATGATCGCCGTCCCCACCGGGGTGAAGGTGTTCAACTGGGTGGCCACCATGTGGCGTGGTTCCATGACCTTCGAAACCCCTATGCTGTTTGCGATCGGTTTCGTCATCTTGTTCACTATCGGCGGTTTCTCTGGCCTGATGCTGGCCCTGGTACCAGTGGATTTTCAATATCACGACACCTTCTTCGTGGTGGCACACTTCCATTATGTGCTCTATCCAGGGGCGATCTTCGGCATCATGTCGGCGGTGTATTACTGGCTGCCGAAGTGGACTGGCAACATGTACGACGAGCGCCTGGGCAAGCTCCATTTCTGGACTGCAATCATCGCGGTGAACATGACTTTCTTCCCGATGCATTTCCTCGGTCTCGCCGGCATGCCCCGGCGCATCGTGGACTACTCGCTGCAGTTTGCCGATTTTAATATGGTGACCAGCATCGGCGCTGGGATGTTGGGTCTGACCCAGTTGTTGTTTCTATACATCGTGGTCAAGTGCATACGCGGCGGCGAGAAGGCCACTAGCAGGGTCTGGGACAGTGCTGAGGGTCTAGAGTGGACCATACCTTCTCCGGCACCGCTGCACACGTTTTCGACACCACCGCAATTTCCAATACCGGAGAAAGTTTACCAACATGACTGAGAGGCGTAACAATCAGCGCAAGCATATAGTCCTGCTTTCTGCCCTGGCTGTGGGCATGGTGGGATTCTCATTTGCCATGGTGCCCCTGTACGCAATCTTCTGCGAAGTAGTCGGACTCAACGGCAAAAAATACGAGCAGGAAATTTCTGCCGAGCCGGCAGTCCTGCAAGTGTCCGAGCGCGAAGTGACGATCCAGTTTCTGGCCCAGGTCGGTCGCGGCATGCCCTGGGAATTTCGACCCACAGAACCTAAACTCAAGGTTCGACTGGGCGAAATCCACCTCACCTCTTACTATGCTCGTAACCGTGCCGATCAGACGGTGACTGGCCAGGCCGTGCCCAGCGTGTCGCCAGCTTATGCCGCCAATTTCCTGCACAAACTCGAGTGTTTTTGCTTTACCCAGCAACAACTGGCGGCAGGTGAAGACCAGCAGATGGCGCTCCGGTTCTATATCGACGTAGAACTGCCTGAAGATATCAGCATGCTTACCCTCTCCTACAGCCTGTTCCCAGTACCCGATGCGGAGGTCGCAAGCCCGACGCTTGCGAGCAATTAGAACCCATGGAAACACCCCGCTACTACGTACCGCACTCGAGCCCCTGGCCCATAATCGGCTCCGTCGCGCTTGCGGTGACCGCATACGGCGCCGTCAATTTCATCCACCAGAGCACCGAAAAGGTGGGGGCCGAGGGCAGTTGGGGGCAACCGGTATTCTTCATTGGGCTGGCGATGATCGCGTTCATGATGTTCGGCTGGTTCGGCACCGTCATCAGGGAATCCATCAGAGGCATGAACAGCGACATGATGGACCGATCCTATCGCCAGGGCATGGCCTGGTTCATTGTTTCTGAAATCATGTTCTTCGGTGTCTTCTTCGGCGCACTGTTTTACGCCCGCATCATTTCCGTCCCCTGGTTGGCGGGAGCCGGCAATAACCTGGAAACACACGTGTTGTTGTGGCCGGACTTCGCCGATATTTGGCCGCTTTTCATGACCCCCGGCGGCAGCATTACCGAGGCGATGGAGGCATGGGGTTTGCCCTTCGTCAACACTGTCATCCTCGTTACCAGCAGCGTCACCGTGACCTTTGCCCACTGGGCCCTGAAGAAAAACCAAAGAGTACTCCTTCCCGTTTGGCTGGCCATTACGGTGGCTCTGGGTACGACCTTCCTGATCCTCCAGGTCATTGAATACCAGGAAGCCTACACCGAGTTGGGATTGACCATGGGATCCGGGATTTACGGCTCGACATTCTTTTTGTTGACGGGTTTCCACGGTGCGCACGTGACGATGGGAACGATTATGCTCGCGGTCATGCTATTACGATCCTTGCGCGGGCATTTCTCCGCGGATAACCATTTTGCCTTCGAAGCGGTGAGCTGGTATTGGCATTTCGTGGATGTCGTGTGGTTGTTCCTATTTACATTTGTCTATTGGTTCTAGCGTCTGCGAGAACCCAAACTCCTAAGGGAAACTAAAAGGCAACAGAATTTAAAACAATTATGTCTAGAACAGCAGAAATCAAATTGACCGTCGATCTTGATAACGCCGACGTACCCACACGAATCGAATGGCAGGCCTCTGAGGGCATGGAAAGCGGTCCAATCTCCTGTGAGTCGATGATGCTTTCGGTGTGGGATAGTGAAAAAAAGTCCCTGGCTGCGATCGATCTATGGATTAAGGACACCAGCATCGAGGATTTGAACATTTATTTCTACCAGGTGATCCACAAGATGGCTGATACCTATCTGCGGGCGACCAAGAATGAGGAAGTGGCCAACTCGATCCACGAGTTCGGCGAGAGATTTGCTGAAAAGCTGAGCTTGTTAAAACGGAGTACAGAATAAATGAACATCTCCATTGTTCCGGCATTAAAAGTACTCAGGCCTGCGGCGATGCTGGTAATCGTCATATTGGTCGGTCTGGTGCTGGGCTACTGGGCGAACGCCACCTTCGTTCCAGGTAACAGCCCGGAGCAACCAATTGCCTTCAGCCACAAGATTCACGCCGGTGACAATGAGGTCCCCTGTCTGTATTGCCATACCCAGGCACGGCGTTCGCCTTCCGCCGGGGTGCCCGCAGTTTCGAAATGTGTCGGTTGTCATCTAGAGGTGGCAACGGAGAAACCGCAGATACGCCTGCTGATGAGCTACTGGGAAAACCGGGAGCCCATCCCCTGGATCAAGGTTCATGACCTGCCCGATTTCGTTCATTTCACCCATAAACGCCACGTTCTGGCCAATATTGAGTGTCAGACCTGCCACGGCCCGGTTGAGACGATGGACAGAATTACAGTCTCCAGCAGAGCGGTCAATGGTTCGGCCCAGGTGGGCCATCCCTGGAAGATGGGCCTGTGCCTTAGCTGTCACAGAGAAAATGAAGTGGTGAATGGAATCGATTGTTTGACTTGTCACAAGTGAAAAGTAGGACGCAATGCCAAATATAGATCGTAGAGAATTTCTAAAACTCGTCGGCGCCGGCGGTGTCAGTGTGGGCGCCGGATTCATGCTTAGAGAAGCAAACAAGGATCCACGGGAGTATCTGATTCCCCACGTGCTGGCACCGGAGGACTTCAGTAGCGGCCTCGACACCTTCTATAACTCGGTGTGTTCGATGTGCCCGGCCGGATGCGGTATCTCGGTCCGAACCCGCGAGGGTCGAGCCAAGAAAATTGAAGGCAATCCTGCCCATCCCGTTAGCCAGGGGCGACTTTGTACTCTGGGTCAGGCCGGACTTCAAGCCCTTTACAACCCCGATCGACTGACTGCACCCATGCGGCGCACCGGAGAAGGCGAATCGGCGTCCTTCGAGGAAATTACCTGGGAACAGGGATTGAAGCAGGTCGGAGATCGCCTGGATCTGCTGCGGGCTGCCCGTCGCGGTAATCGGGTGGCATTTCTGACCCAGGGTGTGCGTGGACACCTGGCGCAACTATTCGAGAGCTTCATGCGCCAACTGGGCTCCCCACGCCTACTACATTACGACTTCGATCATCCACACACGCTATATGCAGCGAACCAGCAATTCTTTGGTGAATCCCGATTGCCCTATTACGATTTGGCGAATACCCGTCTGCTGTTGTCTTTCGGCGCCGATTACCTCAACAACTGGATTTCACCGGTACATCACAGCCTCGGCTTTGGCGAGAGCCGCCAGGGCCGAGCCGATGTCAGGGGACGCTTTGTACAAATCGAACCGAGGATGTCCATCAGTGGCGCCGCCGCCGATGAGTGGATTCCTGCCAAGCCTGGCACCGAAGGTATCCTGGCATTGGGTCTGGCACACCACATCGTCGCCGAGGGCAACTACAACGGCGCCGACCTTGGCGCCTGGACCAACGCACTTGCGGATTACACGCCCGACGCGGTGGCAGAGCAAACCGGCGTTCCTGTTAACACCATCACCCGCCTGGCAGACAGCTTTGTCGATACCACTCCAAGCCTCGCCATCGGTGGCGGTGCCGCCGGCAATCACAGCAATGGCGTCGATACGCTGGTGGCGGTGAATGCGCTTAACTATCTGGTGGGAAACATCGGCCAAGAAGGCGGGCTGGTGCTTAATCCTGAGCCCGCCGGGCCGGCAGTGCAGCAGCATCGGGCCAGCTACAGTGCCATGGTCGAACTTGCCGAAGCTGCGCGCCAGGGCGAAATCGACATATTGATTATCAGTGGCACCAACCCGGTGTTTACGCTGCCACCGGCAGCGGAGTTTGCAGAGGCACTGGCGCAGATACCGTTGGTTGTCAGTTTATCCAGCTTCCTCGATGAAACCACAGCATTGGCCGATGTGATCCTGCCGAGCCATACCTACCTCGAAAGCTGGGGCGACGATTTCCCGGAACCGGGTGTGGGTTTCTCTGTCGGTGCAGTATCGCAACCGGTGGTGTCACCGCTGTACAACACCCGTGGCACCGGCGACATCATCCTGGATTTGGCACGGCGCATGGGCTCGAGTAGCGTGATGCCGTGGCAAAACATGGAAGAATTTCTCAAGTATGGATGGCGCCGGATTTACCAGCGCGGTGACTCCCAGACTCTGGCGCAAGGCTTCGACGCGTTCTGGACATCGGTTCTGAAGGCCGGTGCATGGGGAGAAACCACGAACGGCAGTACTGCCTTTACCTTAAACCCGGATGTTATCGCCGGCATCGGCGTTGCGCCCCCCGAATTTTCAGGATCAGAAGAGGACTATCCGTTTATTCTGCATCCTTATCTTTCTCCCAATTTTCACGATGGTCGCGGTGCCAATCTGCCCTGGATGCAGGAGCTTCCGGACCCCATGACCTCCGTGGTCTATGGCTCCTGGGTCGAAGTGAACCCGGTCACGGCCGAGGAGATGGGATTAAGCGAGGGGGATCTGGTGGATATACAGTCACCCCACGGTCAGCTGCGGGTGCCAGTATTTGTCTATCCAGCGATCATGCCGAATGTCATCGCCATTCCCATCGGCCAGGGCCACGGTGAATACGGTCGCTATGCCAAGGGCCGCGGCGTCAATCCCATCGAAATCCTTAGTCCTCTGTTGGAACCCATTACCGGCAATCTCGCCTCCAGCGCCACGCGGGTGAACCTCACCCCTACCGGTGGCCGCGTCAAGCTGGTGAAGACTGGCGGCGTCTCCCGTGACCTGGGCAGAGATATCGTGCAACACACCAGCTTAGGCGTCGAAGTGAGTAGCGCAGCCGACAACAGTATTCCGATTACGGAGGTGACCACATGAGCCTCTTCTCACGATTTATGGACGGCTGGCGGAAATACCGGAAACCAGGTTATTACGACGAATTCGATTACCACTGGACCATGACCATCGACCTCGACAAATGCACCGGTTGCGAGGCATGCGTGACGGCATGCCAGGCCGAGAATAATATACCGGTGGTGGGCGAGGACGAGATGGCCAAGGGCAGAGAGATGCAGTGGATTCGCATCGAACGCTACTGGGAAGGGGAGTACCCGAACGCCAAGCTCAGCTTTATTCCGATGATGTGCCAACACTGCGATGCCGCGCCCTGCGAGACGGTGTGCCCGGTGGGCGCCACCTATCACAATCAAGACGGTCTCAACGCCCAGATCTACAACCGCTGTATCGGTACTCGCGCCTGCGCGGTCTATTGCCCTTACGAGGTTAGATACTTCAATTACTACGATCATGAGTGGGATAGCCCGCTGGAGCAGCAATTGAATCCCGACGTCACCGTCCGCGGCAAGGGGGTCATGGAAAAATGCACCTTCTGTATTCAGCGCATTCGCCAGGCCAAGGATGTGGCCAAGGACGACGATCGCAGACGGGTACAGGACGGCGAGATGCAACCGGCCTGTGTGCAGACCTGCCCCACCAAGGCGCTGGTGTTCGGTGATCGCAAGGATCACGAGAGCCAGGTTTATAAGTCAATGAACGATCCGCGAAACTACCGGGTTTTAGACGAACTGAACACCGACTCCTCCGTGTTCTATCTGAAGAAGGTTGATGCATAGACCCATGACGACTGAAACTTTTAAGTTAGGCTACAACGACATCCATGATGATGTCGTAAGGTCCATAGTAAAAACTGGCCCGAAGTACTATATCGCCCTGGCGACAGCCGGCGGTGTCACCTTGCTGTGCTTCTTTTTCCCCTGGTCTTATCAGCTGTATTATGGCATCGGCGCCGCCGGCATGAATCACCCGGGAGTCTGGGGCACCTACCTGGCCAGCTTTATATTCTGGATCGGTCTCAGCCATTCCGGTACCTTGCTGTCCTGCGTCTTGCACCTCACCAACAGCTCCTGGCGTAAGGCCATGTACCGAAGCGCCGAGGCGATGACGCTGTTCTCGCTAGTGGTGGCGGCGACCTATGTGATGGTTCACGTCGGCCGACCCTGGTTCATTCATTGGGCGGTACCCTATCCCAATCAAATGGAACTGTGGCCCAACTTTCGTTCTCCGCTGTTGTTCGACGTCATGGCTATCGCTACGTACATCACCGGCAGCACAATCTTCATCTACATGGGCTCCATCCCCGACTTCGCTGCTGTGAGGGATCGTACCAGCGGTTGGCGCAACACCATGTACACCTTGCTATCCCTGGGTTGGCGCGGCACCGACAAGGAATGGCACCGCCTGCATTGGGCCTACACGTTTCTCGCGGTGCTGATTATTCCACTGGCGGTGTCGGTGCATAGCATCGTCTCCTGGGATTTTGCTATGTCCATCGTGCCGTCCTTACACCAGACAATCTTCGCACCCTATTTTGTGGTGGGTGCGATCTATTCCGGCACTGCGGGTATCGTCACGGTGATGTTCGTATTGAGGAAAACCATGGGTTTCGAGCAATACATCACCAAGCTGCATTTCGACAACCTGGGCAAACTGCTGCTGGTACTGTCACTGATCTGGACCTACATCAATGGGGTCGAACTGTTCACCGCATGGTATAGCGGCACTTCCGAGGAATACGAAGCCCTGGGGTACAAATTGTTCGGGTATTACGCATGGCTGTATTGGGAGATGATTTTGTTCTGTGCGGTAGCACCAATGTTGATGTTCTCGACGCGATTCAGAACCTCGTTTGTGCCCATGCTGATCTTGTCTATCGCCATTAACATCGGCATGTATACGGAGCGTTTCCTCATTGTCGCCACCTCACTGTCCCGGCAATATCTGCCAGACGCTTGGGGAACGTATGTACCGAGTCCGGTTGAGATCTCGATCATGGTGGGCTCGTTCGCGCTGTTCACCACGCTGTTCCTGATATTCGTCAAAATTTTCCCCAGCGTGTCCATGTATGAAGTCAAGGAAACCATGGCCACCCCCAAGATGGAGCCTGCGGCTCCCGCAGCAGGAAGCCCGGCATGACAAGCAATGTAATAGGACTGTTTCATGATCCGGAGTCGGCGCTGACAGCGGCAGGCCAACTCAAGGGGGCAGGTTTCGAAAGCCTGGAAATTATGTCGCCAGTACCCATCCATGGCGTGGAAGAAGTCCTGGGCAAGAAAAAATCCGTGATCAAGAATTTCACTTTTATGGGGGCGTTGATCGGTGGCATATCGGGCTTCGCCCTGGCTGCGGGTACCGCCATCGCCTGGCCGCACCCGGTCGGCGGCAGGCCCATCATCACCATGCCTCCGTTTCTGATTATTACTTACGAATTGACCATCTTGTTCGGTATCCTGGCTACGGTATTGGGTTTCTTCATCAGTTCTCGCCTGCCCGCCTTCCGCAACCGCGTTTATGTGCCGGAATCCGCAGTGGACAAGTTTGTGGTCACGGCGCCCTGTGACGACGCCGAACATTTCAAGCGCGCAGAGGCGATCCTTAACGACGCCGGTGCCGAACAGGTTCGGGAAATAGGGGAAAGCGATTTATGAAGCGTGCTATTTGTACCGTCGTTACTCTGTTCTTAATAGGGCAGATGACTAGCGCCTGGGGCTTCCCCTGGAATAAGGATTTTGTCGATCAACTCGCTATCAAGGCACAGGAATCACTGGCGCCGGCAGAACCTGGTTCGACCCCCGTCGCTGGCGGTGAGACCCTGCCCGCATTGCCCGCAGATATCTCCGAGGAAGAGATGGATGCGTTGAAGGACGAGGCGGCGGCTGTTCTAAATCCCATACCCGCCAGCGCCGAGTCGGTGGCCCGCGGGGCCGAGCTCTACGCCATGACCTGCGTGGTATGCCATGGTACAGAAGGCCTTGGCGATGGCCCGGTGGGGTTACATTTTGACACCAAATCGCCGGTGGATTTGAACGAGGACTATACCCAGGATCAAGCAGACGGATCGCTGTTTTTCACCCTCACGCGAGGCCGGGCGCTGATGCCATTCTACCGTGACGCCTTGAATGTAGAGGAACGTTGGCACGTCATCAATTACGTTAAAACAGAGTTTGGTCCTTGATGAATACTGAACCAGCACATACCCAAACCCAACACACTTCGCAAGCTCGAGGATTCGGTGCTACGCGTTGGCTGCTGGCTATTGCTGTCGCGCTGGCTGCCACAGTTCCAGCCTACGCGGCAAGTGAAGAGACTACTGCACGACCGGAATTTGCCGTGCTCATCGTCTCGTTCCTGTTTCTCATGGGTGTGACCCAGGCCGGCATCGTGTTTTCTGCCGTTACCCGCCTCTCGGGCGGGCAATGGGCGCGACCCTATTACCGACTCGCAGAGCTGAGCACCATGACCTTCGCCCCGTTCGCCTTCGTGGGCTTTCTGCTGATTTATATCTTCGCCAAGGACGAGTTGTTCTATTGGCTCAACCCCGCCCCCGGTGAGCATCTGAGTGCCTGGCTAAACAGTGGCTGGCTGTTGGCCAGAAACCTGTTCGGCTTGTCGTTATTCTACGGGATCAGCGCGATGTATGTCTGGAACAGCCTTCAACCCGACCTGGAGGAGACTAAGTCCGGTACGCTCGACCAACACGCGGTACAGAACAAGCTGCTGTTTTTATCGCCCTTCGTACTTGCTGCTTTCGTCATCTGCAACACGTTCCTGGCCTGGGATTTCGCCATGATGCTGGTCCCGCACTGGCATAGCACCGTGTTTCCGATTCACTACTGGTTCGGTAATGTATATGCGGGTACGGCGGCGCTATTGGTAATTCCAGTCGTACTCGGTCGATTCTCGACCCAAAAGTCTCTGTTTGGGGTATACCAGATCCGCTCTCTGAGCATGGTGATCAGCGGTTTTATGCTGCTGTGGTTGTATTTTTTGTGGGCACAGTTCTTCGTCATGTGGTTTGGCAATCTGCCCCGGGAAACCGACACACTGTTTCGCCAGATGTACGGGCACTACGGACCCTTCTACTGGACGATGATCGCCGGCTGTTTCTTCGTGCCCTTTATCTCACTGGTCTTCGCCATCATTAATCGATCGCTGCTGGCAATGTGTGTCCTTGCGCTGGGCATCAACCTGGCGATCTGGATTAACAAGTACCTGATGGTGATTCCAGTGTTCTCCCCCGACGACCGACTGCTGGATCATTTACTGGACCTGGGCTTGTCGATCGGGCTGCTGCTGAGCTTCATTGTGGCCCTGGTTTTAGTGGCCAGGAGATTCCCGCTGTACTGCTACTGGGAAATCAACCTGAAGCCCGACACCGATGCGGCAGTTGACGGCGTGGCGGACACCGGCGCTCTTCACTCATAAATGCAGGCAACGGCTCGACGCCCGGTAGTAAGCATTGGTTTGCTGGCGTTGGCGGTGGGCGTCTCGGCGCTATTGATCGCCCTCGGAATGTGGCAATTGCAACGTGCAGCCGAGAAACGCACCATGCTGGCGGAGTTCGAACGCCGTGGTGTCGCGGCAATAGTCGATCTTAATCGAAGCGCTACGGATGACGCCGGCACCCTGGCGGGATATGGTGCAGCAGCGACGGGACACTATCTCGATTTTAATATTCTGCTCGACAATCAACTGCACCAGGGCCGCGCCGGCTACCTGGTCTATACGCTGTTTGCACTCGATGGCGGCAAGCCGAGTATACTGGTCAACCGCGGTTGGATAGGCGCCGCAGCGGATCGTAGCCGGGTACCCCGGTTCGACACCCCTACTATGAGCCAGCGGCTCGAGGGGCGCTTGAGCCGACCGCCGGCAACGGGATTGCTTTTTGAAGGTAGCGAATTGATAGAGCATCTGGCAGATGACGTGTGGCGTGTGCAGAACATCGATTTCCCCGGCTTAAGCACAAGCCTCGGCGAAGATTTGTTGGCCATTACCATGCTGCTGGACGCTGACGCGCCTGCCGGCTTCGTCCGCAACTGGATGCCCCCAGGCAGTGATGAAGCCCGGCATCTCGGCTATGCGTTCCAGTGGTTCGCCATGGCGCTGGCGGTTATGGTCATTGCGGTAGTCATTACGCTGCGTAGCAGCAAAACAGGATAGCCATGAACTCAACACCGGCAGGCACGAAAACCAGGGCGCGGCTAACAATGTTGGCTTTATTGGCGGTGTTTGTGCTGCCATTGTTGCTGGCATGGGGGTTTGCCATGGGACCGTTCGATTGGCAGCCGCAAAGCAACCTCAACTACGGTGTGTTGTTGCAGCCGCCCTTGCAATTGAACTCATTTGGCGTAATGCCTGCGACCGGTGCGGCGCTGACTATGAACGCCATCGCCAGAGACTGGTTTGTGGTGGTCCTCCACAATGGGCCCTGCACGGTAAGCTGTCAGGAATTGATGGAGGCTGCCGAACGTATCCAGATCGCGGTTGGGCGCGACACCGACCGCGTTAGTTTGGCCTTGCTTAGCAACGGGGCGATAACCGCGACCCCGCCTCGGGAAAACCTGTGGCTGGCCGCGGACCTCGAACTGAGCCAGGCACTGCGTCAGGCATCCGGTGAACCGCAGTTCGATGCCAAATTCCTCATTGTCGATTACCGGGGATATGTTGTCTTGATGTATCCACCCTCCGAGGAGGGGCCGGGCGTGTTGGAAGATTTAAAGCGCTTGTTGCGTGCCGCGGCCACTTAGATTGTACCGGTTGATCCAGCGCGATGGATACCGCCTTTAACTAGCAGCGGGAGAGAGCCGGTTGCGGTGACGTTTGTCGGGGTGGCGGAGCTCAAAAAATGGCATTAGCATGGTTTGGTGGGCGTGACATGGAACAGCAAACACTTACTGCCTGCTTGGATGTAGTGAATTTCTCAGGTCGGAGTACATGATAGATTTCCTTATCGTTATTGTAATGCTCGGTATTTTTGCCAGTCTCGGTAGTGGTCTATATTTCCTCGTCCATGATCGCGGCAAGACAGAACGCACCGTGGTTTCGCTAAGCATTCGCGTGGCCCTGGCTGTCCTGCTGCTGGTGTTGTTGGCAGTGGGGTTTATCACCAGGTACACCTGAAACCGGGGCTCGTTGCTGCTCTGCTACCAACTCAAACCGATCGCTTGGCTACGACTCCGTGGCCGTGTCCGACGAGACGCCGTTGCCTGAAAATAGTCACCCTCCAGTTTTTCGTGCCGTTGGTCTACCGACCCGCGAATAAATGCTGGACAAAAAAAAGGGGCGGTATTAAATACCGCCCCTCTTACTCATCTATCAATTGAAATCAAGAGAGTGTAATGCAACTCCCTCCTGGCTTAAAAGTCTGCAGTGATACGAGCAAACCAGTAGGAGCCATGCCAATCAACGTTGCTGCCAGACTCGTAAACGCGTCCACAGCAGGTATCGCCGACGGTGCCCTTTTCCGGGTACTCGTCGAATATATTGCGACCACCACCGGAGATCCTGAAGGTGTCGTTGATCTGGTATTGGGCTTCGAGATCGACGAACCAGACACCATCTTGAACCTGCCGTCGGGAGGTGCCGGAGTTAGCATTCTCACTCTCACCCCAATAGCTCGCTCTACCTACCAGATACAGGTCGCCGACATTGTGTACGGCAGTGAAGACGCCACGCCAGTTAGGATCGTAGTTCACGAAGTCGAATCGAGCCTCTTCATTGCGAAATGCACTGGGGTCGGATTCAAAATCCTTCTCGTTGAAACTCATCACCGCAGTCAAGGAAGTAGAACTGCCGCCATCCCAGCTAAGCGGGTAGGTAGCAACTATGTCGACGCCCGCGGAGGAGATATCGAAGCCGTTGGCGAAGTAGTTAACACCGCCGATGGAATTCGCGCCAGCAACTCCGGCAGCGTCCAATGCGAGAAAGTTCAGATAGGCGGCACCGGAAGTCGGATCCGTGGACACGGAACGGGTCGATATCGCATAAGTGGCGTCATCGAGATCGATTCGATAGAAGTCCACGGTCAGATCCAATTCACCTAAACTCGCCGTGAAACCAATCGTGTAGTTGGTAGAAGTCTCAGGCACGAGCGGGATGGCACCCAGTGCTCCTGCCACCGGGCCGCCTGCCGGGAACAGACCCGTCGCAACCGGTAAACCCTGGGGCAGTCGGGTCGATACGTTGATCGTACCCTGCTGTCCTGGCGTCGGAGCGCGGAAGCCGGTACCGACAGATCCGCGAATGTTAATAGTATCGTTTAGCCTATAGAGACCAGCCAGCTTAAATACAAGCTCGGAGTCGAAGTCATCATAGTCCTCGTAGCGAACCGCACCCTGCAAGAAAAACTTGTCGGTTATGTCCGCACTGAGGTCGCCATACAACGCCCAGGAACTGCGTTCATAGACTTCGGAAAACTGTGGGGAGAATCCTGGAAATCCATTCGATCCCACACCTACTACTTGGTAGACGGCATCATCGGAGTTGGCGCAATCCAGGCTGGAACCATTAGCAATAACACCAAGCCCGGCTGCCGTAGCGGCCGATCCGTTACAGAAGCCGAAGGGGTCTTTCCCTGACCACGGACCCGCGAAATAGGAATCTAGTTCCCCTTCCACTACTTCATAGGATTCGTCCATGAAGCTGCCGCCGAAGGCGAGCAGCAAGGGACTGGCCATGTCGGATTCAAACTCGTAGGTGAAATCGGCCTGGAATTGAGTCTCCTGGTTAATTAGATCTCCTGGCTCGAAGGACTTCTTGGAAGCTCGTCCCATGGAGGGGTTGATGGTGTTAGACAGGGTATACCTGATCTCACTCTCACCCCTTCGTCCACTGATGTCGTAGTTGAGGCCATTGTCCCAGGCACCTCGAATACCTGCCAGTATGGAGAAGTCGAACACCTCACCAAAAAATCTGGGAGTAAAACCACCAGGATATTTTTCCACCGGGTTATAGATACCACCGTCTTTCTCTCTCAGGTCCTCTATGGTGCCGTTGCCCTTGTAGCGATAGAAGAAACTGCCATGGGAATCGCTCTCGGAGTAGTTGCCGAAGGCATAGAACTGGGTATCGGCATCGATCTGATAGCCGGCATTAAAGAAGAAGCGTGCGGATTCCGCATCGGGTCGACCCCAGGGTTGGACTACGTCACCGAAGCCTATATTGGCGTTGGCTAAACCTGCCTGGTAGCCGGGTGAGGAAACAAAATCGCTGATTGGGTAAGCGCCGTTCGGGTCGACGCAGGCCCAACTTTCACAGTACTGCTCCGATCGGGAGGCGGCATCCGACTCGGAAATTTCTGCGGAGAGGTTGAGAAAGCCATTCTCTCCCAGAGGCAATCCGACATTACCCTGTATGGTAGTCTGGCCACCGTCGCCTTCGGAGAATTCGCCATTCTGCACGGAGAAGCTGATTCCTTCGCTGGCATCCTTCAGTATGAAGTTGATTACGCCTGCAATAGCGTCAGACCCATACTGTGCCGAGGCACCGTCTCGCAGCACTTCGATGTTCTTTATGGCGATGGAGGGTATGGTTGACAAGTCTGGTCCCTGAGTGCCGGAACCGCCGATGAGAACCAGTGCGGAACGGTGGCGGCGCTTGGAGTTAACCAGCACCAGAGTCTTATCTGTGGGCAGGCCGCGCATTTCGGCTGGACGGATGAACGAGGCCCCATCGGAGATGGGCTGTCGTCCCAGATTGAAGGATGGCACCAGGGTCTTGAGAATGTCGTTGGTATCGGTATAAGAAACGGCTCTCAGGTCTTCGGCCGTAAATACGTCGATCGGTACTGGTGAATCGGACACGGTTCTTGGTCGGCCTCTGGCACCCGTCACGACGATTTCTTCTAGCCGGGAAACATTGGCGTCATCGGATTGCTGTGCCATCGCTTGAGTGCTTAAACCACTCGCGGACAGGCAGGCAATCGCTAACAAATACTTACGATGCTTGCGAAATTTCATACAAATACTCCTTGATATTATTTTGTTGTAGGTTGTTACGGGTTGGAAACTTGTAGGTGCAGTAGAATTCAGGTATCTGCACATATTGAGTCAACCCCCATTAACTCCCATAGCTCCGTATTAGGACCTAAAAGCCGATAATTATCAAGCCTCTGAGCCCTCTAAATGTGTAAGAATCTCTGTAATAGAAGTCTTTGTTATGCGCCTGTTTTAAACGCTCTCTCGATTCAGAAGCTGGTAGTGGACAAAATTACATCCTGCCTGCCCAAAAACCCCTGCCTATCCCGGCAAAAATTCCTTAAAGCTATGTAAATCCACTGATTTCAGTGACTCGTAGGGCATGAGTTCATTCAGGGTAGGGCCATAACCAGCAGCTTGGCATCGGCGCCGCCGCCAGCTGCCACCGCGATGTATTGCTTGGAGTCGATCATATAGGTCATCGGCGCACCCTGGGGAATCGCCGGTAGCTCCAGCTGGTAGATCGTTGCGCCGGTGTGCTTGTCCATGGCGCGCAATAACGGCACGCCATCGGTTATGGCTTGGAACAACAGGGATTTCGTGACTAGCAGGGGCGCAAAGCTGGTGATCCCAACCGGGCCCGGATCGGTCAGACCAAGCTCGATAATCCGCTGACGGATGCCTTCGGCGTTGGCTCGCTCCCACACGTAGTCGCCGCTATTCAGATCGATGGCACTGATCTTACCGTAGGGTGGTTTCGTCAGCGGCAATCCGAGTGGCCCGGAAATATTGGTGATGCCCTGGCGCACGTAACGAAATTCGGTGGTGGCGGGGTCTTGCTCGATGAGCTGCACCACGATCGGGTTGTTGATGGCAGGAATATAGAACACCGAGGTCTGGGGATCGAACGCAGCCCCGCTCCATTCGGCGCCTCCGGTCCAGCCAGGCATATTGATGGTTCCTCGCAGTGACGGTGGCGTATACAGACCACCGTAGTCCAAGTCATCGATTAATTCGAAGGCCTGTGCCGTCAATTCAGCTGTGAAGTCGATCAGGGTATCGGCAGAAATGCCCTGCAAGGCAAACGGGGCGGGGCGGGTCGGGAAGGGTTGCGTCGGCGATGCGCGCTCACCAGGGACGGTACTGGCAGGCACTGCCCGCTCTTCAATTGGCCACACCGGTTCCCCGCTTATCCGATCCAGCACATAGACGAAGCCCTGCTTGGAAACCTGGGCCAGGGCCTTGATCTCGCGGCCATCCACGGTGATGTCTACGAGGTTGGGTGCCGCCGGTGGATCGTAATCCCATAACTCGTGATGAACGATCTGATAGTGCCAGATCCGCTCGCCGGTTGCGGCATCCAGGCAAACGATAGAAGTGCCGAACAGGTTATCACCCAGTCGCTGGCCTCCATACCAATCGTTACCCGGGGTACCGATCGGCAGATAGACATAGCCCAGTTCGGGATCGGCGCTCATCATGGTCCACACATTAGTCGCCCCGGTCACTTTCCAGGAGTCGTTCTCCCAGCTTTCGTTACCGAATTCTCCTTGCTGGGGAATGGTGTGGAAGATCCATTTTTGTGCGCCGGTGTTGAGGTCGAAACCCCGGATATGACCCGGTGGCACGTCGGTCAGTTTAGTCGGAATGCGATCGAACATCGGATCGTCATAGACCACGCCCCCGAGGATCACGATATCGCCAACGATCGTCAGCGCCGCCGAATTGGCAACCATTGAACGGTCGATTTCCCGACCCAGGCCCAGAGTAAGATCAACCTTGCCACCGTCGCCGAAACTGGGGTCGGGTTCACCGGTTTTCGCATCCAGCGACCACAGAAACGCGTTGGCGGTACCGAGGATGATGCGCGGCTCGACTCCGTCTGCACCCTGCTTTTCCCAGTACGCCACACCGCGATGATTAAATCCGTTGTTTGCGGGCCGGCCGTGTTCCCAGGTAAAGGTATTGAACACCCACTTCTGTTCGCCACTGGCGGCATCCAGAGCCACCACGTGACCCAGTGGCGTACTGACATAGAGCGTGTCCCCAATCTTGATTGGCGTGGCTTTGAAGCCGGAGGGAACAAACTGGGGGCGCTCAGCTACCGCAGCATTATCGACGGACTCCCAAACCCAGGCGATCTCCAGTTGCGCTACCGTATCCCGGTTAATCTGCTCAAGATCGGCATACTTGGAAGAGCCTGGATCGTTCGCATAATTGGGCCAGTCGTAATTGCTAGCCGCAGCCGCGTCGGGCGATGAATCCTGGGTGCAGGCGCAGAGCAACAGCAGGGCCAGTGAAATCGAAGCGTGTCTCATAAGTACCTCCCGATGGGGAATAAAGAGGGCAGCCCCTGAGGTATCCCCACAAAATGTCGAGTAAACTCACAAAGATTGGATAAAAAGGGATCCAATGCATCTTGCTGAGCCTGATTTAAACATATGTTTAGTTTGTCCGCGAAAATGAATTGGCTAGTCCCCTTGCGCAC
>CAJXIY010000037.1 GCA_913054495.1 uncultured Gammaproteobacteria bacterium | reverse complement strand
GTGAAAGGCAAGACCATGAGTTATGTGGAGATGGGTGAGGGCGATCCTATTGTCTTTCAGCATGGCAATCCCACTTCCTCTTATCTGTGGCGCAACGTCATGCCCCATCTGCAGGATCAGGGTCGTTGCATAGCCATCGACCTGATCGGCATGGGTGACTCCGATAAGCTGGAGGACTCGGGTCCCGATCGTTATACCCTGTTTGAGCACAGAGAATATTTCGATGGCGCCCTCAAGGCGCTGGGAGTGAAGGACAGGGTTACTTTTGTCATTCATGACTGGGGCTCGGCGCTGGGCTTCGATTGGGCCAATCGTCATCGCGACGCGGTGATCGGTATAGCGTATATGGAAGCCATAGTCAGACCCGTGAGCTGGGATCAATGGCCCGAGGCGGCGCGAGGTATTTTTCAGAGCCTGCGTTCACCCGCCGGCGAAGAAATGATCCTCGAGAAAAATGTGTTTGTAGAGAGAGTGCTGACCGGCTCTATCTTGCGGGAACTAAGCGAAGAAGAAATGGAAGTCTATCGGCGACCATTTAAGAATCCCGGTGAAGACCGCAGACCGACTCTGACCTGGCCACGGCAGATACCGATTGACGGAGAACCACCAGAAGTAGTTGAATTGGTTCGCAGCTATGCTGACTGGCTGGTGCAGTCAGAGCTGCCGAAGTTATTTATCAACGCCGATCCCGGGGCAATTTTAATTGGCCCGCAGCGAGAATTTTGTCGTTCGTGGCCCAATCAGAAGGAAGTGACCGTGGCGGGGAATCATTTCCTACAGGAAGACTCACCCCATGAAATCGGTCAAGCAATAGCTCAGTGGCGCAAAGAGTTCGCTTAGGAAAACTTAACAGCCAACCATGCACGCTGAATGTTTTTCGCATATCAGATTACACACAGGGAGCTTGCAAACAGCAATGTATCAACAATCGATCAAAGATATTTTGTTAAGGATCTGCGTGCTGGTGCTGGGCGTTTCTATTTTCACCGTTGCAGCGGCCCAGGAAAATTCTGCGTCCGCGATTGGCAGCCTCATCGTTGGTAACTGGGTGATTAACGAAGAATTGAGTGACAACACCGACGACAGGGTCGAGGCGGCGATCAAGGAAGCAGGAGGCAAGGTCAAGAGGCGCTGGTTCAAGAAGCGCGAGGAAGATTTCTATCGTGGCGGACCTGCAGAACAGGAACTCTACGATCGCATCTCCTATGATGATGTATTGCGTATTGCCTATGATGAGCCTGAGTTTCGTTTCGAATATGACGATAACTACGTCCGTGTTTTTCATACCGACGGTCGCCGCCGTTCTTCCGCCGCCAACGATTTCTATAACCGCGGCAGTCAGGATTTTTCCTTCGGCAACTTCGATGGTGATTCGCTGTTGGTTGAAGCCAGGCCCCGGGACGATGGATTTACGCTGGAAACCTACACCTTGCAGGCTGGGGGCAATCAGCTAGTCGTGAAAATGCAGATTCAGCCAAATTCTTTCGGTGCAGCAATAATACTAACCCGGGTCTACGATCGCGCCGATTGATTTGGCCCAGATATTTCACCAGTACGCTTGAAAATTCGGGTTAGAAACTCGCAAGAATTTCTTCTTCGACATCCCCTTACTACCATGGACATCCATCGATTCTTATTAAAAATTTTCTACTACTATGGACATCCATCGATCCTTATTAAAAATTTTCCGCAAAAGGACGTAAATCCATTTCATGGGTCCAGGCATCCTTCGATTGCCGATGCAGCATCCAGTAGGCCTCGGCAATCGACTCTGGATTCATCAGTGTATCCGGGGGAAGTGCTTCCACATCGATACCGCGATCCTTAAATCGCTCACGCACGAATTCTGTATCTACTCCGGCATCGATGATCAGGTGCGCCACGTGAATGCCCTGGGGACCCAGCTCTCGCGCCATGCTCTGGGCCAGGGCCCGCAGCCCGAACTTGGCGCTGGCGAAGGCGGCATAGCCACTGCCGCCGCGAAGACTGGCGGTGGCCCCGGTGAAAAATATGCAGCCCTGGTGACGCGGCGCCATGTACCTGGCGGCCTCCCGCCCGGTCAGGAATCCCGTCAGGCAGGCCATCTTCCATACTTTGTAGAAAACCCTCTCCGTGGTTTCCCGGATCGGGAAGTTCACATTGCCCCCGGCATTGGAGATGACGATTTCCAGGGGTCCGATGTCTGCTTCGATAGCCGCAAAGCGTTGCTGAATTTGGGTTTCCTCCCTGGCATCGAGAGTATAGCCGTAGGCCTTGCCCCCAGTGTCTTCTATCTCCTTAACCAGGTCTGCGGTCTTGTCGCCGTTGCGGCGACCCAGGCAGACGCTGTATCCCCCTGCCGCAAACCGGCGGGCGATAGCGGCACCGATGTAATCACCGGCGCCGACGATCAGGCAAACTGGGTTTGGGCTTGTCATATGGGGAGCGGCATCGATCGAGTCGTTAGCAATTGGGCTCACTGTTGCGCCGGACTCACAAGGCTTTTATAAATTTCAAAGTCACGTGCTTATCGGTTCGGTTTGATAGCTTGCTTCGGTAGTCTGGAACCAGAGCTCGAGAGGCACTGAATCTATCATCAATCGCGAGCAGAGGCTAATGCGGGTCGGTCTGAATTGAGGGGCCCTAATCTACTTCAAGGCTCCCAGTCTGGCCATGGACAAAAAACACGCCCCCGGGGGGACGGGGGCGGTATAGGGCAAATTGAGTCCACCTACTGCTTAAGACAAGCGGCTCACCATAGAAGACCATGACCACCGGGTTTTATTTCAACGAGGTGTAGTAATATTTGCCAAACGGTTCTTGTGGTGACAGCATCTCGCTCCCCAATATGGGTTTTGCAAGCCCACAGTCTTGTAATTTAAGTAATTAAACTATGACCAATGCTCTCGAGACCAAGTTACGTAAGGTTGAAGCCGAAAAGGCGGGCAGCTATGACAAACGCACCGAACACCTGGATGCGCAGGGCAAGGGCTTGTTTATCAATCGGCTGATTCTGGAAGACTCACCCTATCTCCTGCAACACGCTCACAATCCCGTGAATTGGTACGCCTGGGGCAACGACGCCTTCGAGGCCGCCGCAGTCGAGGACAAGCCCGTGTTCCTATCCATTGGCTACTCCACCTGCCACTGGTGTCATGTGATGGAGGTTGAGAGCTTCGACAACGTCGAAGTCGCCGAGGTGCTGAACAGGGATTTCATCAGCATAAAAATGGATCGGGAACAGTATCCCGATATCGACGAGATTTATATGACCGCAGTGCAGCTCATGTCAGGGCATGGGGGTTGGCCGATGTCGAATTTTCTGCTGGCGGATGGTAAACCATTCTTCGGTGCCACCTATTTCCCGGCAGCTTCTTTTATCGCCCTGTTGCAAAAAATTACCGACGCCTGGAAGCAGCAACCCGACGAACTGAGGGCCAGGGCGACCCAGATAAGTGAGGCGATAGATCGCATCTTGAGTGACAGAAAAGAGGCGGGGTCCTTAGGCCCGGACTTGCTGGACAATATGCTGAAAGGCCTCTTAGAGAGAGAAGATTCGACCTATGGCGGCCTGGCCGGTGCGCCAAAATTTCCCCAGGAGCCGCTGCTGCTGCTCATGCTCGATCACGTCAGGAGATCCCGCGACCTCAGTGTTTTTGGTTTTGTTGAGCGTGCACTTACCGGCATGGCGCGTGGCGGCATCTATGATCAGGTGGCTGGGGGTTTCCATCGCTACAGCGTGGATGCGCAGTGGTTGGTGCCGCACTTTGAGAAAATGCTTTATAACCAGTCGCAGCTGGGACTGGTTTATCTCCAGGCTTATCAACTCAGCGGCAATAAGTTCTTCAGGCGAGTCTGCGAGCAGACCCTCGACTATGTGCTGCGAGATATGCAGTTGCCTGAGGGGGGATTCTATTCTGCCACCGACGCCGACAGCGAAGGAGAGGAGGGTACATTCTTTACCTGGACTATAGAAGAACTGAAGCAGGCGTTGTCCGCCGCCGAGGCGAGACTTGTTGTGGAACTGTATGGGGTAACCGAGGCAGGGAACTTCGAAGGCTCGAATATCCTGAACCTGCCGAAGTCCCATCTGGAACTCGAGAAGGACGGTGGAGTCGATGGCGGCAGCGAGGATAATTTCGACAGCCATCTGGATAGGATTCTAGAGAAGCTTTATCTGGCTCGGGAGCGGCGCGTCCACCCACTTAGGGATGACAAGCTCATCGTTGCCTGGACCGGAGCGATGATCACTACGCTGGCGACGGCGGCGCCGGTGCTACAGCGGCCAGACTGGCTGCAGGCGGCGCAGCGGGCTGCCACTCTGGTGTGGCAACGGAATGTGGACGCCGCCGGCCGGCTCCACCGGATCTATTTGAACAACGCCGTGTCCATCGCCGGACAACTGGAAGACTACGCGAATTATTGCCAGGCGCTGATCACCCTGTTCGATGTGACAGACGACAGGGAATATCTGAGGCAGGCGGCACAACTCATGGATATGGCCTTGATAGAATTTTGGGACGAGGAAAACAGCGGGTTCTATCTCAGCCCCGAACAACACGACGCACCGCTACTAACTCGATCCCGTAATGCCAGCGATGGCGCTACCCTGTCCGCGGTCGCCACCGCCGTGCAGTGTCTGTTGATGTTAGAGCAGAGCAGCGTGCTTCTCGCGAGGAGCCAGGGGCACGGTTATGAAGGCAAAATAGACAAGTGTATCGCGACCCTCATAGCCCATATCAACGACAATCCAATGAGTCATCCCGGCATGCTCAGGGCAATTTCTCTGTATCAGAACGGTAGTGCCGGGGAAATTCAGACTATCGACGGTGGCAGGGCGAAAATCGCAATTTCCAAGATTGAGTCGTCAGCCGACAATGTGAACCTCCTTGAAATCGTGGTGACCCTCGAATCGGGCTGGCACATCGCTGCAGCCGGGGCTTCCGGGGGTGAGATCGCGGCCATCGAGTTAGATCTTGCCGAGACTGAAACCCATTGGCGTGTTATCCGTTGTGATTATCCTCCAGCGAACGCGGCCCTGTTGAATGTTGATGCAGGCAACACTCCAATCTACGAAGAGGGTTTCACCATAAAAATGGAATTGGCACGCACAGAATCGTCCGCCGATTCGCTGTCTGCTACCGCGGAACTGGTCCTGAAATTGCAATGTTGCAATGAAGAAAACTGTCTGCTTCCCCAGGCCCTGCGTTTTAGAATCTAATCGCCGCGGCGATTGAATAGTCTGGTTTCAGCCCCTAATGGGGCGTAGAAAATCCTACCTGAACGCTGGAGTAGATCAGGGCTTGCCTCCGCCTGAACCAGTGCTCGATTTGTTATAAATGGGGGAAAAGACTATATTTCCCGCCGCTCTAGCGTTAAATTTCCTCTCATAGAGTTTATCTTCGAGTCTCAAGAGTAATATCGATTGCACAAAAATAAGACGCTTATTGGTTTTTTCATCTTGCTGGTGCTTGCAAATAGCAGCCTGGCAGGGGACGCAGCCAGCCATGATGACCACGACCACGGGGAAGTGGCGAGCAGTCACGGTTCGATTTCCGCTCATGCCGGGGCCGCCTCGTTAGAGCTCCTGCATCAAGCTGCCCAGGCAGAAAATGCAGGCGACCACCCCGTGCAAGCTCATGACGGTGAAGATTGCTTCTGCGATGATATTTGTTGTGCCAGCTCAATTGGTTTTTCCATGACCGGCAGCGCCGAGAATTTGCCGGTATCCAATAACAAGTCAGCACTACGTGTAAACCTGTATCAGTCTGTTTCTCTGGACCTGCTACTACAGCCACCCTCAGCATAACTCACTCCTGTTTTACCAAACCTTCGAAAACCTGTTTGAGGAGTTGAGTCGTGTTAGCCAGAGTTCTATTTACATTTTTAATGTTTTCCCATTCCTTTCTCGTTTATGGGGAAATGGTCCTATATGAGTTTGATATCGATACCAAGCTGGTAAATTTCACCGGCACGACCGTGGAAGCGCTGGCTATCGGCGATCAGATTCCGGCGCCCACCATAGAAGCCAGGGTCGGAGATGTGTTACGCGCTACATTTCACAATCGACTGGATGTTTCTGCGTCGGTGCATTGGCATGGTGTGCTCTTGCCCGATGACCAGGATGGAGTTCCCTTTCTCAATACGCAGCCTATCGCGCCCGGGCAGAGCTTTACCTTTGAATTTCCCATTATCCAGACCGGCACCTACTGGTATCACTCCCATTCCGACTTGCAGGTCCAGAGAGGCATTTACGGGGCAATCATATTGAGAGAGAAAGATCAGCCACCGAATTCCATACAGGATGAAATTGTTCTTTTCTCCGACTGGACCGATGAGGATCCCGGCTCCGTACTAAGCAATTTGAAGAAGGACAAAGACTATTACGCCTACAAGAAAAATTCGGTGCAGTCCTGGGACAAGGTGCTGGCGAATGGCGGTCGGGCAATACGTAATAGATTTTCCCAATCTTTTACCCGCATGGGCCCAATGGATCTGGCAGATATCGCCTATGATCGCTTCCTGGCAAATGGGAAGTCGGAGAACAAGCTGATAGTTAACGATATCAACGCCGAGCAAATTCTGTTGCGCTTGATCAATGGCTCTACTTCCAGCTACTTCGACGTCGAATATGCGGGGGGGCCGATGACAATAATTGCTGCCGATGGTCAGGATGTTGAACCCATCCGGGTCAAGCGCCTGCGTATGTCTACCGCGGAAACCTATGATGTATTGGTGAGGGTATCCGCCGAAGCGTCAGTTGAGCTACGTGCCACGTCCTTCGATGGCAGCGGATTTTCCAGTACCTTCGTCGGCGCGGGGGACAGGGTATATGCCCCCGACGTGCCGGCGCCGAATCTGTTTCTGATGGAAGCCCATGATATGGCGATGGGCATCGATATGATGACGACACCGGAACATCAAGGCGCTGCCGAAGCCATGCCTAAGAGTGATGACAAGGGCATGGAAGCTGCCATGGTCGAGGTGATAGCCCATATGACAGACTATCAGCACCTGGTTGCTACCGCTTCCACCGTACTACCGATCCAGCGAGACTGGCGGCAGATTGACCTGACGCTGTCCGGCAATATGGAACGCTACGTCTGGAGTTTCAATGGCGCAACCCTGCGTGAGGATGACCAGATACTAATTCGCAAGGGTGAAAACGTACGCATCATTCTGTACAACAGTACGATGATGCATCATCCACTGCACCTGCATGGCCACTTCTTCCGCGTCGTGAATCAGCACGGCGATCGCAGCCCTTTGAAACACACGGTCAACGTGCCGCCCATGGGCACGGTAGTGATTGAGTTTGACGCCAACGAAGAGAAGGACTGGTTATTTCATTGTCACAATCAATATCATATGAAAACGGGTATGACCCGAGTGATCAGCTATGAGGAGACGTCAACGTACGACGCAGATACGGCCAGGGTGATTCAACCTTACCTGCGATGGTTCAACCGTAGCAAGCTGGATGTCCAGAGTAATTTTCTCGATCTGGATTATTCACTCTCCGATGAGCGCCACGGCTTCCAACTGGAGGCGGACTCAAACTTCCATGATAGCTATGAAATTGAAGCAACCTACACCTACTATTTCAGTCGCTTCTTTTCGACCTTTGCCGGCGTCGAGAGGCGAAAACATGAGGAACAAGCCAGCACTAGTTATGCCATCGCCGGATTTAATTACACCTTGCCGCTATTAATCGATAGCGAGTGGCGCGTGGATGATGAAGGGGAATTTCGGGTAGAACTGGAGTCGGAGCTACAATTCACACGTCGGCTGGGGTTTGACTGGCGCTGGAACACGGATAAGGAGTATCGCTACCGTCTAAAATACAATATAAGCAAGCGCTGGGCGTTTACCCTAAACAGCGATTCGGAATATGGAGATGGTGTGGGGATGCAATATCTGTTTTAGGGAGTGGCTGTCCGCCGAGCCTGCTCGCATCTAACCCTGGGGGGCATGCACTGTAGCCAATAATCCCTCAAAATATGCAGGCACCACCACCGATGCCTGGCCATATTTGTGCTCGTCGAAAGTTGAACCTGTCGGTTCCAGGTTGAGCTCCACGGTGTCGGCGCTGCGGATTTTCGCGGTTTGATAAAAGCCCGACGCCGGATATACATTGCCGCTGGTGCCTATGGCCACGAAAAGATCGCATTGCTGAAGGGCCTGATTGATCTGGTTCATGTGCAGGGGCATCTCACCGAACCAGACGATATGGGGGCGTAGGTTTCCAGCCGAGCGGCAACAGCGGCAAGTGGTGTCGAACACGAGATCTTCATGAATATCGAAGACAAGTTGTGAGTTCCGGCAGCGCATCTTCAGGATCTCACCGTGCATGTGCAGGAGATTTTCACTGCCGGCGCGTTCGTGTAAATTGTCTATGTTCTGCGTAATTAGCAGAAAAGTCCCATCAAATTCATGTTCGAATTTGGCCAGGGCCGTGTGCGCCGGGTTGGGCTTTATCTCCTTCGAAAGTATCTGCCGTCTGCGCTGATTATAGAATTCATAGACTAATGGAGGATTGCGTTCAAAGCCTTCGGGAGTGGCAACTTCTTCTACCGGGTGATTTTCCCATAAACCATCGGCCGCTCGAAATGTCTTGATCCCGGATTCCGCGGAAATACCCGCACCGGTGAGAACCACGATAGAACGGTAGGGAGAGCGCATGGGCAAAGCATAGCATGACGTCTAGTAGATACCAGCGTAGGCGGTATAATGCACCATCCAGACCTAGAGGTGCCCTACGCGATTATTGTCATGCAGTTAAATTGCCGCCAGTACTCCACGCAAGGGAAAGCCCTGATTATTCTGCACGGACTATTTGGTAGCCTGTCAAATTGGGGTTGGCACAGCAAGCAGCTCGCAAAAACATTCGCCGTTTACGGGCTTGACCTGCGTAATCATGGCGACTCGCCCCACGCCAATGCCCTCAATTATCGGGTAATGGCCGATGATGTTCGCGAATTTATGCGTTCGGCAGGCATCGAAGAGTGCGCCTTCATTGGCCACTCCATGGGTGGCAAGGTGGCGATGCAGCTGGCGCTAAGCCATCCCGAATTGCTCACTAGATTGATGGTGGTGGATATTGCACCAGTAGCCTATCCGCCGGCTACCGACGGTCAGATGGATGTGCTGGCGGGGATGGAAGCGATGGAGGTGGAGGCCCTGAGCAGTAGAAAGGAAGCGGAACAGCGATTGGTGGCGACTATTGAAGATGAGGCCACGCGGAAGTTTGTGCTCACAAATTTGATCAGGAATGAAGATGGCGGCTATCGCTGGCGGCTGAATCTTGCTTCCATAAGGGATAATTATGACAGGCTGCGAGAGAAACCTCTGTTGGGCGAGGCTTTCACCAAACCGACTCTGTTTGTAAAAGGGGCCTTATCTAACTATATACAAGCGCAGAACGAGGAAGAGATATTGGATCTATTTCCAAGGGCGTCGGTAAAGACAATAATGCAGGCCGGACACTGGTTGCATGCGGAGCGCCCCCAGGCTTTTCAGAAGATAGCTACTGACTTTCTATTGCAAGACGAAAACTAAACCATGACGGTGCTGAGTGTTAATGTAAACAAAATTGCCTTGCTGAGAAACTCGCGTGGGCGAGACTATCCCAAGCTGTTGAAATTCGTCGAGCAATTGCTGGCTCTGGGCGTGAAGGGTATCACGGTGCATCCTCGACCAGATGAGCGCCATGTCACGCGACAGGATGTTTATGATATCAGTCAGTACCTGCGATCTCGAAGCGATGTTGAATTCAATATAGAAGGGTATCCATCGGAAGATTTTCTCGACCTGGTGATGGCAGTCAGCCCTGCACAATGCACATTGGTGCCGGACCAGCCTGATCAACTGACCTCCGATCATGGCTGGGATGTTAGCGCCAACGCGTCTCAACTGACCGATGTGCTCGCTCGGCTGCGCAAGGCGGGCATACGCAGCAGTCTGTTCCTCAATGCCTCGATCACGGCGGTGGAGTTGGTGCCCGGAGTCGATGCGGATCGGATTGAATTGTATACCGAAGACTATGCCAGAAGTTTCGGCACGGCCGCCCAAGACAAGGTTATTGCTCAGTACGCGGCGGCAGCGGCGAAGGCCCATGAACTGGGGCTGGGTATCAATGCCGGCCATGATCTGAATCTGGAGAACCTGCCTGAATTTCTGAAAATTCCCCACATAGCCGAAGTCTCCATCGGTCACGCACTGGTGGTGGAGTCCTTGCAGCAGGGGCTTGCTGGTGTCATCACCCAATATCTCGCTATCACCGGGGCCTGATTTAGAAAACGATCCCCGCCCTCACGCCCTCACACCCACGCGTCCGAATTCTTCTGTGGCCTTGCAGATTGGCCGACACGGCCCATTTTTTGTGAACCACGTCACAAAAACCGTTCCTCTTTCGCTCTAGAATCAAAATTGTCTAGCGTTACAGTGAAGAATAATTACACTTGTCCCCCTAATGCGGATTTTGGAACATACGGCCTATAATGTCGGAATATGGAATGAGCAATCGACTTATATGTGACATGCCGAATGTAACCGTGACCAAACCAAGTGGTTTGTCCTCCAGCATGTTTTTCAAAGCCTATAGTGGTCCTAATGCGATTGCATTTGCACAATTGAGTTCCCGTGCCGGAATCAAGCGCCGACGTTCGGCTACCGGTCAACCGATTAATGATGATAAGGCGCCAGGTGTTAGTTATTGTCTCAAACTTATCGAAGTGTCACAGAACTACCGCAACAAGGGCGTTGGTTCTGCGTTGTTGAATGAGATCATCGACTTCTGTCGCGACGAGCGGGTCTCATTGATATACGGTGAGGCCAAGGGCGAGTTTGCCGCGTTGCGTCGCTGGTACCTGGAGCAGGGCTTCGAGATTGATAGTATCGACAATATCCAGTTGTCGCTCACCTAACGGGCTTCGCTCAAACACCTGAGTCTGCGATTTTCTGCAGCATCGGCTCAAGCCAGAGCCAGACATTGTCCAGTATGATTGATTGCGCTTCGGCTACCGGATGAATGCCGTCATTCTGTATCAGTTCCGGTTGTTGGGGGATCCCATCTATCAGGAAGGGCACCAGGGCCAGATTTTTTTCCTTTGCCAACTCGGCATAGAGTTCGAAGAACGGAATGGTATAACGGGGGCCATAGTTCGGCGGAATCTGGATGCCCGCCAGCAGTACAGCCGCCCCGGATTGCTCGATCAAATTAACCATCGCCGCCAGATTTTCCCGCATCTGCGCCAGTGGCAAGCCCCTGAGCCCATCATTGCCACCCAACTCCAGGATAACGAGTTCGGGGGCGTAGCTATCCAGCATAGATGGCAATCGGCTCAGACCACCGGTCGTGGTTTCGCCGCTGACGCTGCCATTTACCACCTCGAAGGGCAATTGTGAATCTTCAATCTGGATAGCGAGGAGATTCACCCAGCCGGCATCTTCATCGATGCCATAAGACGCACTCAGGCTGTCGCCGAAGACCATCAGGGTGTAGTCCGCTGTCGCCGCCGATGCCAGCAGGCAGGACCAACAGGCCAGAAAACCCACAAGTGATCGAATTATCAGGTGTTTCATCGTTTCGGCTACAACTCCTGCGGCAGAATATGTTAAACAGAGGTGCCCCTAGTCTAATCGAGACCTACGTTAATGGAGACCGCGGGGATATGCAATCTGCCAAGCTTGCCAATACGCGTCTCGGACACGGTAATTGTTTAGCTGTTGGTCTTCGTTTAATACGTAGGTAACACTGGCTCGTCTTGTTAATCCTGATTTTGGACTATAATGCGCGCAGTTTCCTGGGAATAACTTGGAGTGAGATGAGCGGGACATGATTCGAGTTAATAATTTGTTAAAAAGCGTCGACACCAGCGAGGGTGTTTTGACTATTCTAAACGACGTCAGCCTGACTGTTGCTAAGGCTGAAACCGTGGCCATTGTCGGCGCATCCGGCTCCGGTAAATCGACGCTGTTGGGATTGATGGCCGGGCTAGATGGCGCCACATCTGGCGATGTTGAGCTGAATGGCCACAGCCTGGCGGCGATGGACGAAGAGGAGCGGGCGATTCTGCGGGGTCAACTGGTTGGCTTCGTGTTCCAGTCATTTCAGTTGCTGCCCAGCCTCACGGCGCTGGAAAATGTCATGTTGCCCATCGAATTGAAAGGCGACCCAGAGGCCGATGCCAAAGCCAGGCAGCTATTGGAGCGGGTAGGGCTAGCGGAGCGCTGGCATCATTATCCTAATCAACTTTCCGGTGGCGAGCAGCAACGTGTTGCTATCGCTCGTGCTTTTGCGACCCGGGCGCAGATTCTATTCGCCGACGAGCCAACCGGTAATCTGGATACGGCCACAGGCGATAAGGTAATCGATTTACTGTTTGATCTGAACAAAGAATTCGCCACCACGCTAGTACTGGTGACTCATGATGAACCCCTGGCGAAAAGATGCGGGCGTATTATCAAACTCGTGGCCGGTGAGATCGTCAGTGACGAGAAAAATGAGGACCGTGTCAGTGCCTGATACCGATGTTGCCGAATTGAACGGCCATAAACCCTTTAAATCTCTGTTCGGCCTGGCCTTGCGCCTGCTCTGGCGAGACTGGCGCGGTGGAGAGCTGCGCCTGCTATTTTTTGCGCTGGTGATGGCGGTGACCTCGGTAACGGGGATTGCACTGTTTACCGACCGACTGGAAAAAGCGCTGTTGCTGGAGTCGGCAAATATGCTGGCGGCGGATCGGGTATTGGGGAGTAGAAATCTGCCCCCGGAACTGATCTTGCGGGAGGCCGAATCCCGTGGCCTGCGTACTGCCCAAATCCTGTCGTTTACGTCGATGGCATTCTCCGATACTGGCAATATGCTGGTGGCGGCAAAGGCGGTAGATGATAGTTATCCGCTTCGGGGTGAGATCATTATCACCGATGCGCCATTTACCCGTGGTGTGCCGATTCTAAGCGGGCCACCGGTGGGAGAAGTCTGGCTGGAGTCTCGGGCCCTGCCCGCGCTCGGGCTCAGCGTAGGCGACTCGATATACGTGGGCGAAGCCGAGTTCAGCGTTGGTAAGATCATCATCGCCGAGCCAGACCGACAGGCGGGTGGCATGGTGGACAACGCCGGCCCGCGCCTGATGATGAACCTGGAGGATGTGGCGGCAACAAATGTGGTGCAACTCGGCAGCCGGGTGAGCTATCGCTACCTGTTCGCCAGCGATGATTTGGCGCAACTGGATTCGTTTGAACAGTGGGTGCGGGATGAATACGAGGGCGAGTATCGGCTGCGGGATGTCAGGGATGAGAGTGAAGAGATTAGCGATGCCCTCAACAAGGCAGAAAGTTTTTTGCTGCTGGGTTCGCTGTTTTCTGTACTACTGGCCGGCGTCGCCATCGCCTTGACTGCCAAACGTTATGGTGAAAGACATTATGACTACGTCGCCATATTAAAGACCTTCGGTTGTACTTCATCACAGATCATGACGATCTACCTGTCGATTCAGTCGGTGCTGGCGGCTATTGCGATCGTCGTCGGCTGCGTGCTTGGCTGGTTAGTGCATCAGGGCATATTACAGATGCTGAAGACGGTGATTCTGGTGACGCTGCCACCGGCAGGTTTTCAGCCCTATGTGATTGGCTCCCTGACTGCCTTGATCTGTTTGCTCTCGTTTGCCTTGCCACCATTACTGGCGCTGCGAGAGACGCCTCCGCTGCGGGTATTGCGCAAGGATATCAGCCAGCAAAAATTTGGCGCCAAGGTGCCCTATGTTTTTGGCCTGGTCGGAACGGTATCCATGGTTCTCTGGTATAGCCAGGATTTCATTCTGACCTCGGTGCTGGTGATTGCGGTTGCTGCCATCGCCGTGTTTCTCTCGATTATTTCCTATCTGCTGTTGCGGTCCAGCGGCTCGGTTGGCATGAAGGCCGGCAGTGCCTGGAAGTTGGCGATGACGGCGACGCGAAGACGCCGCAAACAAAGCGTGCTACAGGTGATGGTGTTTTCCATCACCATCATGTCGCTGCTAATTTTAACCCTGCTACGTACCGATCTTATCGATGACTGGCAGGCTCAGCTGCCGGAAAACACCCCAAACCATTTCATGATGAACATTACCCAGCCCCAGATTGAGGGTATTCAGCAGTTTTTCGAGGTCAACGGTGTGGTGGGCAACGCCTTCTACCCCCTGATCAGTGCCCGGGTAACGGCGATCAATGGCGACCTGCCCGATCCCCAGGGAGATCTGGGCGCAGATGGAGAAGCCAACACGCTGACCGAATCGGCGCAGTCAGATCAGGGCGAGACTGACGAAGCCGCAGCGCAAAGCGGGTCCCAGGCGGAGGGCAGGGGGGAGACTCGTGTTAGAGGCCGACTCAGCCGCCGCCAGGTGACCTGGGCAGACGAGGTGCCCTCTGGCAATCGCATTACCGCAGGCACCTGGTGGGGAGAGAACGCCGAAGCCGGCTATGTCTCGATCGAAGAAGAGTATGCGGGCTGGCTCGATCTTAAGTTAGGCGACCGCCTGGAATTCGAAGTCAACCAGCAACTCGTGAGCGCCGAGGTCAGCAGCTTTCGCAGCGTGCGCTGGGACAATATGCAGCCCAACTTCTTCATCATTTTTTCACCGGGCACGATAGATCATCTCGGCGCCACATTCCTGTCGACGGTGTTGATGGAGAGAGAACAGAAAATTTTGTTGAACGACCTGGTGCGACTGTTTCCCACCATCGTGGTGATCGAGATCGATGCATTGATCGAGCAGATTCAAAATATCATTGCCCAGGTGACTTCGGCAATCGAGTTGATTTCGGTGCTGGTACTGATATCCGGTGGCCTGGTGCTCCTGGCCTGCGTTAACGCCTCCCTCGATGAACGCTTTCATGAGAATGCGATTTTGAGAACCCTGGGGGCCGGCAAGAAGCTGATTCTCACCAGTTTGCTGATCGAGTTCGCCAGCATCGGCATGGTGGCGGGAGTGATCGCAACCCTGGGCGCGGAGGCGAGTCGTTACTATCTGCAGGAGCAGGTATTCGAGCAGGATTTCCATTTTCATTACTGGGTGTGGTTGTCAGGACCCCTGATCGGCATGCTGGTTATTGCCGGACTCGGTGTGAACTCAACCCGCAAGGTCGTGAGTATCAGTCCACTCAACGTGCTACGCCGGTTATAGTCACGGCGCAAATCTACGACTGATAGCTTCAATTTGCGCCCCGTAGCTGCTGCCGAACAGAAGCAGATGATTCAGCAGGTGATAAAGGTTGTACAGTTCCGACCGCTGCTGCCAGTCAGATGCCATGCCTGAATGCTCGGCATAACTGGCATAGAAGGATTCACCGAAGCCTCCAAATAACCGCGTCATGGCCAGTTCAGCTTCTGCCCAACCCCAGTAAGTGGCGGGATCGATCAGCGCTGGCCCACCGTGCTCGTCACAGTGAATATTACCAGACCATAGATCGCCATGAATGAGCACGGCGGGCTGAGGAGGAATCCATAATCTCAGGTTTTCGGCGATGAATTCCAGGGCGTTAAAGGCAGCGTTATTTAGCAGCTTTCGCTCCCGGGCTGCCACGGCCAGCTTGCGGATGCGGAAATTGGCAAAAAATTCAAAACCATCGTCTGTGGGCGTGTTAATTTGGGGTGTGGAACCGCAATAATTGTCCGTGGAAAAACCGAACTGCGGCTGTGGGTTGCGATGCTGTTCAGCCAGGCCGGATCCAAGTTCTTCCCAGTAGGTCTTATCCGGCTGACCCGTTCCCAGGTCCTCCAGCAGCAGGAAGCTTTCTGCGACATGGAGGACCGTCGGAACTCGCAGTGACTTGGCTTGACGTAGGGCGCTTAGACCCGCCGCTTCCGCAATAAACATTTGTGCGGGTGCTGAAGCGTGCTGTTTCAGGAAGAGACGACGGCCATCGCTCAGATAGAGCCTGGAGCTGATGTTGATAGACCCACCAGCCACCCTCTCTGTCCTGCTGACTTGGCCGAACCCATTGTCCGCCAGCCACTGCTGTACCTGTTCTGCCATAGACATCGAATTGATCAAAGGTTCCCTGGCCTTGAGTCTACGCCAAGCTGCTGGAGACCTCGATAGCGATAGGGTTATAATCGCGGACCGTCTGCCGGCGGGCTATATGATGATACAGTGGTGTGCATGAACATTTCTCGAAACAAAGTATTTCTACTACCGGCATTAATTTGCTCGCTGGCAATTGGCTTCGGCCCGGTCTCATTCTCCCAGTCTCTGGATGAAGTCAGCGCGAGGCAGTGCGTCTTTGGCGATTGCGAAAATGGCCGCGGCACCCTGGAACTCACCACGCCCTACGGCAAGGGCGAATACAGAGGAAGTTTTCGGCAGGGCATATTTGACGGTCATGGTCGGCTGCAGGTGCCTATCTCGTTTACACAGAATGCCATCTATGTCGGCAATTGGGTGCAGGGTATTCGTAGCGGTCGCGGCACTTACTGGAATGGCAAGGACAATCTGTACATCGGCCAGTGGAAGGATGACAAAAGGAATGGCACCGGCTCCTACTTTTTCAAATTGCCACAATGGAATGAAAATGAACATTCGGAATTTTGGCTGAAAGAAAACACCGAAAACTACTCCGGCGATTTTGTAGATGATTTCTATCATGGCCAGGGGACTTACCGGTGGCCAGGTGGACAAAAATTTGTGGGCGGTTTTTTTGCCAACGACAAGCATGGTTACGGCACTTACTTTTACTCGACAGGCACGCGCAGAGAGCAATTATGGAATTATGGTGATTTTGTACATTAAAACCAATCGATGATGCCAGGGCATCACTGCATTGTTCAGAGCTGCCCTAGATCGTCGCTATATAGTTTTTCAAAAATTCCGATGTTGCTGAATACGCTTCAAAGCTACAAAATGAACCCTTCAAATAAAGTGAAAAATTCGTGATGGATTTGCAGTCCCTGCGGCGTGAGTATCTTCACGGTGGTCTGAACCGTGAAGACCTCGCAGTTAATCCATTTGATCAGTTCAGTCAATGGATGCAGCAGGCGATCGAACTTGAGATCGGTGATCCCACCGCCATGACTGTTGCCACCGTGTCCACGGACGGACAGCCCAGCCAACGCATCGTGTTGTTGAAGCATTTCGATAAGGATGGATTTGTTTTCTATACCAACTATGGTTCTCGCAAGGCCGAAGAACTCGCCACTAATCCAAAAACCAGTTTGCATTTTCCCTGGCATGCAATCGATAGACAGGTAAAGATTGGCGGCGAGGCGAGCAAAATTTCCACCGCCGAATCACTGAAATATTTCATCAGTCGACCCAAGTCCAATCAGCTTGCGGCGATCGCATCGGCACAGAGCAGGGTGCTTTCATCGAGAACGGTGCTGATGAATCAATTTGAATCGCTGAAACAAAAATTTAGAGCCGGTGAAGTGCCGTTTCCAGATTTTTGGGGCGGCTATCGTGTGGAAGCCACAGAATTTGAATTTTGGCAGGGAGGCGCCGATCGCCTGCACGACCGCTTCAGGTACGTCCTCGAAGCTAGCGGTAGCTGGAATATCGACCGCCTGGCTCCCTAGTCTGAGAGTTCGAGAAAACCAAAAGTGAGGCCCGGAGTATGTCCGTAAAGAAGCGCGCTGCAACAGTCGAATATGATGAGGTGTCTGCCGATTACCTCGACAAACGCCAATTAAGAAAGGGTGCTGCGGGTTGGGTCTTGTTGGCAAGCCTGGGTGTGTCCTACGTTATTTCGGGAGATTTTGCCGGCTGGAATTTCGGTCTGCAACAGGGTGGCTGGGGTGGCATGATGATCGCCACACTGCTGATGGCAACCATGTACTGCTGCATGATCTTTGGCCTGGCAGAGCTTTCGTCTTCTCTGCCCACCGCCGGTGGAGGTTATAGTTTCGCCAGGCGCGCCATGGGGCCCTGGGGAGGCTTCCTCACCGGCACCGCCATCCTGCTGGAATATTCGATTGCGCCGGCAGCCATCGCGGTATTCATTGGCGCTTATGTTAACGAGATATTCGGCCTCGACGGCCCTACCGTTTACGCCGTATTTTATATTGTCTTCGTCGGTATTCACCTGCGCGGCGCAGGCGAAGCGCTAAAGATTATGATGGTGATTACGGGCGTCGCCGTTGTCGCCCTGATTGTCTTCGCCATCGGTCTGATCCCGCATTTCGATTACCAAAATTTATTCGATATCGCCGTCAACGATCAGGCCGCCGGCGCCAGCACCTTCCTGCCCGAGGGTTATGTGGGTATCTGGGGTGCGATTCCATTCGGCATCTGGTTCTTCCTGGCTATCGAAGGAGTGCCGCTGGCGGCAGAAGAAACAGAAAATCCGGCTAGAGACATGCCCAGGGGCATCATTACCGCCATGCTGATTTTGTTGGTATTCGCCGCCATTGTCCTGGTGCTGGCGCCGGGTGTGGCGGGGGCAGAGGCGATGAAAGACCATGGCGCACCGCTGGTCGGCGCATTACAAGTTGCCTATGGTGAAAATGCTTTCATCGCAACGTTTGTCAACATCGTTGGCCTGTTTGGATTAATCGCCAGCTTCTTTTCCATCATATTTGCCTACTCCCGACAAGTATTCGCTCTGTCTCGAGCAGGCTATTTGCCGCGATTTTTGTCGGTGACCAACGCCCGCAAAGTGCCACCGATGGCACTCATTATTCCCGGCATTCTCGGTTTCGTATTATCGACTACGGGTCAGGGTGATTTGATGATTACCATGGCGGTTTTTGGGGCGACTATATCCTATGCCTTAATGATGCTGTCTCATATTATTTTGCGGGTCAAGGAGCCGGATCTGGAGCGACCATTTCGCACCCCCGGTGGCACCATAACCACGGGGATCGCGCTGCTACTATCCCTGATCGCCTTTGCCAGTACCTTTGTCGTCAGTCTCGAGGCGGCACTGTGGGCCGGCGTTTTTTATGTGATTTTGGTGGCTTATTTTGTGATCTACAGTCGGCATCATCTGGTGGCCAAGTCCCCGGATGAAGAATTCGCTGCCATATCTAGAGCAGAATCGGAATTAGAAACAGACTAAGCTTCTGACCAGGCCCCTGTAGGGGGTGCTGCCTGTCGCTTTAGGAGCATAGAGAAAAGGAACCATTATGCTGGATCCACGATCAGTCAAGACCGTAGCGGACGCACGGAAAATCGTCGAAGAGAGGGGTCTTAGCCATATCAAAGTGGGCCTCTTCGATATCGATGGGGTCATGCGTGGCAAGTATCTGAGCAAAGAAAAATTCTTCTCGTCCCTGGATAATGGTTTCGCATTCTGCGACGTCGTCCTGGGTTGGGATTCGAACGATCGACTCTATGACAACGTGTCATATACGGGTTGGCACACTGGCTATCCCGATGCCCCCGTCAGGATCGTTGCCAGCAGCTGTCGCTGCCTGCCTTTCGAGGGCGCGATGCTGCTATTTATCGTCGAATTCGATGGTGACGCAGAAAAGCTGTGTCCTCGCGGGCTCTTGCAACGCTCTATTGCCAGGGCAAGCGACATGGGCTTCAACGTCAGCACGGCGTTTGAATATGAATTTTTCATGTTCAACGAAACCCCCGACTCGGTGCGAGCCAAAAATTATCGAAATCTGACACCCATGACGCCCGGCGCGTTTGGTTATTCAATACTCCGCAACTCGGTTCACGCCGACAAGTATCACGAACTGTTAAAACTGTGTGAAGAGATGGACATGCCCCTGGAAGCACTGCACACGGAAACGGGTCCGGGTGTTATGGAAGCGGCCTTGGTCTATGACAACGCCAGCGCTGCTGCAGACAAGGCCGCCCTGTTCAAGACCTTTACCAAGGTCTGGGCGCAGCGCAATGAGATGATGGCCACCTTCATGGCGAAGTGGTCCGGGGATCAGCCGGGTCAGAGTGGGCATATTCACATTTCTCTGCAGTCCAAGGATGGTAAATCTGCTTTCTTCGATGCCGGCGGCGAACACACTATGAGTGTTATCCAGCGCCAGTTTCTGGCCGGGCAGCAACGGCTGATGCCGGAGTTTCTGGCCATGACCGCGCCCACCGTGAATAGCTATACGCGCATGGTACCAGGGCTTTGGGCGCCACTCGATGCGACCTGGGGCGTCGAAAATCGAACCACGGCGTTGCGGGTGATCCCCGGGTCGGAAAAATCACAGCGCATCGAATACCGTCTCGGTGCGGCCGACGCCAACCCTCACATCGCACTGGCAGCTGCGTTGGCCTCGGGCCTGTATGGCATCGAACACGAGCTCGAAGCTACGCCGCAGGTTACCGGTAATGCTTATGAGCAGGAACATCCCGCAGAATTATCCTTACCCGCCAGCTTGTTCGAAGCCGCGGGTAGATTGCGCCAATCCCAGGCCGCAAATGAACTCTTTGGCCAGGAGTTTGTTGAGCACTATGCGGCGACCCGAGAATGGGAAGAGCGCGAATTCCGTAAACACGTGACGGATTGGGAATTGTCCCGTTACTTCGAAATCATTTAGAGACTCGCCAGAAAAACTGGACCAGCAAGCAACAGTCTGACATGACAAATACTATGCAAATTACGCGTTCTCCCATCGATGATTCGGTATATGTCGAACGCGAACTGGCCAGTCAGGACATAATCAAACAGGCGCTCGATGCGGCGGTGGCGGCACAGCGGCAATGGCGCGAAGAATCCATAGCTCGCAGGGCAGAGTATTGCCTGGCGATGCTGCAGGCCTTCCTCGACAGCGGCGATGAAATAGCAGAGCAATTGTGCTGGATGATGGGCCGCCCGATTCGTTACGCGAAAGCAGAAGTGACGGGTATGGTGGATCGAGCCCGCCACATGATCGGTATAGCGGAGCAATCTCTGGCGCCAATAAAACTGCCGGATACGGAGGATTTTATCCGTTACATACAGCGAGAGCCCTTGGGAGTGGCTTTCGTCATCGCTCCGTGGAACTATCCCTACCTCACCGCAATCAACTCTATTATCCCGGCACTGATGGCCGGCAATACCGTGCTGCTGAAACATTCGGCGCAAACACCACTGTGCGCCGAGCAATTGGCCCGGGCTTTTCAGGTCGCAGATCTGCCCGCGGGCGTATTTCAATACTTGCACCTGAGCCACCAGGACACCGAGATGATCATCGCCCAGCCCCATATCAACACCGTTGCCTTCACCGGATCGGTTGCCGGCGGCAAGGTCGTCGAGCAGGCGAGCAGCGGCCGGTTTATTACGGTGGGACTGGAACTTGGGGGCAAAGATCCGGCTTACGTGCGCGCCGACGCCGATATCGAATATGCGGTAGCGGCCTGTATCGAAGGTGCCTTCTTCAATTCGGGACAATCATGCTGCGGCATAGAACGGCTGTATGTGGCCAGCGAGATATTTGACGACTTTGTCAGTCGGGCGGTGGCCCTGGTCAATCAATATAAACTGGGCCGTTCAGACTCACCGGACACCACGCTCGGCCCGATGGTGAGAACTGCAGCAGCCGATTTCGTGCGGGGGCAAATACGCGATGCCATCGACGCCGGTGCTATCGCCCATATCGATCCTGCCAATTTTCCAATGGATAGCGTAGGGACCCCCTATCTTGCGCCGCAAGTGCTTACCAATGTCAATCACAGCATGCGGCTGATGATCGAAGAAAGCTTTGGTCCCGTGCTTGGCATCATGGCAGTAGCAAATGACGATGAAGCGGTTGCCCTGATGAACGATTCTGAGTTCGGTCTGACCGCCTGTGTTTTCAGCCGCGACTTAGGCGCCGCCATCGCCATCGGAGAACGGCTCGAAACCGGAACATTTTTTCTCAATCGCTGTGACTATCTTGACCCCGCCTTGGCCTGGACCGGTGTAAAAAATTCCGGCCGTGGTTGCACCCTGTCGGCACTGGGATACGAGCGCCTAACTCGGCCTAAATCCTTTCACCTGAAACTGCCCGCCTGAGAGCTCCACATGAAGTTCGCTCAATTAGCCGCAAATTGGAACTATCCGACCAGCATTCGGCAGGGACCTGGTCGTATCTGCGAACTGCCGGCAATATGTCAGCAACTGCACCTGAAAGCACCCCTGCTGGTAACCGACCCCGGCCTGGCAGCAATGCCAATGGTGACGAGTGCGATCGAGCTGTGCGCCGAAAACGGTCTCGCCTGCGGCCTGTATTCGGAAATTGCCAGCAATCCCACAGGACAGCACATCGCCGCTGGCGTCGCCGCCTGTAGCCGGGGTGAGCATGATGGTGTCATCGCCTTCGGTGGTGGTTCCGCTTTGGATGCAGGCAAGGCCATTGCCCTGATGGTAGGTCAGGACCGGCCCCTGTGGGATTTCGAAGATGTCGGTGACAACTTCACGCGGGTGAAGGTCGCAGCAATGGTGCCAGTCATAGCGGTGCCCACGACATCAGGTACTGGCTCGGAGGTAGGGCGCGCGTCGGTGATTGTCGATACCGAGGCGCGGCTAAAGCGCATCATATTTCATCCCCGGATGATGCCAGCGGTGGTTATCCTAGATGCCGAACTCACCCTGGGCTTACCGCCAAATTTAACCGCGGCGACGGGTATGGACGCCCTTTCCCATGCCCTGGAGGCCTATTGCGCGACTTACTACCACCCCATGGCCGAGGGCATCGCCCTGGAAGCGATACGTCTCATAAAAAATTATTTGCCCCGGGCCTACGTCGATGGCAAAGATCTGGAAGCCCGGGCCCAGATGATGGTGGCATCGACCATGGGAGCCACCGCATTTCAACGTGGCCTGGGCGGGGTGCACGCTCTGGCTCATCCCCTGGGAGCTCTCTATAACAGCCACCATGGCCTGCTCAATGCGATTCTGATGCCCTATGTGCTGAATGCCAATCGCAGTGCAATTGAAGCGCCACTGACGCGCCTCGCCAGATACCTCGAATTACAAAATCCGGGCTTCGACAGTTTTTTTGCATGGATTCTGACCTTGCGCGAGCAACTTCGAATACCACAGACACTAAGTGAGATTGGGATCAATCAGGATCGGGCGCAGGAAATAGGCGTGATGGCCTTCAATGATGCGGCTGCCAGTGGCAACCCCATCGCCTTTACCGCCGCACAATACGCGGAAGTTTTCGTGGCGAGCGTCAATGGAGTCTCATAGCCAGGCCGGGGCGATTAATCTAAGGGGTCAGGGTAGTTTGATACATCTCATATACCGATCAAGTTACTCTGACCCCTTTGATCCTCCTTTGATCCGGCCCGAAATAATGCACTTTGTGTTAGCGTCCCGCAGCCAGTGCCACTTCCGCCTGCTGGCGAATATAATGTCGCAAGGCATTTAACTCGGCATCGGAGAAATCTGCGAACGATGGCATACCACGGCTTGCCAGTGCCCCACCCCTGACCACTTGTTCAAATGCATCTACCGAAAGTATGACACCTGACGCTCTTAAATCTGGCGCCAAGCCCGCCGCGACAGCAGCACCTCCATGGCAGAAACTACAGATGGATTCATAGTCAAGTTCTCCGGATTCGGCAGTAGCACCATCGACGATAAAATCAGAAGTGGCCAATGGTGTCGGCACACGAGGAGGAGCGGACACCGGTACGACTCGGGTGCCGTCGAGTGAAAAAGCTAGCAAGCGCCTTGTTTGTTCTCCATAAGCCCAGCCGTAGTCCGCCATTTCCTGCCCACCCAGCGCTGACATGGCACCACCCCAACCTACCAGGATCGCCAGGTATTGCTTGCCATTAACAGAATAGGTAATTGGCGGTGCCGATATCCCCAGCCCCAGGTTTTCGTCCCACAACTGTTCGCCGGTCAATGCGTTATAGGCGCGCAGATGTCCGTTCGCCTTGCCCTGGAATACCAGGTTGGAGGCCGTTGTCAAGGTTCCTGCATCCCAGGCGCCTTCGACGGGAATTTCCCATACCTGCTCTCGCCGCACCGGAACCCATGCCTGCAGTGTGCCCGTTGCTCCATCGTCACGGGTCGATGCACCGAATTCGTAACCGACACCCAGCCCCAGGCGCCAGCCTTCAGCTTGAAAATTTTCCAGATCGATATCGGCGTCGGTGAAGCGATTTTGCCAGTGTATAGTTGGAATGTAGACCAGGCCGGTTCCAGGGTTGTAAGACATCGCATGCCAGCTGTGCCCGCCGATAGGCGTAGGTGCGATGTCCACCGGTTGCAACTCGTAGCGCGCTCCCGGTGTTTCTATTGGCCGCCCGGTTTCGAGGTCCACCTCTGACGCCCAGGTTACCTCGGTATAATTTTCGGCTGAGATCAATTGCCCATCCTCGCGATTAATCACGTAGAAGAATCCATTCTTCGGTGCATGCATCAGCGCTTTGACAGTTTCGCCCTCGATGTTTAGATCCGCCAGCACGATATCCATGGTGGAGGTGTAGTCCCAGGTGTCACCTGGTGAGGTCTGGTAGTGCCACAGGTATTCACCGGTATCGGGATCCAGCGCCACGATCGAACTGAGAAACAAGTTATCCCTACCGTCCGGGCTTCGGATCTTCCGGTTCCAAGGTGAACCGTTACCCGTGCCGATGTATAACTGGTCCAACTCGGCATCGTAGGTAAACCCATGCCAAGCGTTGCCACCTCCGCCATGACGCCACCAGTCCCCGGTCCACGTCGCGGCCGCCATTTCCATCGCGGCGTCTTCGAAACCATCGGCAGGGTTGCCCGGCACAATCCAGAAGCGCCACGCGTATTCACCGGTGTCGACATCATAGGCCGTGATATAGCCGCGGTTTGGACCATTCTCGGTACCTCCGTTGCCAATCAATACCTTGCCTTTGAAAATCTTTGGCGCGCCGGTGATGTACATGGCCAGTTCCGGATCGATAGTCTATACGTTCCATAATTCGCTGCCATCGTTTCGATCGAGACCAATTAGACGCCCATCCCAGGTGGCGACGAACACCTTATCTTCCCAAATGCCAATACCTCGGTTGTTATCCCAACCAGCCCGCATTCTACGTGCCGCGTATTGTGCGACCTGGGGATCATATCGCCATAACTCTTCTCCCGAGGTGGCATCAACCGCCCGCACGATATTCATGCTGCTGATAAAATACATGATGCCATCCACCACCAGAGGTGTAGGCACTAGGCTACGACTATTGGGCAGATCGATATACCAGTCTAGCTCCAGACTACCTACATTGGACTGGTTAATCTGAGTAAGTGGGCTGAATCGCTGTTCACTATAGGTGCGACCAAATGCCAACCAGTTCTCACCTTGTGAATCGTCTGCCATGGCGGCATCGTTAACCGTTGTCGAGCCGGGTTGCTGTGCCGACGCAATGGAGCACAACAAGCTGATCAGAAAGAATTCCAACAGATAGATAGGACGGAAAGGTAGTGTCTTTTGCATCGTGCTATTCCCCTTTTTTTTGTTATTTGAAATCGGGTTAAGCTCACATTGAACACAAACAACTGCGCAACTCTATGATAGAAGCTATCGGAGCCAGTTCACACTATTTTTTTGGGCCATCTCTGTGAAATTTATAAAAAATTGCTGAAATGTTTGTGCCCGTTTGTTGAATGGAGGGTTGGTTTTCGATTGGATGCACTGGGACTTAGGATATTGGAGTATTTAATCAGAGGCTCCCGGGTTCCAGCTTTTCAGCTTCTTTCGTTCAAGTTGTTTCTTTAGACGTGCATATTGCGGAATACCGTTTTTGAACACGGGATAATCTTCACCCTGAATCAGCGGCGAGA
>CAJXIY010000036.1 GCA_913054495.1 uncultured Gammaproteobacteria bacterium | reverse complement strand
CTGTCTCTTAGGCAATTAGGGGATTATGTCCAACTAGGGCTGACGGGATACACATCCGCTGTGACCAGCAACAATTCCACGCGGTAAGTCACATCATCTACGCGCAAGGCAGGAATGCTAAGCAGCAATGAGTTGGTATCAAACACCGCCACGCCCTGCTGGTTAAATTCTGTTACTAATTCGGCCCCGCTTAGAATGAATTCTACATTCGGCTCTGTCGTCACAAGGCTCAGCGTAATGAGATAGGCGTCGACTCCCACCATGACCACCGGGATGGTCAGTACGCCATCGTTGTACTCGGCAGCATTATTCTGTGAATAGCCGTCACACTGACCAAGAGCAAAATAACCAATCCAGTTTTGCTGATCAGTCTGGGAAATTGAGATCTAACTGTATGAATTTTCATGACAATTCAGCCTGGCAGATTAATTAGTCAGGAAAACTTCTGCATTCATTGTATTTCTATTCCAGCCTATGTTGCTATCAATTCTTTGGGTATGGGAAGAATAAAAGCTATCTCTACATAAGCCCACGCTTGCACCTATAGTTTGGCTGGCAGCAGAATGCAGCAATCATTGCAGATCCCCAAGAGCACAAATTGGACCCACAAAAAAAGCCGACTGAATGAACCTTCGGTCGGCTTCCTTCGATGGCCTGAAACGCCGGGGTGTTTAGTTAATCGTTTCCGGCTAAGCTGCGTTCTTCTCTATCTTTGCGCTCAGCAACCAGTTTTTCGAAGCCTTCGTCATCCAGGTGTGTAACGGCTATCCAGGCATGGGACATCTCGTCACCCGTTCTGCTACCACTTACTGCCCATTGATCCGGATCAGGGTTGTTAGGGTTCGCAGCCGTATTGTCATACCATTGCTTGATGACCAGCACGGCGCCGGTGGGCACCAGAGGTGCGACATCCTGGGCATAAATGTGGCTGTGATGCCAGGTAGCGCTCCAGTTTGAAATCTGGCTTATCTGCTCAGTACGACCTGTATCAGGATAAAAAATCTCGAAAGACGCAGCATTCATGCGCAAGTGGCCGTGGGGCTGAAAGCTGTCAATGCGAACCGGGTGATCGAAACTATGGAAGCCCTGCGTCATGGTGTAACCATGCGGTGGAACGATCAGGATTCCACTCTCGTAGCCATCTCTTAAGGCGTAGAGTTTAAGATCTTGCTTGTATTGTGCTTCGGCTTCATAGCCTTCCGGGTGAAACCAGATACCGAGCTCAACGACATTATTCTCAATCATTTTACCTTGCGCAGTAGCACCTACTCCACCAGGGAACATATGAATAGTCCATCGAATGCGTGACCCTGCTTCCAATAGCCGACAGACACCATCGGGGATGATTTCACCCCATTTGCCCATGGCATATTCGTTTAATTGACCGCGTTCTTCAAATTCACCATCGCCAATTGGAGCTTCATTATAGGTATTAGCATGATGAACGACAGCCGCTGCATCGGCCCGAGGTTTGACTTGCATGGCCTTTATGCAGCGATCTGTTGGCAAATTAGTCAAGTTGTAGGGCTGGTGCCAGAGGTCGTTGCCGTCTGCCGGAATATCCAGTGGCGTCGATGCAACAACTAAAGACGGTTGACCGAATAGTTCAGCAAATTTCCATTCGTTGGGGTCCGGAAATTCAGGAGTTACCACGGTGATGTCTGGGTCTCCCAGGGGGGCACCTTGATCTACCCAAGCGACAATAGTGTCAATATCTTCCTGTTGCAGTCGCCAATCGCCTTCCAGATCTTGGAGGCCTATACCGTGATCATAGGCATAAGGAGGCATCTGTCTGTTAGCAACCCGCAGTTGTATCAGCGGAGCCCACGGACGTACCTGCTCGAAACTGGTAAATTGCATGGGACCAATGCCGCCCTCTCGGTGGCATATTACGCAGTTTTCATTGATGATATTCGCCACTTCACCGTTGTAAGTCGGGTGGGTTGCATCAGCTTGTGCATTCGTAAAACCGAGTGCCAGCAGCAGCGTAGATGTTACTGTGAGTATTCTTCGTATCGTTCTCATTGTTTGCTTCCTCTTGTGCAGGCTTATGTACAAGTATTAACTAAACAGCAGGTACTGGATCGGAGTTTATCTGGATTACATCCAAACCTAAAGCAGAGATAGTAGCGATTGCTGTAAGACTAGCGGATCTGCGCCGAAAATTCTTAGCGAATATCGTAGCGAACGAATGCCAGGAAAGCACCGGAGAACGCCAGCAAGGTAAACATTGCCAGCAGGCCGAAGTCCACTAGCGAAGCCTGAATCACCTCGGCCACAGATTGTCTGGAAGCGGTGAACTGCGGCATATCGCTGATATCGATGGCCTGGTTGGCGCTACCGGCAAAGACTAAGGTGGCGCCTCCTCCCTGTCTCTGTCTCGCCAGTATTCGTGCTTGTTCTTCCTGCTCCGCCTGTCATTTCGAGTTGATATAGGCGTTGTAGTCATTCCGGTAAACCAGCATCTGATCCTCATAGCGGTTCTTCATGGAGGTATTGGTACCCCCCAGATTCATCGCCGTGAGCTTGAAGGCCGACGCCGGTGAGATGCGGGACACAAGGAAGGCGAGGCGTTCCTGTTCGCTCTTGGCGTTACGCAGATTCTCATTCACGCGACGGTTGTTCTCTTCTATATCGAGTTCCATCTCGGCGCGTAACTCGCTGGATTCTTCGTTGTAAGCGGCTATATTCGCTTCATAAAACGCCCGCCTGTCGTCATCTGACAACCCCTGTGCCGGTGCCATCATTGCCTGAAATCTCCGGCTGCTCGATGCTCGCACCTCGGTCTGCCGATCGGAGCGGTAACGGTCCTTCTGGCTTTCGATTTCCGCCACCGTTGGCACATCCACAAGCTGGCCAGCGGCCATTACCGCGCCCCGGGGCACAATCTAGTACCAGCGTAATCCAAGCCACCAGCAGCAGCAGGAAAGACACCGCAGAATGGCGGGTAAGGGCGGAAACCAGCAGACTCAGGGCGATGGAAAAAGTGAAATAGAGTATGGATACGGCGATGAGGGTGACCAGCTTCATCCAGTCTGTCGCCGTCATCGGCACCCTGAATAGCATCAGCAACAGCATGCTGATCAGAATCGGAATCAGCAGTGGAATGGTTAGCCCCAACCAGGAGCCGACCAGTTTCGCCAGCATCTGCTGCTGATAGTTCACTTCCGCCTCAACAAAGTTGATCTCGCTTCGGTCCAGAGTGGTTTCGGAAATCAAGTCCTGCTCGAACAATTCCTGCTGGCGTTCAAATTCTGATTTCGACGCCTCATAGGATACCTTGGCCCGCTTCAGACCCAGCAACAGGTATTGATTATCCCGTTCATTGAAGAATGTGCCCTGTTGCGCAATGACGGCGCATGGCAACGGCAGCCCCGCGATTACGAAGCAAATCAGGGTAGATTTCTGCAGGCCTTTGAGACCGTGGCTCTCATGCATCGACCGACTAGGCCACATTATCCACGACGGTGCAATAAAGGGTCGCTAAAAGCCCTGGGAAATGGGTTGAACTTTTGACCCCCGGGAAGACCTGAATGGGCCCTGGTCCTCGGTGTCGAAGTAAACTCCGACGGTATTTTTTTGCAGGCTGGCACCAACATGATCGACTTCCTTCGTGCCCATGCAGAAGCCTGAAACCATAAGGTTAATCTTGCTGGCGCTCTTTAATCTATATCAAGTCTGCAACAGATACTGTCGGTTAAGGGTTTCGAAGTGATGCTTATTCTATCAAGCATGCCGGCACTCGCTTTTAGCTCCTTCTCGCCAGCAGGGAACTGGTTGGATTGCAGCAGATACGCGAGCATGTCTTCGTAGCTTTGCGTAGATAAACTGCCGGGACGATCGGAAGGCATCTCGTCGCGCATTTTTGTGTAGAGCTCACCCAGTGAACGGCCCTCCCAGATAAACATGAAGCTCATTCCCAGCAGGCTGGGCGTATTGCTATTGCCGCGTAAATCTACAGAGTGACAGGAGGCACAGTTTGTACTGTAATCGGCGGCGCCACGAACGGCTTGCTGCGCAGTGAAAACGCCACTCCAGATCGAATCATCCGATTGCGCCACACTGACGACATTCACGATCAGCATGGTGACTGCGAGGCTAAATGCTTTGCGGCTGCAGGCTTTGATTCTCATGGCGCCGGCAGGGCGAATACGTGCATTGAATTGCCATTGCGGGGACGAACCAGTTCCGGTGCCAGATCCCGGGGCAGCATGGATGACCAACTGGCACCACCGGTGGCAGCGGGTAATGCAATGAACTGACGGCCATCTACCATATAGGAAATAGGGAAGCCCTGGGCCGAGGTGGTGACCCGAGTCTGCCAGAGGATATCGCCGTTTTCGGCATCGAGCGCGAACATTCGCCGATCCCAGTCACCGAAGAACACCAGACCTCCCGCGGTAGTCAGGGCAGCAGTGTTGATCGGAGCGCGGGAGCGATAACGCCATTTTACCTCACCACTGGGAATATCCAGCACCAGCAGCTCACCTAGATTGCCATTCGATTGCGGGTGGGGGTAATTGATGCGCCGCACCGGTCCGGTGCCCCCACCACCGAGCACCTGCTCAGTGGGACCGAAGGTGGCGAGTTCGCAATTTAAGGTAATGGGGATATACATGGCACTGGTCTGTGGTGAATAGGCCATGGCGCGCCAGCTCTTGAAGCCGGAGGTGCTGGGGCACATATCGATCTGCTCGCCGATGCGGGGCAGCAGGCCGTCGCGATAGGTAATGGCACCCGTCACCGGATTGACGTTGACGATGGTCTGATAACCGACGTCGGTGGCCTTGATAATTTCGCCGCTGATGCGATCTAGTTGCCAGAGAATGGCCAGTTTTCCCATCTTGAATAGGGATTGGCGACCATCGACATCGACTAATACAGTCTCGAATACCTCATCCATATCATGGGTTTCTCCGGGTAGATGCTGGTAATACCAGACCATCTCGCCAGTGTCGGGATTTAACGCCAGGGTGGAATTGGTGTACAGGGCATCACCGGAGGTGCCGCGCACCGCCCTGGCCCAGGGCTTGGCCTGGGCAGTTCCCCAGTACACCAGGTTGGCTTCGGGGTCGTAGCTGCCGGCGATCCAGGCGTCGCTGCCGGCTCTGAAGCGCAGCGGTAAATCACCCCAGGTGTCGCCGCCAGGCGTTCCCGGTCGCGCTACGGTGTCGGTACGCCACCTCTCCTCCCCCGTGAGTGGATCGTGACCGGTTATGAAACAGACATCATCTTTGTAGCGTTCACAACCGTTGATCCCGGTGACCAAGGTGCCATTTGCCACTATGGGTCCGGCAGTGTAGTAATAGCCCAGGGCAGGGTCCGCCACCGGCGTTTCCCACACCAACAAACCGCTGCGCGCATCGATGGCCCTGATGCTGGCATTCTCGGTCGCTGCATAAATCATGTCGCCGAAGATAGCGATGTTCTTCTGCACACCGCGGCCAACTCCGGCGAACGCTGTCGTGGGCATGGCGGCGGTGCCCAGTTGGTCGGGGCCGAGAGCCACGGCGTTAGAACCTTCTATCGTGGGGGTGATGCCGGGGCGATATTCCCAAATGAGATCACCATTGGCGGCATTCAGGGCCTGGATCACACCCCTGGGACCGGGTAGAAACATGACGCCATCGTGGATCAGTGGTGCTGCCTCGCCGGCGCCGGTGTCATCCATCGCCCAGGACCAGATCAGTTGCAGTTGACCGACATTTTCAGAATTAATCTGGTCGAGTGCGCTATATCCCCAACCGGCCTGGGTACCCCTCCAACTGAGCCAGTCGCCACTCGACGGGCTACGGAGCAATTCTTCTGTCACGCTCTGGTAATCGCTAATTTGTGCTGCTACGGCAGTGCTGCCGACCAGGAGGGCTACGGCAAGGCAATTTTCGATTTTTGTTTTCATTGTAATAACTTCGAGTTTGCGAAGTAGTAGATTAAGCCAGAATAAAGGAGGACAGACCACGTTTTCTTGTCTTTGTCGATTCATGTTTGGTATTTGTCATTAGAAAACGTCGTCTGTCGTTGAGATATCTCCACAAAATATATAATTGAATCAAAATGTTAAGCGAAATTAACGTGCGCAATTCTTCAGATGAGTAATTTATGTCATACCTGTAGGACGCAAGCTGGGAGCAGGGGGGTTATTTTGCCGTTCCGGTGGGCCATCCCTGGCCCACTCGAACGGAAAAACAGTACCCCTTGCCAAGCCCCGATACACGTATCAACTACCGAAAATCCTATCCATGTTTTTGTGGCGAGATCCCAGGGTCTGTCCCTCTTATTGCAATATGGAATGCCTCGCTTCGGCCTCGATAAAAACCCGTTGTACGTTTTCGTAGGCTTTCTTGATCTTGTTGTCGAGCAGGGCGACGGCGTCTTCGATATCGTTAGCCGTTGCCTCGTCACTGAATTCGACGCTGATATTTACTAGAATAAAATCCGGCCCCATGTGCATGGTTAACACTTCGTTGACGTGATTGATGTTGTGGATAGTCAGCGCGAGTTTCCTGATGCCCCTCACCACATGATTGTTTGCACTTTCTCCTATCAGCAGACTTTTTGTTTCGACTGCTAGCCACACGGCAGTGCCAGCCAGGACCAGGCCGATAACAATTGAAGCGATGCCGTCAAGGTATAGGTTCCCCGTCAGCTGAGTCAGGGCGGTGGCGATCAATGCAACTGTCAGGCCCAGCATCGCCGCGGAATCCTCGAACAGGACCACGAATATAGATGGGTCTTTGCCGCGGTGCACGGCTTCGATGTAGCCGCTATCGCCTTTCGCCCGTTTGAATTCCTTGAGTGCGAAAAACCAGGCGCCGCCTTCGAAGACCATGGCCAGCCCCAGCACAACATAATTCACCATGATGTTTTCGATGGCGGTGGGATTGCCAAGGCGATGGATGCCTTCGTAAATTGAGACGCCGGCACCAACTGCGAAGATCATGATGGCGACGACAAAACTCCAGAAATAAATTTCCTTGCCGTGTCCAAAGGGGAACTGATCATCGGCCGGTTTTTTCGATTGCTTCAATCCATATAGAAGGAGCATCTGGTTGCCGGTATCGACGACAGAGTGGATGCCTTCGGAGAACATGGCCGAACTGCCGGTGATGAATGCAGCAAAAAACTTCATAACGGCGATCAGGCTATTGCCCACCAGTGCAGCGTAGATAACCAATTTTCGTGAAGAAGCCATTTGAACGTTTGCGGCGTGCATCGGGAGTTGCCCGATTGTAACACTCTGTTGCAGGGCTAGATGTACGTGAAGTCTATTATCTGCTTAAATACGGCCCATCTTCATAGGCCTCTGTGGTCCCTACAACAGCTCGCTATGGGCTTCATCTCTCACCAGGGACTCAGGCTGTAAGCACTTATGTAAGGAAAACAATAAAGTAATGCCGCAACGTAGTTCGAAGCCTTCAATTTCCCCTACCAAAACCCTGTATCTGTTGCTAGCTCTGACACTAGGCGGCTGGTTTGCGCAACCGGTGGTGGCCCAGGATGCACTGATAGTCGATAGTGAGCTACTCCATGAAGTGATGCCGGCGGCAGACAGCTTTTCGGAAAAGAATGGCGAGCCGCCGGTTTACCGAGCCTACAAAACAGACGCCGGTGCGGCCGAGCCGGAATTGATCGGTTACTTATTTGAGACACCGGATTTGCCGCCGGAGGAAATTGGTTATAGTGCACCCATCGATGTGCTGGTCGGCGTCGATCTGAATGGCACGCTCACTGGTATAAAGATTCTTTATTATCGGGAGTCCTACAAGAGCATCCGTGGTGACTTCCTGGCGACGGAACAATTTCCAAATCAATTCGAAACTAAAAACGTCGCCGATGGATTCCGAGTCGGCAGAGACGTGGACGGCGTATCCCGTGCCACCATCAGCAGTTGGGCCGTAGCCAGGGGCATCCGCAATGCGGCACGCCGGGTTGCCCGGGTCTATCTGACCGATTCCGAATATGTCGCCAACACCAATGCTGACGCTCGCGCTTTACGCCTGCTGGAAGCCCAATCCTGGGAAGACATGATTGACGATGGCCTGGTGTCGGAACTGGATGTCACTCTCGGCGATATGACAACGCTAAAACTCAGTTTTGCCTTCATGGGACACGACGGACTCGGTGAATTGTTGGTGGGTGTTAATGACTACTCCCGTGCCGACCGCGAAGCCAGCAACCGGGTGATGGACGGCAACATGATTCTGGTCGGTGTCGATGGCGACGCATCGATGCCATTTCGGCAGGAGCGTCTGGCGGTGATGCAGGGGGAAGAGGTGTTTCCCATCGAGCGGCGCCGATTCGTTTATGTGGGTAGCGCCGATGAAGGCAAGATCGCTAAGCAGGTTCGGTTTGCCGGCGCCATGGTACTCGATGATCGCATCGATATCAGCCGAGCCTTCACGATTCTGTATGACACCGGCGAGCCAATGGCTTCGTTCGAGGAACTGGCCCAGGTTGACTATCAGGTGCCGCCATTACCGCTGGCCCTGGTACAGGGCACCGAGTTACCTGGGGAATTCCTCGCCATCTTAGATGATGAGTATGATGATGAAGAGGATGCGGGCAGCTTTGCCAGTCTAATCAACAATGCCCAATGGGCCGAGATTGCGGCGTTGCTCCTGCTGTTGGTCCTGGTGATGACCTCTTTTCTGCGTAAGAGTGCATCGCTGCGCTGGGTGACCCTGGCCTATACCCTGGTCTATCTGGGTTTTATCGATGGCACTTTTCTTTCCGTGTCGCACATAACCAATGGCATAAAACTCGGGCCCTCGCTTTTCCTCGCTGACTTGCCACTACTAATAATCGTAGTCTTCACACTGGTGACAACCTTGTTTTGCGGCAGGGTGTTTTGCTCATCCCTCTGTCCCTTTGGTGCACTACAGGATTTCCTGACCCGTTTTGTACCACACAAGCTACAAAAACGGGTGCCACAGGCACTTCATGACAAGGCGATATATATCAAGTATGGCATCCTGTTGCTGTTGATTGTCATGGCATTGACGTATAGCGAGCTTAGTGTGTTCCAGTATTTCGAACCCTTCGGGACCATTTTTTATCAGAGTCAGTCGATCCTGCTGTGGGGTATCCTGCTAGCCTTCCTGGCGGCCTCATCGGTGGTGAGCCGCTTCTACTGTCGATATGCCTGTCCCTTGGGGGCAGCGCTGGGTGTGGTTTCACTGCTTTCGCCCTGGCGTATCGCCCGGGTCCAGCAGTGCCAGGTTTGCAGTGTCTGTGAACACGCATGTCCCACCGGTGCGATTCGCGGACCCGATATCGACTTCAAGGAATGTGTGCGTTGCGATGTCTGCGAGAGCAAGTTGATCTCGAAAGCCGGTGTGTGCAAGCACTCGGTTGAAGAAGTGCTGGCACGCCACAAGACCTGGCAACCCGTTACCGTTAGTTGATTTCGTCTGCTAGATAGCTGCCTGAGTTTGTCCCTGGCGGGCAGCAATTCTGGGGAGAGTGCGGCGTAGTCGCCGACACCTGATAGCCCCGAAGGGATTCCGAGGATTAGTAGGGGTAATTACTGTTGTTCGGCAGCCCGGCCCGCATTGAGGATATTGGCGATGGCGGTGTTGCCTTCGTGGCATGCGTATTCATACATCACGTATTCATCGTCGCGGGTCAACGGTGTGGAAATCGTGAAAGGCTGGGTGAAGTTTACGGGATCGGTGATTCTGGCTTCCCAGATAATCGTATTCTCACTGATACGGGTGAAGCGTTCGACGACGTGGAGTGACTCCGAAACCGGCACACCTTTCAAGCGTCCTCCCGCACCGCTATTGGCGATCATGCCACGGTCATTGTAGTTGGTAGTTTCTACGATCAGGGTTTCACCTTCCCAATGGGCTACCGAGTCTCCCATCCATAATTTTATTCTGGAATCGAGGTGGGCACTCTTGTTGAGCGGGATGACCCGGACATCATGAATCATTTCATGAATGATCGTGATCGTGTCCGCGGTCTGAATGATTCGATAGGCATTATTGTAACCAGCGGGCAGCATGGATCCGGGAACACCACGGGTGATACAGCGATCCCACACGGTGTGATTGGTCCAGTGATCTTCCACGTGCGCGAAGCCATAGTCTCGGGAGGCCTCGGCTTCCGGCCGGATCGGGGCACGCCCATCGGGTGGATCCACAATCATCGAAGTCTGGCCGGTCGACAGCACGGTATCGCCAGAATCCATCCAAATTTGGTTGTAGCCACCGATATTGCCGCCAGCCTGGACCACGATGTTGTCATCCGCATAGGCGCGGCGCTCGGCGATGCGGGTCTCCATAGCGGCAATTTCATCGTCTGAATGAAATTGTTTACCCGCCATCGAGGCAGGGCGCTCCATGGGAGTAATGGTGTCGTTGGTCCATAGACCCTGTAAATCCGGCTGACCATCTGCAGTGCGGCCGTTAACCCAGTTATCTGCAGCCTGCGCCGAGATCGCCAGCACTAAGGAGATCGCCAGCACTAAGGAGATCGCCAGAGCCGATAGAAGTGATGTGTACGGCTTTGACTGAGGCAATTTACTCATGTTGCTATCGGCTCCTCTGCCGCCAGGGGCGGCAATAAATTCCATTATCGGCTGTTTTCATCTTCGGTTAGCCAGTTCAGGTCATCTTCGTTCTGATCCAGCAATTTCGTACGCTCCCGGCGGCGCTTATCGGCGGAGATTGCCCGCTCCAGGATTGCCGGTGGAATCTCTTCGCCGACAACGATGCCCTGCGGTGTGGTGGGTGCAAAATAGATGCGGGCATTCGCCATTTCATCGGTGGTCGCAAGACCGTAGACAACATCAGCCGCGGGATCCGGGTTCCAGCGATTACCGGTGGAATTATCAAACCACCAGCTCATGTGGATAGTGGATCCGGCCGGGATGAATTTAGGGGTTTCATATTCATACAGGAATTGCCAGTTGAAATCGTAGTCGGGAACCCACAGCAGGACTTCTCTTTCACCATCGGGATACTCCAACTCATAGCGCATAGCCTTGCCGCGATAGTGCATGTGCGGACCCATGGACAGCAGGAATATGTCTTCTGTTATGTCATAGGTATTGTTGACTTCATAGTTAGGTTCACCCGCCGGAATTGTCCAGCCGCGATGGGGAAGCAGGTTGGTCTCCACCACGTAGTCAATTACGTCGCCGTCTTCATAGAATACGAAACCCGCTTCGGTGGAGTCAGTAACCGCCGTGCCTTCTCCGGGATTCTTGTGATAATGTATATTGACGGTAACGAATGGGTCCTCAGGCATCAATACACCCCAGCCCTGAGGGTAGGTGAAAGGACCGCGACCGGGAACGCCCACACCCATGTGACTGGAGACGATGTGATGCACCCAGGGACCACCGGGTGCGAGTTCAGCCTTGGAAATCCATTTGGGTTCATCGAGTTCACCCCGCTTAATCTGCATCTGCACGGTCGGCTGCCAGTCCATGACATCGTCGCGGACGTAGACTGGGCGATCGAAGCCTACCACCATGTCGGGGTCGCCAATCCACCAGCCGGATTCCGGTAATATTGTACCGCCACCGGAATTTACCAGTGCATCGCCGTGTGGCGCATCAGATGGATTTCCTGGCGTGGCACCAGCATCCACCCAGGCGATCAATAACTCTTTATCTTTGTCATCGATATAGCGCTCGCCCTTGAACTCACCGCGATGTCGCTGATGGGCGCCCCAGGGAGGCATGTAACCAGTCACCAGGGCATTCTTGATCATCGGTGCCCAGGCCTTGGCCTGATCGTAATCCAGCAATGACATGGGCGCAAACAGGCCGCCAGAGCCAGGACCCTCGGGCTGATGACAGGCGACGCAGTTTTTCTGAAATACCGGCAGGGCATCTGCATAGAAAGTAGGGGCTGCATCTTGTGCGGCGGCCAGGCCGCACACGCCTGATGACAGTGAGCCTAGCAAGAGCAAAGCGAGTCGCTTGGAAGGGAACATAGGGTGGTTTCCTGTTTCTCGTTGGTCATTAGATTTTTATTAGACGACAGCCTAATGGCAATCACTTGATTTGTCTATCTATAAACGGTCGTTCCATGGCCTGTCTGCGCTGCTTGGAGGCCAATAATAGCGCTTGTTGTGGCGACTTCGGCGCAGGTCCGCAATACGGTGGATTTATAATCGATATTTCCGATTACAACCATCGAAATAAGTCGTTTTACTGATCATGAAGAAGGGCTTATTGTAGCGGTATTCAAGCTTTATCGACGCAGCTGTAGTCAATTTTAACCGGGACATTTTAAACGAGGTGACAAAGCAAGATGAATTCAATGGTTCCTGAAGTGGTATTCAAGACCCGTGTCCGTGACGACTCACTCGGTGGAGACAATCCCTTCGCCTGGAAAGACGTTAGCAGTCAGGACATTTTTGCCGGCCGCAAGGTGATTATTTTTGCCTTGCCCGGCGCCTTTACTCCAACCTGCAGCAGCACCCACCTGCCGGGATTCGAAACCAGCTATGAGGAATTCAAACAACTGGGCATCGACGAAATTTATTGCCTCAGTGTTAACGACGCCTTCTCCATGTTTCAGTGGAGCAAGCAACTGCAAGTGGCAAAGGTTAAGATGCTGCCGGACGGTAATGCCGATTTCACGCGGGCGATGGGCATGCTGGTAAAGAAGCAAAATCTTGGCTTCGGTGAGCGTTCCTGGCGCTATTCCATGTTGGTGGAAGACGGTGAGATCACTGCACTATTCGAGGAACCCGGTAAAGCAGACAACTGCGACTCTGATCCTTTCGAGTGCAGTGACAGCGCAACCATGTTGGCTCACCTGCAGGCCCCTTGCTACAGCGGTGCCCAGGGATCATCCATGGCTTCGAAAAATGCCCGGTGACCGTCGATGATGCGGCTGGTTTCCACTGGATCTGGCTCCAGTGACCATTGATTGCGCTCGAAGGTGCCGCCGAGCAAGATGCCGTCGCTACGGGGAAACATGTACAAACTGTCATTGCCGATAATCATGTAATTAACTTCTGATTGCGGCAGTAAAAAAGTCAGCTGGCCTTTGATCGGAATCAGCTCTGCATCCTCGAACAGTGTGCGGGAACCGAGTCCGCTGCAATTGATAATCACCGGTTCAGTCAGAGTGAGCACATCGCCGCGGTCCATGAATTCACGAATAACGATATTGCCACCAGCCCCGTAATAGTCCTGCAACATGGCGGGCAAATAGACTGCAGGCTCCACCAGCATGGTGCTGTAGTGGCGCACATAGTCGGCATCGAAAGGATGCTGATCCCGCGACAGAGTCATCAATTGCGGATACATGTCGGGGTACTTGTCGTTGATCGAATCACTGCTGGGGGCCTGACTGGTGATTGAATAGTTGCTAATCCAGCGCACGCCGTATCTTGGCCCCACCAGGTTTTGATAGTAGCGAAAGGCATGCCGCATGGCTTGTTCGAACTGTGCCTCGAACTCTGGTGTCAGGTATTCCTCGTCATAGACCGAGGTGGGTGACCATTGTCCCCCGGCAATATTCGAGGTGGTGTTGGGGGGCAGGGCCTTGCTGTAAATCGTGACATCCCAGCCCCGATCCTGCATCAGGCGAGCCGTGGCAAGTCCTACGGCACCAGCACCGATGACAGCACAGCGCTTGAATTGAGTCTGCATGGCCAGTTCCATCGCCAGGTGGGAGGTGCCCCAGGAAAGTGTAATGCCACCACCACCATGACCATAGTTGTGGATGACGATCTTGTCGTTCATCTGCTGCGCCTTGACGACGAAACCGGACTGGCGAAACGGGCGCAATCCGGCAATCGTGCGAATAACGCGTGTTGTAGACACCCTCACACGACGCAATGGGGCCCCCGAGGGCGTGTAGTTTCGTAAGGAACCGCGGCGGACGGTGGAATTGCCTGCGGCACAGGCACCTAACAGCGGTGCAAGGGCTATCGCTTGTAGTAATGAACGTCGACTAGTCATAGGGGTACCACCTCGGCGTTACATCAGGGAATAAATGGGGATGGAGGCAATAAGTTTACGTCCCGCTGATTCAAGAAGTTTTATTGCCTGCGTCCCTGTTTACTTACCCGATATTGGAATTACACATAACATTTCAAACAGCAGGTTTGCCCCTAACAGAGACGTATTGCCAGACGGGTCGTAGGGTGGCGATACCTCGACCAGGTCGGCGCCGATGATATCGAGGCCCTGGCAACCCCTTATGATTTCCAGTCCCTGTGCGCTGGTCAGTCCCCCCACCTCCGGCGTACCGGTACCCGGTGCGAAGGCGGGGTCCAGGCCGTCAATATCAAAACTGATATACACAGGTCCTGCGCCCAGTTGATCGCGAATTTCTGTCATCAGCGGAGTCAGCGACTGGTGCCAGCATTCATGCGCCTCGACCACCCTGAAGCCCTGTTGACGAGGCCAGTCGAAATCTTCAGCAGTATAGCCTGACCCTCTCAGTCCAATCTGTGCGACGCGGGAGCCGTCGAGCAGGCCTTCCTCGACCGCCCGTCTGAAAGGAGTGCCGTGGGTGACGGCTTCACCAAACATGGTGTCGTTGGTGTCGGAGTGGGCATCGATATGAATCAGCCCGACAGGGCCATGTCTCACTTTTAGAGCGCGCAATATGGGCAGCACAATACTGTGGTCTCCACCCAGGGTCAGCGGGATGCAGTTTTGTGCGATTACTTCTGTATAAAACTCCTCGATGATCTGGATGCTCGCCGCGAGATTAAACGTGTTGATTGGCACGTCACCCAGGTCTGCAACCCGGAGCTTGTCGAAGGGAGCTGCCCGGGTCGCCATGTTATAGGGGCGTAACAGGGAAGATTCTGCGCGAATTTGTCTCGGGCCCAGTCTTGCGCCTGGGCGGTGTGAGGTGCCGATGTCGAGGGGCACGCCGATGAAGCAGACATCATAGCCGCTGGCCGTGTCGGTAGCAGGCAGGCGCATCATGGTGGAAGGACCACCGAAACGAGGCATCTGGTTGCCACCTAGAGGCTGGTTATAGTCGGCCATGATGAATTTCCTGTTATCGGGTAGTCGCCAGTATTTGAACGACTTTATCACAGTGCCGGGTAAGGCCGACGGTAATTCGTAGGCAATCAGGCATGTCGTATTCATTGAGGGTGCGGGGGATGAGCCCATTTTGACGTAGCAAGAGATCGGCTGCCTCTGCCGCTGCTGAATCCGCAAATCGCACGCAGACAAAATTGGCTGCGGAGGGCAGCACATTGAATCCCAGTGCTGCCAGTTGAGTGCTTAAACTGGCCCGTGTTGCGTCGTTATGGGCACGGCTTTTCAGTAAATGTGCTTCGTCGTGGAGTGCAGCAATGGCGCATACCTGCGCCGCGGAAGAGAGGGTAAACACGCCGCGTAAATTATTCAGCACCTCGACGATTTCGGGTGGCGCATAGGCCCAGCCTACTCGAAGTGCCGCCAGTCCATAGATTTTGGAGAAGGTGTGGAGGACGACAACGTTGCCTGCTGCAGTATTAACTAGGCTGCTGCCATCTCGGTACTCGTCGCCGTGGCAGTACTCTGCGTAAGCGGCATCCAGTACCAGCAGGATATCCTCCCTCAGACTATCCCGCAGGCGCTCGATCTCGCTGAAAGGCAACTGCGTTCCGGTCGGGTTATTGGGATTGGCCAGGAACAGAATCCGGGTGCGCTCGCTGACGCAACTTAGAAGCGAATCCACGGATGCAGTGTAGGCAATTTCCGGGGCTGCGACTGGCGTCGCGCCCATGGAGAGGGCGGCAATTTTGTAGGCGATGAAACCATACTGGCTGAATAGGATTTCATCACCAATTTGGGAATAGGCCCGTGCCAGCAAATTGATAATGGGCTCCGAACCCGCTTCACAAACGATTTGCGCCGGAGCCAGCGAATATTTCTCTGCAATGGTGTTTCTCAATCCGGTGGCGAAACTGTCGGGATAGATTTGCAGGCTGGGCTGCAGCGTTGCCAATGCCTCGATCGCCTTGGGACTCGGGCCAAGTGGTGACTCGTTGGAGGAGAGTTTGACGATCTCCTCGACGCCGTCCACAGCGAAATCTCCCGGTAGATAGGGTTTGATGTCTGCAAGGTATGACAGTGGCTTTACCTTACTCATGGGACTGTCCTACATTCAACAGATAGGGGGCATTTTCATGTATCTCGATCACGGTTGGCAGGTCGCGGCTGAGGGCTGCGCCGATTTCGGTGGCGAGAGCTTCCAGGCTATCCGGCGCACAACCATGGCAGCCAAAGGATTCTGCCATGCGCACAAAATCCGGCGTCTTCAGGTTAACGCCGATAGTAGGGATGCCGGAGCCGGCCATGGCGTCACGAATTTCTCCGTAGCCTTCGTTGTTCCATACGATGACGATGACCGCGATGCCTTCATCGACCGCCGTCGCCAACTCTTGCACGGTGAATAGATAACCACCATCCCCAGCCAGACAAACCACGGCTGATTCCGGTTTTGCCAGCTTCACTCCCAGCGCGGCTGGCAGTCCGTAACCCAGCGTGCCGTACCCGAGTGGGAACATCCAGCGGCGGGAAGAATGACTCGGGAAATAGTGACATCCGGTGTAGGCAAGCTGGCATGAATCACACACGATTACAGTGTCATCTGGCAGCTCGTTACGGACGATGTCCAACACAAGTTGATGCTGTGCGGCTAAAGGCTGCCACTCGAGGTTCGCGGTGGCAGATGCTATATCCTGTATCGGTTGCCCGGTCTTATCCGGCAGGACACTTTGATTTTCATCCCTGGCAAGCTCAAGGTTTATTGCCTGCAGCGCCAGGCGTGCATCGGATAATATGGGAACTGCGGGGGCAAAGTTGCGCACCAGTTGTTCTGCCTCGATATCGATTCGAATCAGTTTGCCGTTAAATTTGGGTACCCGCCCGGTGTATAACAGATCTGTTTCCGCAAATTCCGTGCCCACGGCCAGCACCACGTTCGCGTTTTCTATCAGTGCCTGAACATCCCGAAACGGCAATGTCGCACCCAGGCTCAATGGATGGGATTCATCGACGGTTCCCTTGCCGGCGATAGTGGTCAATACCGGACAGTTCAAGGTTTCCACCAGTTGTGTCGCTTCGACCCCGGCATCCACGGCGCCACCGCCCAGTATAATGATCGGCTTCGATGCCGATGCCAGCAACCGGGCTGCCTCCTCGATGCGCTGGGGGTCCGGCCCTGGCCTGGTAACTGTCTGTACCTCTTCCGGGCTGAAATCCAGTTCCACGGTGAGTAGATTGATGGGAATTTCTATATGCACCGGACCCGGTCGACCACTGCTGAAAACCGCAAAAGCGCGAGCCAGCACGTGGGGTATTTCGCCGGGGTCCAGCACGGTGTGGCTGAATACGGTACAAGCGGATGTTAGATTGCGCTGCGAGGGTAACTCGTGCAATCGTCCACCGCCCATGCCCAGCTCACTAGTCTGATTGACGCTGGAAATGCACAACAGCGGCACGGAATCGGAATAGGCCTCAGCCAGCGCCGTGGTGGCGTTGGTCACGCCGGGACCGGTAATCAGCAGGCATACACCAGGTTTGCCGGTCGCCCTGGCATAGCCATCGGCCATAAAACCGGCGCCTTGCTCGTGCCTGGGCGTGATGTGGCGAATATTGGTGGCAGGGAGATTGCGGTAAAACTCGATGGTGTGAACCCCTGGAATTCCAAAAATGGTATCTACGCCATATTTTTCCAGGAGTCGGATTAACAGTGTGCTGCAGGTGATCATTTCATTGCCCTTGGGCGCGTCAACTTATCAGGTATCGAATAGCCATGGCAATGATCATCAGCATTGAAAGTGGTATTGATTAGTGCGGCATGCCTGGGCATTCCAGTTATACTCAACCACGACTACGTCCTAACTGTATATCCTATGGCGGTATTGAAAAGTTAATCACTCAAATCGATATAAATCACTGCCTTTCCATTTCTATACCGCTACTGCCTTGTCCCAAGCCGCAAAGGCACGCAGTCTGAAATACCGATAGTTCTCAGCGGATACCAAGTGGCGACCCAGATTGAATAAGTTGTAGACGGCCGCATGTGCACCTAGGAAACGCTGTGCCTGCAGCACTGATTTAAACCTACGCATGCCTCGCTCTCTCACTCGTGTCGGCTCGTGCGACAGCTCAGCTCGATTGTTCGCATATTGGCCCGTGTCATGAATCGTATCAGGTATAAGTTCCCTGTGGGCTACACCATAACTCCTCAATTTATCGGTCACTATCTTCCTAGGTTCGCCTCGATGTTTCTTCAATAGCTGCCTAAAGAACCGCTTTGCAGCCTTTCCATCACGCCTTTTCTAGAGAAACACATCAACGACTTCACCATCCTGGTCTACTGCTCTCCATAAATAGTACTGCTTTCCCTGGATCTTGACGAATACTTCATCAATGAAGAATGTGTCGCCATATCCTTGATGTTTTCGTCTTAATCTTCGTGCAAATTGAGGTCCGAATTTGTTACACCACAGTTGAACAGCTTCATAGCTCACTACAATACCACGCTCAGCTAACAAATCTTCGATATCTCTGTGACTGAGATTGAAGCGATGGTAGAGCCAGACGGTATGTTGAATGATTTCTGGCGGAAATCGGTGATGTTTGTATAATTTTGATTGGTTCATACGCCAAATTGTCGCAGAATGAGGATTAACTTGTCAGTACCGTGAACAGCGCAACGGGACAGTTAACTGAGCGACGACTTCCTACGTCAATGGCATCAATTCCAGTACTCCTTTGCCTAAGTAAACCACGCCTATCAGCATGATTGTATAGCGGCCTATTCGTTTGAAGAGTTCATCATTTATTTTTTCTATTATCTGTTTACCTATCCAATTACCCATAATTGCACCGACGATCACCGCGGGAAATATCCAACCGGGTAAATCAATCGATAAAGTCAGGAAAAACGCATAGTAGCCTAGCTTAATAACATGGCCGAGAGTTTGGGTGATTGCCTTGGTACCCAAGATTTCATATCGAGTTAGCTTACTGGATACGTAAAATACGTCCAGAATCGGACTCGATGCACCCGCCAGCATTTGAGCGGTAGTGACCACTAATTTGCGTTCCATATCCAGATTAATATGCCTTGGCACTAGCAGAGCGATGAAGGGAAAACTGCCGATGAGAATAAATATCACGCCCTTCTGCGGAACCAGGGCTGTGATTATAAACAGTAACAAAATCAGAAAACTGCCTACGCTATAGGGGATCAATACGTTCCAGCGGATATGTTTGCGATGTCGCCAGATTCGGGAACCATTGGATACGGTTTGTGCCACCCCATGCAGGGCCATCGCCGCAGGCACCGATAGGAAGAAACTGAAAATACCCATCAGAATCATACCGCCCGCCATGCTGAGAACTCCGGAGATCAAACTGGTTATCAGTGTGGTGGCTATGAGGAATGAATAAACCATAAGCATCTATCAATAAAGTACTAACAAGTTAATCCTCATTCTGCAAATTGTCGTAGATTGAGGATTAACTTGTCATTACAAAATATTCGGTTCTATATTTATTACCTTCTCTATGCAGCCTAACGTATTCTGCGGAAGAAATTGATCATGTGTTAAGGTAGGAATTGCTCGAAACGGTATTGACAAGTTAATCCCAAACATCGACAAAAACTCAACTACAACTCATTTATATTGCCACTGCCTTTTTCCAAGACGCATATGAAAGCAGTCCTCTTTACAAAATACGGTTCGCCAGATGTGCTTGAGTTGCAGGACGTTGACAAGCCTCTGCCCTCGAATAACGAAGTACTGATCAGAATCCTAGCGACATCCGTGAACGACTAGGATGTCGGCATCATCACCGGGAAGCCCTTGTTCATGCGCTGGTGGTATGGATTTCGTAAGCCTAAGCCAACGATTCAGATCATTGGCTGTGATGTTGCAGGCATCGTTGAAGCAGTTGGAAACGAGGTTACACGCTTCAGAGTGGGCGATGCCGTGTACGGCGATTTGCACGCCAGTGGTTTCGGTGCCTACGCCGAGTACGTATGTACCAACGAGAATCATCTGGCGTTGAAGCCGGAAGCGCTGACGTTCGAGCAGGCTGGCGCCACTCCTCACTCCTCGACGCTAGCATGGCAGGGCTTACATGGCATCGTCGAGTTGAGGGATGGCCTCAAGGTGTTGATCAATGGTCCCGGTGGCGGCGTGGGACCGATTGCCCTTCAGTTGCTGAAGCAACGGGATATCGAAGTGACCGGCGTGGACAATGCCAGTAAGCTGGAGATGATGCAATCACTCGGTTTTGATCACGTCATAGATTACCTACAAGAGGACTTCACCCGTTCCGGTAAACGCTACGACATCATCTTCGACACCAAGACCGGCTATTTCCCCACCCGTTACCTCCAGGTCCTCCGTCCCGGTGGAAGCTATATTACTGTGGGGGGCTCTACCCCCAGGCTATTCTCCGCCTTGATTCTCTCCGGACTCATCAAACGCCTCAGTGGTAAAAAATTTCGCCTTGTTGGACTCAGGGCCGCACAGGGACTGGAAGAGATGGCACCGCTTTTTGAGAGCGGGATCCTAAAGCCAGCGGTCGATGGTCCGTTCGAGTTATCACAAGCTGCAGACGCTATGCGCTACTACTTGGGTGGCACACAGAAGGGCAGAATTGTAATTCGGGTGAGCACTAGCTAGTTCCGTCTAGGATACTGACAAGTTAACTTGTCAATTCCTCGCTTTGGACTGATTCTGTGATCCGCGCGATCCAGGCCGCGAATTCACTCATGCCTATGATTTTTAACTGGATTCGACTGCACTGTGCGCAACGTTTGAAGCCACAGCACGGATACGCTAAAGAATGCAATGGCCACGAAGCCTTGAAAAAAAGGTAGAAGGCTCCACTCGGCCCGGTAAGCGAAACCCTCCAACCATTGTGCGGATAGATTGAGGAAATAGGGACAGATTTATTTTCCGTTGTGGTCTAGCAACAGATTCTCTTGGGCAGCTGAATTCGGCCAGTAAGCAGCATTGGTGAGCTTAAGCGAATTGAGTTGGTGCCCAGGGACGAGCCAATTAGCCTCACTAGAGTCGCCAAGCCCAATTCATAGGTAACTGATTAATGTGAACAGGTCAATGGATTGAGTCACAGCGAACCTCGTTTAACGTTGAAAAAGGTAAGATATTTTTACGAAGAACTGATCACCATCTTGACGCAAGTCATTGATAACAATGAGCTCGCGTTCACCTTCCATTTCCACTATCTCGAAGTTGCTCTGATTGGAGTTATAGCCAACATAAAAGGCAGACCAAGGGTTAATTACATATCTAAGCAATAAATCGAAGTTCAGATTTTTTTCACTTTCGAGACGAGTTAATGGCCCGGCTTCGGTTTCTTCGTACTGTGCAATGAAGCGCAATGACAGCTCTCGGGTGAACTGGTAGTTCCAGTTGCTGCGAAGTATTTCGTTGGAGAATACCTTGCTGCCTCCGTTTTTGGTCTCCACTTCCGTGTAAAAGTAGGTGTTGGCAATACGCAATCTATCGATGGGTCGCCAGATCAGGTCAGCCGTTACTCGAGTCGTATCTTCTACAGTCGGCAGACTGCCAATAGCAGGGACCAGGTTTAACGTATTACCTGACAGATAACTTGCTCTAAATTCTATGGATTCCAATGTGCTGTCGGAAAAGCTCACTCGCCAATTGTCATAATCGTAACGAGTAGTTGATACAACGCCTGGAAAATCCTGTGGTCTCAAAATCTCTGTGAAGTCCGAATATTGAAATCCAAAGCCAGTGGTATCAAAGTTCAGATTAAACTGCGGTGCCAGGGAATGGTATATTCTTGTACCCTTAGTATCGTTTAAGTAAAAGTCCATTACCGTCGTACTCCAACTATTGATGTTGAAGGCTTCGGGATAGAACGTCAGACCTACACGGTTATGTATTCCCGTAGTATCGGAGCGTGAATCACGTCGTTGAAAGCCCAACTCCGTGCGGAAGTCTGTGCTGGTATCAACAAAATGCGAGTGAGTATTGAGCGTTCGCCCAACCCGGTTAACTTGTATATTGCGCTGATAGCCCCTTGTCGATTCTCCGCCGGCATGCGGTTCGCTCTCAGTGCCGGTAAATTGCATTTCGGTAATCCAATTGTCATTCAACTTGAAGCGGCCATCGACGCTGGCAACTCGGTTGTAGCCATCCCCGAGTTCGCGATCACTGATCAGGAAGCCAACTCTGGATTGATCAGAAATATCCCTGAAGCCTCGCAGAATACCGATATTGGCTTTCTCACCGCGTAGCGGATCTCCAGCAGCTCTGTTCAAACCCGGTGCTTCATCGTTGATCAAGATGGCGCCGAAACCATAGTTCCCGGAACGACCGGTAAACCGTAGTCCACCTTCCGGATCGACAATACGACGGGTAAACACCAGTGTAGAAGTGGTGGCGAAGAAATCGGCGTTTTCAACGAAGAAGGGCCGCCGTTCCGGGAACTGAACTTCGAAGCGTTCGTTGACCGTGACCTGGGGCTGATCAGACTCTACCTGACTGAAGTCAGGATTCAGAGTCAGGTCCAGCACCATGCTGTCGTTAAAGACAAACTTGGCATCCAATCCCACATCTTGCTCCGTGCTTGTGTCGAACCGTGGTCCACCCGCAGCATTTCTGTCCAATGCATCAACATCGCGAGCAAACAGGAATGGGATGAACTGGGAATTATTGCCGGGTGACACATCCTGAATTCCAGTCAATAGCGCCGTCTGGTTCAATCTTCCTTCAATATCCAGGGAGTAGGCTGGCCAATAGGAGAACTCACTGAGCCTGGGAATGTTTCTGCCAAGCTGTATGCGCCACAGTTGTTCGCCCGTATCAGGGAATCGCAGGCTACGCATTGGCACCGCCATGCGTACCATATAGCCTTGTTCCGTCAGTTCACCCTCGCTGTCCCACACTGCTTCGAAAGTAGTGTCGAAACCACCGCGGAAAGAGTTGCCTTCTGTCCATCGAGCATCCCACTGAATGCCGAGAGGGGTGGAGTGAAACGACAACGCAGTACGTTGATCGTTAAAGGTATCTATTGTCAAGCCCACTCGATCGTCGCCGTCAATATTTTCTCTTGATGAGAGGTTTGCCCGAATCAGGTTCGGTTGTGTATCGAACGCCAGGAAAATGGCATAGATCCGTTCCTGATCGTAGCCAAGATACACTTCGGTGTGTTGTGAAGCGGGTTCGCCATCGTCAGGTTGCCGTTGTATAAATCCTTCGACCTTGGACATTGAGAGGGCCAGGGCAGAATTCGGTTCCATGCCGGCGAAATCAGCAAGTGTCGGTTCGGCGCTAATGCGTGGAATCGTCATGCTTTCGGCGGCAATGAGGGAGTGGCACAGCAGAGATAGTACGGCTGTACTGACCACACACAGCAAAATCTTCAGCATTCTCACGATAATCTCTCTTTAGTAGGGACGAGTGGGATTTTGTAGGATAGCAATAGTAGGCGCTGTTGCCCTAAGCGCAAGGAATTATTGCAATTTATTGCAAAGGAACGGAAAGGACTTAGTGCAGGAATTGCAGGTTGCCTAGGGGAGAACTAATTTGTCTGAAACAAAATTGGACAGCCGAAGGCTATGTGTAGCCCAAGCCCATGGCGGCGAGTCAATCGAACCATCGACAAGAGGATTTTCAGTAGACGTGCTGACCGATTCCTTTTTAGTATCAATAAGATAAAACTGAGAAATCAAGGTGTGCTAAAGAAGTGTGCTATGGAATTAGATCAATCTACGATTAATCCAGTCTAAAAATAAATCTGTCCCTATTAAAACCAGTCAACTCATCAGGTAACGAATAGCCGTGGCAATGATCAATATGATCATCAATGGAATCACCCAGCGGGTGATGTTTTGTAGTTCTTCCGGAGATCTCTCCTTGCCGTATTTCTCCAACAGAGGAATGAGAATAAATAACGAGATAAAAAGAATGGCGAGTATGGCGATCAGAACGCCCATTAGGTAGTTCTCCTATGGCTGTGTCCCGAATCCTAACCGGTTTCCCCAACGGCAGCATAAGATTTTTCGAAGGCGCGCAGTACTGCGGTCAAATCCTCGCGGGTCAAATTGGCGGATATCTGTGTGCGGATACGCGCCTGCCCCACAGGGACAACGGGGTAGGAGAACGCCACCACATAAACACCATGTTTAAGCATCTCATCTGCCATGCGTGACGCGCGCGCTGCATCATAGAACATCACCGGCACAATCGGATGATCTCCGGGCAAGACGTCGAAGCCAAGGTCCTGCATCCCGGCACGGAAATACGCAGTGTTTTCTTGCAATCGCGCTCTTAATTCCGTGGCCTGCTGCAATAAATCTACTGCCTTGATCGCCCCGGCTACCACCGGCGGCGCCAGCGTATTGGAAAACAGATAGGGTCGGGAGCGCTGCCTTAACAGAGCGACGATTTCTCTTGGTGCTGCGGTAAACCCACCGCTGGCACCGCCGAGTGCCTTGCCCAGGGTGCTGGTAATAATATCCACACGCCCCATACAATCATGGTGCTCATGAGTACCACGGCCTTCTGCCCCCACAAATCCTGTCGCGTGGCAATCATCAATATGCACCAGGGCATGGTATCGCTCAGCCAGATCACAAATTTGATCGAGCTTGGCAATGAAGCCGTCCATCGAAAAAACACCGTCACTGGTGATGAGTTTAAAACGAGCGCCTTGTCTGTCCGCCTCTTGTAATTGTGTTTCGAGATCCCCCATGTCGCTATTTTTATAGCGAAAGCGGCGGGCTTTGCACAACCTGACACCATCGATGATACTGGCGTGATTGAGTTCGTCGGAAATTACGGCATCATGTTCGCTGAGGATGGTTTCAAACAAGCCACCGTTGGCATCGAAACAGGAGGGATAAAGAATAGTGTCTTCCATGCCAAGGAACTGGCTAAGTTTTTCTTCGAGCAATTTGTGTGGTGTCTGGGTGCCACAAATAAACCGCACCGAGGCCATGCCGTATCCCCATTGCTCCAGGCCGGCTGCTGCCGCAGCCTTTACTTCCGGGTCCTGGGCCAGCCCGAGATAGTTGTTGGCGCATAAATTAATCACCTCCTGGCCTTCGGCCACGCGCACGTGTGAGCCCTGTGGTGAGTCGATTACTCGTTCATTCTTGTACAATCCTTTGCTTTGTATTTCATCCAACTCTGTTTGTAAATGTGCTTTTATCCCACCATACATGGACTGACTCCTATTCCCAATTCAGGATGACTTTCGCCGCCGTGCCTGCTCGCATCGCTTTAAAACCCTCATCAAATTCACCATAGGCCAGGCGGTGACTTATCACCGGCGAAATATCCAGAGAGGTATCGATCATCACGCTCATCTTGTACCAGGTCTCATACATTTCGCGGCCGTAGATTCCCTTTATGGTCAGCATATTGAATATAACCGCGTTCCAGTCGACCGCCGCGCTCTCTGCCTGAATACCCAGCAGACACAGCTTGCCGCCATGACACATATTCGCGATCAAATCATTGAGTGCAATCGAGTTACCACTCATTTCGAGCCCAATATCAAACCCTTCAGTCATTCCAAGTTCTGCCTGAACCGCTTCAATAGACTCACTGCGAACATCGACCGCGCGGGTGGCGCCCATGGTAAGCCCGAGCTGCAATCGATCCGGGTTTAAATCGGTGATCACGATATATCTTGCTCCGGCGTGGCGACAAACCGCCGCCGCCATGACCCCAATGGGGCCAGCACCGGTTATCAGTACATCTTCGCCCAGCAGATCAAACTGCAACGCGGTGTGCACCGCGTTCCCCAGAGGATCAAACAGGGCGGCGATATCGAGGTCAATACCAGGCCGGTGCTCCCAGACGTTGGACATTGGTAGGCTTAAATACTCGGCAAAGGCACCTTGTCGATCGACACCGATGCCACTGGCGGAGGAACAAAGATGGCGCCGGCCAGCCATGCAATTACGGCAACGTCCGCAGACAACATGACCTTCCCCGGAGACAATCTGACCGGGGTTGAAGTCATTCACATTGGCACCAATATCAACAATTTCTCCGACAAATTCGTGACCAATAACCATTGGCACCTTGATAGTTTTTTGTGCCCAGCTATCCCAATTGTAGATATGTAGATCAGTCCCGCAAATCGCGGTTCGTTTCACCTTGATAAGAACATCATTGATGCCAGGCTCGGGTTCCGGCACATCCTCCAAGGAGAGTCCCGGCCTTGCCTCTTTTTTCACCAGTGCTTTCATATTTATCTTAATTGCTGTGGTATTTGAGTCTACTATAGTAGAATTATTTCCGTTACCTTAATCCCATGTTGTATATTATTCAAGAATTAAATCCTGTATACAGGAAATAGGACGCGTCATGTCAGTCGGCAACAGATCGAATCCTGCATCAGATTACCCGTTGGAAAAGACTAATGATCAGGATCTAAACCAGGTGCTTTGCAACCGCGTTACCGAACTGCGGAAGAGCCACAAATTCACCCTGGACCAACTCGCTAGCTTGTCCGGGGTATCCAGATCGATGTTAAGCCAGATAGAAAGGGGGCGGGCGAATCCCACGCTGGCAATCACCTTCCGTATCGCGAACGCCTTTGGTTTGAGCATCGGTGAGTTAGTGGAATCCACAGCTTCTAACCCGAACATCGAAGTAGTGCACGGCAGCGACCCCAATAATCTTTTCAGAGCCGACGATGAATGCCGGATCAGAACCCTCTCCCCGCTTCACATGGAGAAAAACGTGGAGTTTTATGAATTAATCATTGAACCCAAGGCCAGCTTAACCAGTACTGCGCACTTCGAGGGTACGCAAGAGCTGTTAACCGTCACCAGCGGGACCGCCGAGGTTGTGTCCGGGGAGACTGTGTGCAGGCTCTCCGCCGGAGATTCTGCCAACTATCGTGCTGATCTGCCTCATTCGGTTAGAAACTGCGGTCAGGGTAAATTACGTTGTTACCTTGTGGTCACCTATCGCTAGAACAAACGGAGCAGCCACCAATAGATTTTTCCATGTTAAGGATTGCACTCATGCGCATTATTTTTAAGCAGTACTCCCGCCTTGTGACTACCGTCATCCTCGCCGCTAGGTTAAGCGCCTGTGAACAATCGCAGCTGCCGGATGTCGGCGAGCCCTCTCGGCAATCACTCACTCTACACAGCTCACTGAGCTCCCGGGTCAACATCGTTCCCAACCTGAATACAGCCAGGAACGTCATTCTGTTTATTGGTGATGGTATGGGAGTGACGACGGTGACGGCGGCACGTATTTTCGATGGCCAGTCGAAAGGCATGTTTGGTGAAGAGAATGTGTTGCCATTCGAAACCTTTCCAAATGTGGCACTCATCAAGACTTATACCGCCAATCAGATGGTCGCCGATTCGGCTGGTTCAGCTTCGGCCATAAACACCGGGGTAAAGACACGGGCGGGTGTTATCGGTATCGGTCCCCAGGCCTACCGCAGAAGTTGCGAAGGCGCTCTGGCTTATCCGCTGACGACACTGGGTGAGTTGGCGGAGCAAAATGGAAAAGCCACCGGCATCGTTACCACGGCCAGGATCACCCATGCGACGCCGGCTGCCGTCTATGCCCATTCGGCAGAGCGTTACTGGGAGAGCGATCGCTTCCTGCCTGCGGCTGACTGGGCAATGGGCTGTCGAGATATCGCCTATCAGCTCGCACATTTCTCCAGCGGTGACGGCATCGAGGTCATGTTCGGCGGTGGTCGGCGTGAATTTTATGGCAGCGACTTCGGTGGCACTCGCCTGAGTCCCGAGGACGACCTGGTTTCGATATGGGCAGAGGGTGCCAGCAACCGGCATTATATTTCGACGGCTCGGGAGCTTTCGACTCTTAAAGCGGATGAACAGGTGCTGGGGCTTTTTTCCAGCTCTCATATGACGTACATTGCCGAGCGTGAGTCGAATACCAGTGAACCGGAACTCGCCGAGATGACGGCGAAAGCGATTGAACTGCTGGCGACTCGAGAGAATGGT
>CAJXIY010000035.1 GCA_913054495.1 uncultured Gammaproteobacteria bacterium | reverse complement strand
AAAGTGAAGGATATATGGGCGTGCGCAAGGGGACTAGGCAACTCAACTTCGCGGATAAACGACACAAATGTCCGGTCAGACCCAACAAGATGCATTGGGCTCTTTTTGTTCTAATCTATTTGAGTGCGGGTAGAAATAGCGCCGGCTGCTGCCAGCGCAGCGGCATAGCCCACAGATTTTCGGTGTTGGGAGACGAGATCCAGGAAGGTGCTGCCGTCTTCCAGGGGCACGTTGATGTCGCGATCAGATTCGAGGTAGAAAACGAGGAAGCGTTTGAATAGATCGGCGGTCATGCCTCGATAGGCCCTGAGCAAGATATTGTAGTCCGCAGGCAAGCTCTCCGGTGGTTCCCATTCCAGAAAGGTCTGCAGGCGTTGGTCGGACCAGGTTTCATCTCTGGTTGCGGGTTGAACGCGGTCCTTACCGGATTTTTTTCCTTCTTTCATTGCTTCATTACCTTATGTTTTTTAAGTGCACCCTGTACTTAAAAAATGTCGCTGGTCAGGGCTGGCGCAAAATGGGATTTTGCTTGCCCTGACTTTGCTCGCATTTGCTTCGCAAATGGTTGGCCATCCATGGCCAACGGGTATTCTTTTTGAGTTTGAGAAAAGCTGCTCTCGGCCTATTTTAGCTTTTCTTTTAGCAGGGTGTTGACTTGGCCGGGGTTGGCTTTGCCCTGGGACAGTTTCATGGCCTGGCCGACGAGGAAGCCGATTACCTGTTGTTTGCCCTCTCTATATTGTTGTACCTGGTTGGGGTTGCTGGCAATGACTTCGTCTACTATCTTCTCGATCGCACCGCTGTCTGTCACCTGTTTCAGGCCCTTGTCTTCGATGATGGCATCCACCTCGGAGGCATCGTCGAGCATGGATTCGAAGACGGTCTTGGCGATCTTTCCTGAAATTGTTTCATCCTTGATGCGGGTGATGAGTGTGGCCAGGCGATCCGCCTGGATCGGCGAGTCACTCACCTCCCAATTGTGCTTGTTGAGCAGGGCCTGTAATTCAACCGTGACCCAGTTCGCCGCCAGTTTTGCGTCACCGCTGCCCCTGGCGACGGTCTCGAAGTAATCGGCCAATTCGCGGCTGCTTACCAGTACCCCGGCGTCGTATTCGCCGAGGCCGTATTCATCGCGGAAACGGAGCTTCTTGGCGTCTGGCAGTTCCGGCAGGCTGGCTCTGATAGCGGCGATATAGGCCTCGTCAATCACTATGGGGAGCAGATCCGGTTCCGGAAAGTAACGGTAGTCGTTCGCGACTTCCTTGCTGCGCATGGAGCGGGTCTCGTCTTTGTCGGCGTCATAGAGCCTGGTCTCCTGGACGATGCGACCGCCGTCTTCGATCACATCCCGCTGTCGTCGCACCTCGTAATTAATCGCCTTCTCCACGAAGCGGAACGAGTTGATGTTCTTGATCTCGGTGCGGGTGCTCAATTCGGTTTCGCCCTTGGGTCGAATAGAGACATTGGCATCGCAGCGCATCGAGCCCTGCGCCATGATGGCGTCGGAGATATCCAGATAGCGAATAATGGAGTGGAGCTTCTTCAGGTAGGTTACGGCTTCCCGGGCGCTGCGAATATCCGGCTCGGACACGATTTCCAGCAGGGGCGTGCCAGCCCGATTGAGATCGATACCGGTCATGCCCTGATAGTTTTCGTGCAGGGACTTGCCCGCATCTTCTTCCATATGAGCGCGAGTGATGCCGATGACTTTTTCGCTGCCGTCATCCAGGGTAACCGTCAGCGAGCCCTTGCCGACGATGGGGTAGTCGAGCTGGCTGACTTGATAGCCCTTGGGCAGGTCCGGATAGAAGTAATTCTTGCGATCGAATACCGAGCGCTTGCCAATTTCGGCACCAATCGCCACCCCGAATCGTACCGCCATCCACAATGCATCCTTATTGAGTACCGGCAGCGTGCCGGGCATAGCCAGGTCATAGATATTGGCCTGGGTGTTCGGGGCGGCGCCAAATTTGGTCGCGCTGCCGGAGAATAATTTGGAATTGGTGGAAAGCTGTACGTGCACTTCCAAACCGATAACGGTCTCCCATTCCATCGTTAGCCCTCCTGCCTGAATGCCGCAGGCTTGTGGCAATGCCAGTCGGTCTGTTGTTGAAATTGATGGGCGATATTCAGCACCCTGGCCTCGGCGAAATCAGAGCCGACCAGGTGCATGCCAATCGGCAGGCCGTTGACCATGCCACCTGGAATCGAGATAGCCGGCAAGCCGGCCAGGTTGACCGCGATGGTATATATGTCTTCCAGGTACATCGCCACCGGGTCGCTCTTGGCGCCGAGTTCGAATGCGGTGTGGGGGGAAGTCGGCCCCACGATGATGTCGACTTCCTCGAAGGCTGCGTCGAAATCATTCTTGATCAGGCGTCGAATCTTTTGTGCCTTGCGGTAGTAGGCATCGTAGTAGCCGGCGGAGAGGGCATAGGTACCGACCATGATGCGGCGTTTGACTTCATCACCGAAGCCCTCGCTGCGGCTGCGCTTGTACATGTCTTCGAGATCGAGGGGATTCTCACAACGATAGCCATAGCGTACGCCGTCATAGCGAGACAGATTGGCGGAGGCTTCCGCCGGTGCCACCACATAGTAGGCCGATACCGATAGGTGGTTGTTAGGCAGGTCGATTTCCCTGATGCTGGCGCCCAGCTTTTCATATTCTTTGAGGGCATCACGTATGGCCTGTTCCACCTCGGCGTTCAGGCCCTGAGCAAAGTGTTGCCTGGGAATGCCAATCTTCAAGCCATCGAGGGAGTCGTCCAGCGTCGCCGTATAGTCTTCTACGTCTCTGTCTATGCTGGTGGAGTCTTTGCTGTCCAGCCCTGCCATAACATTCATCATGAGGGCGGCATCTTCTGCACTCTGGCACAGTGTGCCGGCCTGATCCAGGCTGGACGCGAAGGCGATCATGCCCCAGCGCGAGACTCTGCCATAACTGGGTTTGAACCCGGTGATGCCGCAGAATGACGCCGGCTGTCGGATAGAGCCCCCGGTGTCGGTACCGGTGGCCATCGCGCATAAACCGGCGGCGACTGCTGCCGCAGATCCTCCCGATGAACCCCCGGGCACCCTGTTGGTATCCCAGGGGTTTCTGACCGGGCCAAAGAAGCTGTTTTCATTGGAAGAGCCCATGGCAAACTCATCCATATTGGTCTTGCCCAGGGTAACAGCGCCCGCAGCCTTGAAGCGTTCGACTACGGTTGCATCGTATGGCGACACAAAATTTTGCAGCATGCGGGAGCCGCAAGTTGTGCTGATGCCCTGGGTACAAAAAATATCCTTGTGCGCCATTGGAATTCCCAGTAGCGCGCCGGCCTCACCATTTGCTCTAGCCGCATCGGCAGCCCTGGCCTGATCCAGTGCGGATTCGTCACAGACAGTGATAAAGGCATTGAGCTCGGTGTTGAGTTCGGCGATTCGATCCAGATATGTCTGGGTCAGTTCGACACTGGAGATGTCACCAGATGCAAGAGCAACGGACAATTCGGCGACGGTTTTTTCGATCATTAGGGAGTTCCTGGTGTGATGCCCTTAACAAGAGCGATCTGCGATGCTGCGTGTTACGAACTGCTGGTTTGAAAATGGCTGACCAAAGGGGGTTGGGGGAGACCCTACTCGAGCACCTTCGGCACCAGGTAGAGTCCGTCCTGACTGTTCGGCGCCAGGGTCTGTAGATCCTGGCGCTGGTCTTTCTCGGTGATTACATCCTCCCGCAGCCTCTGCACTACGTCCAGGGGGTGCGCCAGTGGTTCGACGCCGTCGGTATCCACGGATTGCATCTGGTCGATCAAGCCCAGAATGTCCCCGATTCGCGCGGTCACTTCATCGGCTTCCGAATCGCTTATATGCAGACGTGCGAGATGGGCAATTTTCTCTACTTCAGACTTGTCGAAAGCCATCGAAATTCTCCGGAATTTCCAGTGTCGGGAACGAATAAAAGCTGTCTGTGAGGTGGCTCAACTATTTAATACATGGCCCTTGCTCTAACCCTTTGCCGTTGTTAGAGTGCGTGCTATTCGCTAAGAACGCGAGATTATACTTGAATTCGGTCTGATTTAGTCAAATCCGGATTGGGGTCAGATGCAGTAGGAGATTCCTTTCACTTTTCACTAATTCCTTGCCAGCAATAATACCAGGGAGCTTAGACTCCTCAGGCTGGTTTAGTTTGGAATCTTAAATTTGAGGTACACGAAAATTCATGTTTAAAAGACTTCGGGGATTGTTCTCCAACGACCTGTCCATCGATCTGGGCACGGCGAACACGCTCATCTATGTGCGCGAACAAGGTATCGTGCTGAACGAGCCTTCGGTGGTTGCGATTCGAACCCACAACGGCCAGAAGACGGTAATCGCCGTCGGCACCGATGCCAAGCGCATGCTGGGCAGAACACCGGGCAACATCGTTGCCATACGTCCCCTCAAGGACGGCGTCATCGCAGATTTTCAGGTGACCGAAAAAATGCTGCAGTACTTCATCAACAAGGTGCATGAAAACAGTTTTTTCCCACCGAGCCCGCGGGTTTTAGTCAGCGTGCCCTGTAAATCCACTCAAGTCGAGCGTCGCGCAATCCGGGAATCTATCGCCAGCGCCGGGGCCCGGGATGTGCGCCTGATTGAAGAACCCATGGCTGCGGCTATCGGTGCCGGGCTGCCGGTTGAAAAGGCCAGCGGTTCCATGGTGGTTGATGTTGGCGGTGGCACCACCGAAATCGCGATTATCTCCCTCAATGGGGTGGTATATTCTGAATCCTTAAGGGTGGGGGGAGATCGCATGGATGAAGCGATTACAACCCATGTGCGGCGAAATTATGGCAGCGTGATCGGTGATGCCACCGCTGAGCGAATTAAGAAAGAGATCGGCTGCGCCTATGCGTCTGCCAACAACCAGGTCCTGGAAATCGATGTACATGGACGTAATCTGGCCGAGGGTGTGCCCCGAAGCTTCACCTTGAATAGCGATGAAATCCGCGAAACGCTGCACGAGCCCTTGTTCGCCATCGTGCAGGCGGTAAAAAGCGCACTCGAGCAGTCGCCGCCGGAATTGGCCTCCGATATTGCCGAATCCGGGTTGGTCTTGACCGGTGGTGGTGCCCTGCTGAGGGACATGGATAAATTGTTGTCCGGAGAAATCGGATTGCCGGTTATCGTGGCCGATGATCCCCTGACCTGCGTTGCCCGTGGTGGCGGTAAGGCCATGGAACTCATGGATGAATACGATATCGACCTGTTAACACTGGAATAGGCGACAAACCGGGGATTTCACTGCCAAGGTGAGATAAAGCCCCGGGCATGGCTTCCCTGCTTGGCTGGCTATGGCTATAATTTCAGATCCCGTCAGAGAGGTACTCCAGCCATCGACAATACCCTGTTTATCAAAGGCGTTGCCCTGGAGTACAGGGCCCTGACCTTCATCTTCCTGTCTGTATGTATCATGTTCGCGGATAGCCGCTTCGGTTACCTGGAGAAGATCCGATTTGGTCTTGGCTTTGCTACGGCACCGGTTTACTGGGTTGCAGACGTGCCGACCCGGGTATCTTTATGGATAGACGATGTCTTCGTGTCTCGCACCGATTTGCTACAGGAGAATGAGTTACTGCGAGAACAGCTGCTGATCTCGCGGCGGGAGTTGCAGTTGGTGGATAGCCTCATCAGTGAAAACAACCGTCTGCTTGAACTGCGTGAGGTAACCCAGTCAATTGGTGGCAAGGTGTTGCCGGCAGAAATTATCAATATGTCACCCGATCCCTATTCCAAGCGCGTATTGATTAACAAGGGTGCTAGAGATGGGGTGGTGATAGGACAGGCCCTGCTGGATGCCAATGGCCTCATGGGCCAGGTGCACGAAGTCCTGTCCTACACCAGTTGGGTCTTGCTGGTGACTGACTTCCATCACGTCACGCCGGTAGAGGTAAACCGCAACGGAGAGAGGGCGCTGGCCCGTGGCAGTCGTACCACCGCGTCTGAACTGGAGCTGGAATTTGTTACCCAGACTCAGGACATGCGGGCGGGAGATCTGCTGGTGAGTTCTGGCATGGGCCAGGTCTATCCGAAGAATTATCCGGTCGCCGAGATAATCAGTGTCTATGCTGACGCCGGCCAGGACTTCGCCGTCGTCAAGGCGCGGCCCCTGGCCCAGATCGCCAGCACCCGCCATGTCATGGTGGTACTGGAGAAGGAAACTGCCCCGATCGAGGATAGTTCAATTCGAGACCCGGCAGCTGCCGGCGCGGAAGCCGATGCATCCCTGCCGCTACCGGTAGCCCAGGGACAAGTGATCCGGCTTGCGCCGACGCCGGATGATCGATAGGGATCTCGATGCAAAAAAGAGCACACGCGATCTGGGTCATCTTCTTTAGCTTCTTCGTTGCTTATCTGTTGGCTATCGTACCTTTTCCAGAGTGGGCGATGAACTATCGACCGGAGTGGGTGCCTATGGTGCTCATCTACTGGGTGATGGCGCTGCCCTATCGACTGGGTATAGGCTCGGCTTGGTGCGCCGGTCTGTTGCTGGATATCCTCGAGGGCTCGGCACTGGGTCTGAATGCAATCTCACTGGTGATTCTCGCCTACGTCACCCTGAGCCTGCATCAGCGCATGCGGATGTTTACTTCCCTGCAACAGAGCGGGTTGATATTCGCTCTGGTGGGTCTGAATCTTATGTTATGCCACTGGCTCCAGATCGTGACCGGTCAGACCATTAACGTCAGTCTGCTGTTTCTGATGGCGTCCCTGACTAGCGCAGTAATCTGGCCATCCCTGTTCCAATTGCTGCGCCAGATACGACGGAGCTTCGACGTTCATTGAGCCCCGTGTCCAGGTCCCGGCCTCCCATCTTGTTGGCTTCAGCTTCTCCCCGTCGGCGTGAATTGCTGTCCCAGATTGGAATTTCTTTTAAGAGCTGCCCTCAAAATATCGACGAGTCGCGCCTTGCAGGGGAGTCTGCCACCGATTATGTGCAGCGCATGGCCATGCAGAAGGTGGAATCTGCGCTGAAGACACTGGCAGAGCAGAGCAATTGGCTGGTTTTGGGAGCCGATACCATCGTAGTGTGTGATCAGGAAGTATTGGGGCAGCCAACTTCTCAGAGCCATGCCTTGGAATTGTTAATGCAGTTGTCCAATCGAGACCACCAGGTTCTGACTGCGGTGACTGTCGCCTCTGCCGGGAAATGTGCATCCAGCATTTCCCGGACAACGGTCAGCTTCCGAGCAATTAGCCAGGCAGAAGCCGGCGCGTACTGGCGCACCGGCGAACCTAGAGGGAAGGCAGGCGGCTACGCGATTCAGGGCCATGCCGCGATATTCGTGAAAAAGCTCAGGGGAAGCTACAGCGGGGTGATGGGCCTGCCCCTGTATGAAACCATGCGATTATTGCATCAATTTGGCATCGAGTGTTTACGCAGCGAAGCAGGTCCCTGAATTGAGCGAAGAAATACTAATCAACGTCAGCCCCATGGAGACCCGGGTTGCTCTCATCGAAAATGGCCTGCTCCAGGAAATTTTTATCGAGCGCCATAATAACCGTGGTCATGTCGGGGATGTCTTCGTGGGCAAGGTAGTCAGGGTGATGCCGGGTATGGAAGCAGCGTTTGTCGATGTGGGGCTGGAGCGTGCGGCCTTCTTGCATGTTACCGATATCTCGACACTCGATGAGGATGGCTTTGAGATTCGAAGTGATGCCGTCAAGACCATCCAGGCACTTGTGCATGAGGGCCAGTCCATCGTCGTGCAAGCGGCGAAGGATGCCATTGGCACCAAGGGTGCGCGCCTCACCACGCAGATTACCTTAGCGGCGCGGAACCTGGTCTACCTGCCACGCAGCGAACACCGGGGGATTTCCCAACGGCTGCAGGACGACGAGGAGAGGGAAAGGTTACTCGCCTTGTTGGCCGAATGTTTGCAGCAACAGCCGTGGACACAGCAGGGGGGATTCATTATTCGCACGGCCGCCGAGGGCGCGACTGCGGAAGCGTTTATCGAGGATATACGCTTCCTTAAACAGCTCTGGTCTGAGCTTGAACAGCGCATTCACGGCAGTACCGGCATCAGGACTGTATATAGGGAATTCCCACTCTATATGCGCACGATTCGGGATCTGATTACACCTGAGGTCGAAAAAATTCGTATCGATGATTCTGAATCATGCGAGCAGATCCAACAATTTCTCCATAACTATGTACCGGAGCTGACAATCAGTGTCGAGTTTTACGAAGACGACAGCCCCGTCTTCGAGTTGTATGGGATCGAAGATGAAATTAACAAAGCTCTGCGGCGTCAGGTGAAACTCAAATCGGGGGGTGATCTGATTATCGATCAGACCGAGGCGATGATCACTATCGACGTCAATACCGGTGCCTATCTCGGGCGACGTAATCACGCCGAAACTGTTCTGAAAACCAATCTCGAAGCGGCGACGGCGATCGCGCGGCAACTGCGGCTTAGAAACCTGGGGGGAATCATTATCCTCGACTTCATCGATATGCTCGACGATGAACATAAACGCCAGGTGCAGCGAGAACTTGCCAGGGCCCTGGAAAAAGATAATGCCAAAACTCGGATCACCGACATATCGCCACTTGGATTGATCGAGATGACACGCAGGCGTACCCGGGAGAGCCTCGGTCAGATACTCAATGATCCCTGCGAGGTCTGTGCCGGCCGTGGCTATCAAAAATCCGCAGAAACGGTCTGCTATGAAATTTTTCGCGGAATCATAGGCGTCGCCCGCAGCTATGAGAACGACGTGCTGCTGGTAGTTGCCTCCCAGTTAGTGGTAGATCGCCTGCTCGACGAGGAGTCCGGCACCCTCTCCATGCTGGAAGAATTAGTGGGGAAGACCGTCAAATACGAAGTCGAACCCATGTATACTCAAGAGCAATTTGATGTGGTCCTTTACTAGGGGCTGGGGGTCGGTGTGCGCTTCAGTTCGGGTTCAGGAAGCCTGGGTTATACCCTGTACTGCGGTAAAAAATCGCCCCATTAAATATTTTGCTTTGGAATTCCATTGCCACCTGATCGATAGTCTCTGCAGACGACTGGCGAATCAAGAAATTTAGTACACGAGTATGCTTATCAACTTTCTCAAGAAAGTCCGACAACAAGTTGTGTTGCTGCTGGCAGTGTCTCTCATCCTGTTAGCGGTCTATGTCAGCATCGGTCGACAATTCATGCCGGCGGTGGCGGGCTACACCGAATTTTTCGAAGAACAGTTCTTCATCCGTACCGGCGTGTCGGTCAGCGTAGATTCACTAACCGGAAGTTTTCAACGCTTCAACCCCATCATCTCCGTGAACGGTCTCAGCCTGAGGGTAAGCGCTGACCCCGATCTGGCCGACATTCCCGGGCCGGCACTGCGCCTGGACAGCGCTACCGTCATTCTTGATGTGCCCAGGAGTATATGGCAGTGGCGATTGGTGGTGGCAGATGTGGTTATCGATACCGTGGGAATCGATATCGTGCAGAACCAGGCGGGGGAGTGGAGCTTGCAGGGTCTCAATATCGAAGGCGGCGGTAGTGCGGAGCTGGAGGGCGCTTTTCGTTTGATTCAACGCTTTGCCAGACTGAGTCTGACCAACGTCTCGATTCATCTGCAATCCTTCGACGGTGATGAGTTCAGCCTGACTAATGGATCCGCAACAATCCGTAATCAGGGTCAAACCCACCAGATACACGTCAACGCCAATCCCGAAGGCAGCTTTCAACAGATTGCAATCTCGCTGGAGATAGAGGGAGACGATTTCAGTTCGATGGATGGGCGCTTGCATATCGACGTTCCCGAATCGAATTATTCGAGCCTCTTCAGCGGCGTGGAATTCGGCAAGGTTTCTGTGGCGCAATTTACTGGTGGCTTTGACTTGTGGCTTGAGCTGGAGGATGGCCAGTTAAGTAGAGTCGTCTCCGAAGTAAGGGTGCCTGGTATCACACTTATTACCGACGGTGGCAAGCCGTTTTCCTTGAACAACGTCACCGGGAAATCTGTTCTCGATAAAATCGGTCAATCCAACACCTGGCGGCTGGCCCTGGAAAATATGTCGGTGTCCTGGCAGGAGCTGGACTGGGCGCCGTTTAATATGTATATGGAATTTGTGCCTGGTGAAAGTTTGCTGGCTCGAGCGGACAATATCGATCTGTCTTTGCTCGCTCGAGTGGCGGGAGAGAGCGGGATTCTGAGTGCCGCAGCCCAGCAGCAATTGGAAATGTATCTGCCACGGGGCTTCCTGGAAAACTTTGTTCTGCAGCTACCGCTGACGGCAGCCGCCGATAGACAACTCACGCTAGAGACCAACCTCGTCGATATAGATGTCGCCGCCGGGGATGGATCCCCTGCCATGTGGGGAATTAATGGCTACATCGAAGCGACTTACGATCCAGTCGAACGGGTTGCCACGGGATTTGCCGATCTCGAATCCAAAAACTTCAGCATAAATATACCGAATCTGTTCACCCGTACATGGGACTACAGTTATGTTAATGGCCGCATCGGTTTTCGTGTAGATCTCTCTAAGGGCCTGGATTTGAGTCTCGTTAGCGGCACCCTGGTGGCCAATTCCGCTGCGGTTGACGGGCGTGCCGTCTTCACCTCGACGATACACCGACCCCTCGATGGTGAAGTCAGCTCCGATTTCGAATTATTGGTTGGTGTCCGCAGAGTGGACGCCGCCCAGAAAGCGCTGTACCTGCCGGATGGCCCGAGAGTAGCAGGCGGCCTGCGCAATACGATGGAGTGGCTAGATCGCGCCATCATCGGCGGTGATGTCTACGACAGCGGCGTCGTCTACAGAGGTTCCACCCTGCCGGGCGCGGAGGCAGTTACTAAAACATTTCAAAGTTTTTTTCTATTGGCAAATGGTGAACTGGAATTCAGCGAGGAATGGCCGGAGCTAGAGGGCCTCAATGCCCTGGTACTGACCGACGACAGTAATGTCGATGTCGAAGTGAGTAGTGGCCAGAGCATGGGCATGGATATGAGTCAGGTGACCGCAGTCGTTCGCCGCAATGCCGAACAAGAAAATTGGCTGAGCATCGAGGGGCGAGCACATGGCCGCACCGGGCAGGGATTGAATTACCTCAAGGTTGCGCCGGTGAATCAGAGATTCAGGGATAGTCTGGCTAATTGGGAAGCGCAGGGAGAATTTTCTGCCGGGATTGCCGTCAGGGTGCCACTGAATCAGGACGGTGTGGATACCCAAGTCAGGCTAGAGATAGTGCTGGCGGAAAATGAAATCACTATTCCCGACTATGCACTCGATCTCGGCGATGTATCCGGACCGATCATTTTTGATTCTACCAGCGGACTGGAGCCAACTGAACTTTCGGTGGTGCTGTTTGGTCGGCCTGTCGACGTCGCGCTTTCATCACAACTGTCAAATGGTGTGTTGGAGGTGATAAACGTGGATGCGGTGGGGTCTGTAGATCCCTCCTATTTAATCCAATGGCCGCTGCACAGCAGTTTCGTGCGTGATTTGCTGCGCGAGATGACAGGTGAGATGAACTACCATGCCACGCTGGCAATACAGCAGGGAGTGAATTCGGCGGCGCAGACTACCTTATTCCTTGAATCTGATTTGCTTGGAGCCGGGCTTTCCCTGCCCGCCCCCTTATTCAAAGTTGCCGATGCAGTATTGCCCCTGCGACTCGATATCACACTCGGTGCGCCGGGGCAGGAAATCAAGGGCTTTCTGGGCCCGGATCTAAATTTTGATCTCAAGCTCGCGAACGGACGGCTCAATAGTGGTGTGGTCTATGTCGGCGAGCCGGATGGGAACCTCGACACGCTGTTAAGCAGCGAGACCCAGGGGGTGGCGATTATCGGTGCGACGGATCGACTGCAGTTGGAACAATGGACGAATTTTTTGGGCGGACTCACGTCTGACCTGAACACCACCAAGGGAATCGAGGACACTATTGCCTTCGTGGATATCTCGACTCACGTGTTTGAACTCTATGGCGAGGAATTGCTGGATGTGGATATCCGCATCGATCCTTCCCCGGATCGACCGTATTGGGAAGTTGCGCTGAGAGGTGAGGCCATTCAGGGGCTGGTCAATATTCCCTTCGATGCCACGGATTATATCGAACTCAACCTGGAGTATTTAAGACTGCCAGGGGACGAGGAAGAGGAGGAAGAAGCGCTGGTGGCCGAGGCTGCAAGCACCCGAGTCCCCGCGGAAATAGTGGAAAACGAAACACCCGAAGCAGAACGCATCGATGTGCTGGCGGATATCGATCCCCGGCAACTGCCGCGGATGTACTTCGATATAAAGGAGTTCAGCATAGGTTCGCGACCTTTCGGCAGTTGGCGGTTCACGCTGGACCCGACTGAAGAAGGTGCAGACATCAGCGATCTGGCATTCGATTTCAGGGGCTTGCGACTGGGGCTGGATGGCGTCGAATCGGCCGATCAATCCGCACAGGCAAGCGCAGACGGCGAGGGTGGTATCGCAGTTCGGCCGCAGCCAGAGTTCCGCTGGCGGTATGACGGGCTCGAACATCACTCCGAGCTCAATGGTGTGTTATACGCCGACAATATTGCGGATGTGCTAACCGCCAATGGTTATACCGCGAGCCTGGAGAGCAGCAGTGCTGTTTTCGAAATCCACATCGACTGGCCGGGCTCTCCGGCTTTTTTTGCCGCAGATGGATTGAGTGGCAGCCTGTCGCTGGACGTGGAAGATGGCCGCTTTCTGCAGGGCTCGAGTGCGACCGGCGCTCTTAAACTCATCAGTATTATCAACTTGAATGCGATATTGACACGCCTGCGCCTGAGTAATGATCTGGTGCGAAGTGGCCTTGCATTCGACGAGATTGAGGGTGACATGCTGCTCAAAGATGGGGTGGTCACGATCCAGGACCGGCTGGTGATTTCCGGTCCATCGAGTCTGTATCAAATTACTGGTGAACTGGATCTGGCTGCTGAAACCATCGACGGTGAGATGTATCTGACCTTGCCGGTCAGTGACAATATCCCCTGGATCGGCTTGTTAACCGCCAACCTGCCCCTGGCTGTCGGCGCCTATCTGTTCGATAGAATATTCGGCAGCCAGGGTATAGACAGCCTCACCAGTGCCGTCTATACCCTGCAGGGCCCCTGGGAAGGTCTGCAACCGCAGTTCAAGCAGGCGTTTGGCTCTCCCGACATCGCCCCACAAGACGACGCGACGGTGCAATAGTTGAAAGCAGACCAAAGGCAAAGCCCCGTCAGCATGCCGATCGCTGAGCAGCTCAAACTACGCTCGTGAACCTTGGAAACCCCATGTTCTTCATTTATGATGCGGCGTCGAGGCATTCGCATCCCACCGGTTTCATTATGGGGTGCTGGGATCGAGAGGCGTTGTCATTAACAAGAGTCTGGTAAGCAACCTCATCGCCGCAGCACTGGTGGTGGCAGGCCTGATTAGTCCCGAGCCTTATCGAGTCTACGTGTTAAACACGGGACTATTCGCCCTGTCTGGGGGTATCACCAACTGGCTGGCTGTGCACATGCTGTTCGAGCGGGTGCCGGGATTTTATGGTTCCGGCGTCATTCCTCTGCGCTTCGAGGAATTCAAGCTGGGCATCAGAGCCCTGGTCATGGACCAGTTTTTCAGGCAGGCAGATCTGGAATCATTCTTCCACGGCAGTGGCGATACTTCGGATAAAGTGGCCCAGCAGCTCAAGCAGGCAGTAGCCAATCTCGACCTGGAGCAAGCATTCGAATCCCTTCTGGATATCATCATGGGATCCTCCTTTGGCGGTATGTTGGGAATGCTGGGTGGTCGAGACGCGTTGAGTTCCCTTAAAACACCTTTTACCGAGAAGATGCAAGAATTTTTCGAGGAGCAATTCTCACAATCCGAATTTAGGGATCAGGTGGAGTCGGCATTGAAGTCCGCGTTGGATGATGATGCGATTCGCAGCAATCTCGAATCCTTAATCGACCAACGCCTGTCTCAGATGACGCCGCAAAAAGTGAAGGAGATCCTGCAGACCATGATCAGGAAACACTTGGGGTGGTTGGTGGTTTGGGGCTGTGTACTGGGGGGCGTGATCGGGCTTGGGGTTACTGCGGTGACGAATTTCTAGCCGCGACTCTGCCAACACTAAGCTCGTGAGCACTGCGCGTAAACCCGCTTGTGGGAATCGTCCCCAATTCGAGGATACTGAGCCCGTTAACCCACTGTTCGGTCATTTAGTTGACTCGCCATTCTATTTTAATGCCGATGTTTCTCGAAAAACCTCCCATTATCGAGGGATTGAAACGGCAGAAGGGATGTATTGTGTGAACTAATTCGTTGATTTCCCCTACATTTATCGCCGGAAACTCGTATTCAATCGAATTGATTGCGGTTCATTTGAAATAGTCAGGTTTATTTCTAATTCAGTGGTGTAAAACTTATTTCTCTGTAATACAATAGCGCGCCTTCAAAAAGGGGGAACAAGAACTCACTGCCTGACAGCGAGGTTTTTGACTTTAACGTAAGGCGTCTCTGAATAATTAATCAGAGGCTCGCTATCCATTAACTGTACCGAGTAGACTAATATGGCACGACCAGTTGAATTCAACGAACACAAAGTTTTAACCAACGCAATGGAACAATTCTGGAAAGAAGGCTACGAAGCAAGCTCTGTCCAGAAACTCTTGGACTGCACGGGAATAAATAGGGGAACCCTCTATAATTCCTTCGGTGACAAAAGCACATTCTTCAAATCTTGTATCGATCAATATAACAAGCTCGTTGACAAGCAAATTGCAGCCTCACTCAAGCATGAGAAATTGACCGGCTGGGACGCTATAGATGCTTACTTCGATGAGACCGTGGTAAAGCTGTCCAACAAGCATCGCAGCATGGGTTGCATATTGGTGAATTCACTGTGTGAAAGCATCAATTACAACAAAGATATGAAAAAAATCGTCCGCGGATCTCTGGCAACTATTCGCAAGGCGCTGGTCGCCAAACTTAAGGAAGCGCACAAGAAGGGTAAGGTGAAGAAGGGCGTCAGTGTCGAATTTGCCGCCGACATCCTGATGAACACGCTCCATGGGGTCCGGGTCAATGCCCGCGATGGTAAGAATGCCAAGCAGTTGAGGGATCTGATCAAGTTCGTCGTGGTATCGCTGAAGAAGTAAAATTATTTAAATACAATGACTTAAGTGAATTCAGGAAGGAGGCTGGTAGCCTCCTTCCTGCGTTTCGCGGCGGCAACAGGCGTTGGTGGTCGCAGCAAAAAGACGCGTTCTGACCTTTCGCAACTTGCTGAATGATTGCTATACTCTGGTTTGATCAGGGTCATCTCGCCCGAGCCTCGTGAGCCTCGGTGCTGTGGATCGAGACTGGAGTATATCGCTAGTAGAAGTCGAGCAGGTATTACAATGAAAAAAATTGCAGGCAGAAAGAAGACAGACGAAGGCGGTATCGATCTGACGCCGATGTTGGACGTGGTGTTCATCTTGTTGATCTTCTTCGTCGTGACCGCAACATTCCTATCAGAGACCGCAATCAGCGCAGCCAGTAGCGACAACGACAATACCGATCTACCACCACCGGATGATGAGAAGAGGAACATCCTGTTTGAAATCGGGCAGAACAACGAGATTATTCTCAATGGCAACCCGCGCCCAATTATCGCTACTCAGGTCAGGTCAAATATTGACCAGCTGAAGGCGGAAAACCCGGCGGCTTCCGTCATTATCCAACCCCATAATTCCTCCAGTGTGGAAACCCTGGTGATGATTATGGACTCGGCTAGACAGGCTGGAATGACGAACATCTCCATAATCGAACCCCGTTAACGCAGCTAAGCAGGCTTGCACACCATCAAATTACGCAAACGCACTGTCGATAGACGGTGCGTTTTTGGTTTCGGGCCGCTCATTGCGGTGTCCGAAATTCCGAATCCGGGGCTGCCTATTGCCCAAACTCCCTAGGTCGCCAAGTCCAGGGAATTCAATAATCCAGCCGTGATAGTCTGTAGTGTCGGCAGAACTTGATACACTCACCGCGTCATGAAAAATCGTTGGAATCAAACCGAGGCTGACAGCCACAGCGCTGGCGAGCGTATCGGATTGCGGGTCTACAGCTCTCACTTGCTGGGCCAGGATGCAGACTTGGTGCTGCACGGTGGTGGCAACACCTCCGTCAAGGGCACATTGCTCAATGCCTTCGGCGACACCGAACAGGTGCTGTTCGTGAAGGGATCTGGCTGGGATCTGCGCACCATCGAAGCCCCCGGGTTTCCCCCGGTAAAATTGAACACCCTGTTGCGGCTCGGTGAGCTAGAGGCCTTGAGCGACAGCGAGATGATGCGTCAGCTACGCCTGGCCTTGCTGGACCCCAGCGCGCCCACTCCGTCGGTAGAGGCAATCCTGCACGCCCTCATTCCCCACAAGTACGTGGACCACAGCCATGCCGATGCGGTGGTCGCCATCAGCAACAGCCCCGATGGCGATCGCGTCCTGCGGGAAATCTACGGCACCGAGGTGTTGATTCTGCCCTACGTCATGCCCGGGTTTATTCTGGCGCAGCAAGTGCATGCTGCCACGAAAAATACGAACTGGGATGAGATCCGCAGCATCGTGTTGTTGCACCACGGCATCTTTACCTTTCACGAAGATGCCAAGACCAGCTACGACACCATGATCGAGCTGGTGAGCAAGGCCGAAGCCTACCTTGCCGAAGCAACATCGCCCCAGGCCATTGTCCGCAGTGACTACCAGCCCAGCGCCGCCGACTGCTTACAGTTAAGCAAACTGCGTCAGGCGGCGGCAGCGCTGTTCGCGGCGCCGATGTTGCTGGCCCTGGATAACTCGCCGGAGGCGGTGGGGTTCGCCAGTCGAGCTAACTGTGGTGAGCTCGCCACCCGTGGACCCCTGACACCGGACCACAGCATCCACACCAAGGCTTTCGCCGCGGTGTTCGAAGCCGACCCCATTGCCGGCCTGCAAGCCTTTACGGCGTCCTACCAGGCTTACTTCGACGACCACGCCGATGACAGTCACCAGTGCCTCGACCTGATGCCGCGAGTCGCGGTGTGGCGGGACAAGGGCATGGTGTTGCTGGCGGCGAATCAAAAACGCTTGCAGATCGTGAAGGACATCTGCCGACACACGGTCAAGGCCATTCAGTGGGGTGAGGCCCTGGGCGGCTGGCAGGCCTTGCCGCGCCAGGATCTGTTTGATGTGGAATATTGGGAACTGGAGCAGGCCAAGCTTAAATCATCCGCCACCCGGGGCGAATTTGAAGGCAAGGTGGTGGTGGTGAGTGGTGCCGCATCCGGTATCGGCAGGGCCTGCGTGTACCGGTTTCTGGACCAGGGCGCTGCGGTGCTGGCATTGGATATCGCCGACAGTCTCGACGGCGAATTTTCCAGCCCCGCCGTGCTCAGCGTCAAGTGTGATGTTACCCAGGCAGATGCCATCGCGGCCGCATTGCAGCAAGGGGTGCTGCGGTTCGGCGGCATCGATATGCTGGTGAGCAATGCCGGCAATTTTCCCCAGAGCCAGTACCTGGAAGACATGGACGACGATGAGTGGGAAAAATCCATGGCCTTGAATCTGGGTTCCCACATGAAGCTGATCCGCGCCTGCCTGCCCTACCTGAAGCACGGGCTGGATCCGTCAATCGTCATCGTCGCCTCCAAGAATGTTCCCGCACCAGGGCCAGGCGCCGCCGCCTATTCCGCAGCCAAGGCTGGATTGACGCAGTTGGCCAGGGTAGCGGCGCTGGAACTGGGGGAGGCGGGAATTCGTGTCAATGTACTGCACCCGAATGCGGTTTACGATACCGCTATCTGGACCGATGAGGTCTTGAGTGAGCGCGCCGCCCACTATAATTTGAGCGTGGAAGAGTACAGGACATCCAACATTCTCAAGACCGAAGTCAAATCCACCGATGTGGCCAGGGCGGTAACACTATTTGCCGGCACCACGCTGGCCAAGACCACCGGCGCCCAGTTAGCTGTCGATGGTGGTAACGAGCGCGTAATTTAAACAGCCTTGGTACAAGCGCCGGCATAAATCCCTGCCTACAAACTGGACCTTGCCTTGAGTTAAAACGGTCCAGCCCGAGCCAGTCCAAAGGAACACCGCAGTCTAACTATGATCATCGACGGCCAACATTATCAAAGTATCTGGTATGACGAGGCCCAGGACGGGGTCCACATAATCGATCAGACCGGCCTTCCTCACCGCTTCGAAACCCGCGCTTTGACCACGCTAGAACAAGCTTGCCACGCCATCGCCTCGATGCAGGTGCGGGGTGCGCCTCTGATCGGAGTCACCGCCGCCTACGGCATGTACCTTGCTCTCAGGGCAGATCCGGCGCAGCAGGTGTCGGCGTCCGCCAGCCTGCTGGCCACCCGGCCCACCGCGGTGAATCTGCAATGGGCGCTGGACCGCGTCGATGGGGCACTGGCAGGACTCGCTGAGGCGAAAAGAGCCGCTGCGGCCCTGAAACTCGCGCGGCAGATGGAGGCGGAAGACATCGCGACCTGCGCGGCGATCGGCACGGCAGGGGTGACGATATTGCAGCAACTGTGGCAGCAGAAGGCGGACAAAGACGCGCCACTGAACCTGCTCACACATTGCAACGCCGGCGCCCTGGCCGCAGTGGACTGGGGTACGGCGCTGGCGGTGGTGTACAAGGCTGCCGAGGCGGGAATTCCGATACATGTGTGGGTGGACGAAACCAGGCCTCGCAACCAGGGGGCGTCTCTGACCTGTTGGGAGTTAGGCAAGCAGGGCATAGCCAACACCTTGATCGTCGACAACGCCGGTGGGCACCTGATGCAGCAGGGCCGGGTCGATGTCTGTGTCGTCGGCAGCGATCGCACTACCATCGACGGCGATGTCTGCAACAAGATTGGCACCTACCTGAAAGCCCTGGCCGCCCATGACAATGGCATCCCTTTCTACGTCGCCCTGCCGGTGTCGAGCATCGACTTCTCCACAGCCGCAACCGCTACATCGATTCCTATCGAGGAGAGGGGCGCCCACGAGGTGTCCCATCTGCAAGGCGTTGACGCCAGCGGGGCGCTGACCACGGTGCGGGTCGCGCCGGAGGATGCGGCGATCAGTAACTACGGCTTTGACGTGACCCCTGCGCGCCTGGTCACCGGATTAATCACGGAGCGAGGAGTGGTTGCCGCCAGCAAGGCCGGAATTGCCAGCTTAAAAAAAGGCGCGTAGTAACAGCAGCGGGCTAGCCCGGCGGCCATTGCATCCTGCGGCCACCGAGGATATGCAGATGGACGTGGGATACAGTCTGCCCGCCGTCTTTGCCGGTATTGATGACGTAGCGGAAACCGCTCTCGGTTAAGCCTTGATCCTCGGCAATTTTGTTTGCCCTGAGCAATAGCGTTCCCAGCAGGGCCTGATCTTCTGCTCCGGCATGGGTGATGTCGCCGAGATGTTTTTTCGGGACCATTAAGATATGTTGAGGGGCGGCGGCGTTGATATCGTGGAAGGCATACACGTCGTCGTCGGAATAAACCTTGTTCGATGGTATTTCCCCTGCGATAATTTTGCAAAACAGGCAATCGTCCGACATGGTCTACTCCGTTGTAGTGCCCGGTGGGGCAATGGTTAAGGCAATAGTTACGACAGTGCTTGAGGCGTTGGTTGAAGAAATCATTTCGAGTCTTGCCGGTCATTCTAACCCAATGGTGGAAAATTGAGAATTTCTGTTATGCGTTTGAAGGTGCTGCTACCGGGCGCTCTACTGTGCCTGTCCCTGGTGCTCCCGGAAACCGTGGCGCAGGAAGAAAGCTCGAATGACACCTCCATCTGGGGCATTAAGGTCGTGAACCAGTATCCCCACGATATCAATTTATTTACCCAGGGTTTGTTCTACCATGACGGCCACCTCTATGAGGGCACCGGCAAGCGCGGACTGTCGGCCCTGAGTAAGCGCAGCCTGGTAGCGAACGAAGTGATCATGTCCAGCAAATTGAGCAGTCGCTATTTTGGCGAAGGCATAGCGTTGGTCGACGACAAGATCTATCAGCTCACCTGGCAATCCCACATGGTCTTCGTCTATAGTCGCGACAGTTTCGAGCAACTTACCACCCATTACAACGCGACCGAAGGCTGGGGGCTGGCCTATGATGGTGCCGAACTTATCCTCAGCGATGGATCGGCAACGCTTCAGTTTATCGATCCGGAAAATTTTATCCCGCAACGGAAAATCACCGTTACCCTCAATGGCAATCCGGTGCGTAATCTCAATGAACTGGAATATATCGATGGTGAAATCTGGGCCAATGTCTGGCAGACCGATTTTATCCTGCGTATAGATCCTGCCACCGGGGAGACAAATTCCTATATCGACTTGAGTGGTTTGTCCGGGCTTACCCAGTTGGGCAGCAACGAAGCCGTACTCAATGGGATCGCCTGGGATGATGAACAGGACAGACTCTTCGTCACCGGCAAACATTGGGCCCATGTGTTCGAAATTGAATTAGTCGCTCCGTAGCAAAAAACCCCTCAGGGTCCGAATCAAATTGTTGTCAAGAGGACTAGTTTCGATGTGGTTGCAAAAGCAGATTCAACTCGGGGCGCGAGAGCGAGGGTTTCATCTGATCACCGACGAGGTGTTGCAAAAATTCCCGGAGATAGGCTCGGTAAAGGTCGGGCTCGCCCATTTTCTTCTCCAGCATACCTCAGCCTCACTTAGCCTCAACGAAAATGCCGACAGCTCGGTGCGGCGGGATATGGAATCGCACTTCAATCAACTGGCACCGGAAAACGCGGCCTACTACGAGCACACCTTCGAGGGCGCAGATGACATGCCCGCACATATTAAATCCGGCCTTCTGGGCACCGAACTGACGCTGCCGATTAGCGACGGCAAGCTGATGCTGGGCACCTGGCAGGGATTGTACCTGGGTGAACACAGAAACCACGCCGGGCCTCGAACCATCGTAGTGACGGTGCAGGGGTCCTGAATCGATGCCGTCGATCCGCCTCAAAACCCTTTCAGTTACAGTTAAGGCGCTAATCCTGGTAGGGCTTTCGGTGCTGTTGATTTCCTGCGAAACCGTGAGTTACTACACCCAGGCGGCACGAGGTCAAATGGCCATCGTCTTTGGCAGACAAGATATTCAACATCTGCTCGAAAGCGATGATCTGCCCACAGACTTGCGGGAAAAATTCTCTGCCGTCCTCGATATCCGTGATTTTGCCGCCGAGGAATTATTGTTGCCGGTGGGTGATAACTATCAGACCTATGTGGACTTGGAAAGAGAACATGTAGTTTGGAACGTGTTCGCTGCCCCGGAATTTTCGACCGAGCCGGTGAACTGGTGTTATCCCATCGCCGGTTGCGTCGCCTATCGGGGTTATTTTTCTGAAACTGCGGCGCTTAAATTCGCCGCAGAATGGGAGCGGCGCGGCTTCGATGTTTACACCGGTGGCGTCGATGCCTATTCTACTCTGGGTTGGTTCGAGGACTCCTTGCTGAGTACGGTAATGCGCCGGCCGGACTACCAACTGGCGGCATTAATTTTTCATGAACTGGCTCATCAAGTTGCCTATGTTCCCGGTGACACCACCTTTAACGAGAGCTTCGCCACCGCGGTGGAGAGAGAAGGGCTGCGACGCTGGCTGCGCGATAGTGACCCGGCGGCAACTATCGCCATCGCTCGCAGCAGTCGCGAGCGCCAGCAGCAATTCGTCGAACTTGTCACAAGCTATCGTGACAAGTTCGACAGCCTCTACCAGGAACAGCTGCCAGAGCAGCAAATGCGGCAGCGGAAACAGGCATTGAAGGCGCAGTTGCGCGCCGATTACGAAGCTAGCAAACGACAGTGGGGTGGCGATGCCGGCTATGATACCTGGTTCGCCAATCCCCTGAATAACGCCCAGTTGTCTACTGTGGGTTCATACAATGACCTGGTTCCATTCTTTATAGAAGTGCTCGCGCAGGCCGGTGGAAATCTCGAGGCTTTCTATGAAGAAGTGGAGAGAATCGCGGCTCTGGACCTGGAACAGCGGGAACTGATAACCCAGGCTGTAGACTGATCCGGGGAAGGCAGCAGTCGGATTCACGTCATGGTTGTTAGTCTGAAAGCCATCCCTGGAAAATTGCCTAAAATTCATAATCCTTTTGTAATTGAACACGCCGATGAATACGCACTGCCACCCTAGTGTAAACCAGTCCACGCTGAAGAGGATGAAATAGCGAATGCGAGTCTTTTGCCGAAGCGCCGCCTTGAGCTGCTGCGTGTTGTTGCTCGCGGGCTGTGTCGCCACACCTGACCTCAACCCGGATCTGGCTGCGTCAATCGCCTGGTACACAGGCGCAGCCGGTCATGTCGACGACAACCGGGCCAGGCTATTGCTCGAGCGCGCGGCGGCGAGTGAAGACACACTCGCCATCATGTGGATAGCCCGTGTGCACTCCACCGGACGCATGGGATTTGCTCGGGACCTCGATCTGGCTCGGCGAGTTGCAGGGGGTGTGATTGCGGATGTCGAGCGCCTGGCCAACGCGGATGTGGCCGAAGCCGGATTTCTGATGGGCACCGCCTTCGCCGAAGGCCTGGGCAAGACAGTAGATCCTGTGGCGGCGGCATCCTGGTATGAACGCGCCGCGCTGCTTGGCAATATGTTGGCCCAGCACAATATGGGCAATATTTATGCGGCGGGCACGGGGGTTCCCGAGGATGACCTGCGCGCGGTGTTCTGGTGGCGGCAGGCGGCGGATCAGGGTGACGCCATACCGCAGTTCCGCCTCGCGGTTATGCTCGAAGAGGGCCGCGGAGTGGGGGCGAATATTGAGGCAGCGCTGCGCTGGTACCGGCAATCTGCCGGTCGTGGTTATGCTCCGGCACAGGCGGCGTTAGCGCGCTTATTGCAGGACTAAAGCCGGTTGCTGCTTATCGACTAGACTCAAACTGCAGCTTTGCTTATGCTGCTGATGCCATTTTTTATCCCGAGGGGGAGTCCACATGTTTTCCAATTCCCGAAGCATTGTGATCATGGGTCTGTGTTCAGCGAGTCTGGCAGCATCGGGCCTGGCCTTGGCACAGGCAGAGGATGACGATGTCATTCGCGATCTTGTCAGTCGTCTGGATTTGGAAAGCTATAAAACGACCATAAGAGGGCTCACACAGTTCGGGGATAGACGCCAGGGAACCGAACGCAATTCTCAGGCGGTGGATTGGATAGAAGCCTGGTTGCAGGCGGTCGGTTGCGAAAACACGCAGCGCATCACCTATACCTTCGACCCCGAGCCTCGGCCACCAAGACCGCGGCGGCCACAAGCGGCGGCCAACACCGATTTAACCACCCCCACCGGCGGCGCTGTCGGCCGCAACGGCAATGGACCTGGGGGTTCCTCGATCTACGGTTACCGTAAGCGTACCGGCGTCAATCGCGATCTGGAAGCGCAGGAAGATCTGCGTATTCGCCAGCTCAATATAGAAGAGCCGGTCAATGGGGAGCGCCAACAGGTGTACTGCACCAAGGTTGGCACCACCTATCCGGATGAGATGTACATTATCAGCGCCCATATGGATGGCCATGGCGTCAACGAAGCGCTCAATGATGATGGCTCGGGCACGGCGCTGGTCATGGAGCTGGCGCGCATCTTCAATGCCCCTGACGTGGAAACAGAACGATCGATCCGTTTCGCGCTGTGGAACAACGAAGAAACCGGACTCAACGGCTCGGGGGCCTATGTTGAACAGCGTCGGGAACTACAGGGAATCGAGAGTCCTCCCGGTTCGGGGCAGTACCCTGAACCACGTTGGTTGGGCATGATTCAGCACGACATGATGCTCTGGGATCATGGCGCACCCCGCGCCGACGGCACGGTGAGCGGTGAACAGAGACCCGAAGCCGATGTCAATATCGAGTTTCAGTCGGCGTCGGAACTTGCCGATGCCTCGATGCGACTGGCATTCGTGTTCAAGGCCGCCGCCGATGCCTATAACACCGACTATCCAGCCAGCGTCGGTCCCCATATGACGAACACCGATTCCACGCCGTTCATGAACATCGTGCCCTCCATCAGCCTGCGGGAAAATGAACGGGGCGCCCACACCGGCGCCGGCTGGAATCCAACCTGGCACACACCGCTGGATGTCTGGGCGACGTTCTCCGACGAGGATTTCCGCCTGGGTCTCAATGCGGCCCAGACCACACTATCTGCCGTCGCGCAACTGGTTGGGGCCAGCGTCGGCAACTAGGGCACCTCTGAATGCTAGTCCGGAGCGGCAGCCAAGTCCTCTCTCAAGGTACGGGAGGCCAGATAAAAGTGACACGCCGACCAGAACATCATCGAAGGAACCAGGATTACCAGGGCGTAGCGTAAAGAGTCTGCCCCATAACTCGGCGCCAGATAGTCACTCAATACACCAATAGAAAAGGGACCAAGACCGAGGCCAATGATATTGAGAATCAGGAACAGAATCGCGGAAGTGGTAGCACGCATACGCTGTCCCACCAGGCCGTGGCTAGTCGCTATGGTGTTGCCCAGGTAAACGTTAAACAACAATCCTGGCACAAAAGCCAGCAGCAGCGCAGCATACTGGCTGGACACCAGGTAGACTGCGATCATAAACGGCACGCAAATAAATCCAACGAGTGAGGGCAGCCACACGTACCAGCGCTGGTCACGGGGTGCCAGCTTGTCAGCGAGCACGCCGCCAAGGAACACTCCGATCGCTCCGAACAACCCTGACGACAGGGCCAACCAGGTACCTAACTCGCCAGTGGTCATGCCATAACTACGGATAAAAAAAGATGCCAGCCAGTTGACCGTGCCGTAGGCCGCAAAAGCATTGAGTCCGGCAGCAAACGCCATATGTCGGAAGGAGCGCCGGCTCCAGAGCAGGGCAATCACCTCAGAGAATGACACCTGTTGGTCGGAGACTTGTTTGTTCTCGATGAGGCCGCGGATGGGCTCTCTCAAGGTGCTACGCACCAGACCCGCCATCACGATACCCGGTACACCCACGACCACGAAGGCAACCCGCCAGCCGAAGAACTCGTTCAGCCAGCCACCCAACAGGAAGCCGAACAGAATGCCGATGTTCACCCCGGTTGAATAAAATGCGAGGGCGCTGGCGCGTTTATTTCGGGGGAAAATGTCCGAGATGATCGAATGTGAAGGCGGGCTGCCACCGGCTTCCCCCACACCCACGCCGATTCGAGCGGCCAATAGCTGGGTGTAATTTTGCGCCAGGCCGCTGATCGCCGTCATGAAACTCCACAGGCCGATGGCCAGGGCAACAATGTTTCTGCGGTTGGAGCGATCGGCCCAGCGGGCAATAGGAATCCCTGCCGTGACATAGAAGATAGCGAAGGCGAAACCTGTCAGCAGTCCGAGCTGGCTGTCGGATAGAGCCAGCTCCAGCTTGATCGATTCCTGCAGGATAGACAGCAATTGCCTGTCGATGAAATTGAAGCTATAGACAACCGTAAGCAGCACCAACGCGTAGTTTCGAGCTGATGTACTCGCATAGGGATTGACGATACCGCCCGGCTGACCTGGTTTTGGCTCAGCGCTGGAACTGCTCTGATCTGGCTTTGTCATCTGGATTCCTCGTTATTATTGTGAATGATGCAGCCAATTCCATTGTCTCTCGCTTTAGGCGGCTTCTCCCTGGCCTGGGGCAGCGACCACGACAGCCTGGAGCAGAATTGCGGGCAGAGGCTGGCGCGTCGAAGGAGATTTCCCATTACCGGCACTACAAGAGACTCAGAATTTCCTGTTCAAATTGCTCTTTCGGTGCGTAGCCGGTGTGCTGGTGACAAATATCGCCTTCTCTGTTGATCAGAAAAGTGGTGGGGAATCCGTAAAGAGGACCGAAAGCATCTTTAACATCGTCCCGGCCGTCGCCGATGAGTACGGGATAATCCATTTCCATCTCCTCAGCATATAACTGCAAGGCATCAACTGAATCGTCAACTGAAATTCCTAATATGGACAGGCCCCGGGCCTCGTACTTGTCGAATAGTTCGATGAAGCCTGGAATTTCTATGCGACAGGGCGCACACCAGGTGGCCCAGAAATCCAGTAGGATGACTATGCCGAGGTAGTCACTCAACTTTACCTCGGCGCCATCCATGTCCAACAGGACGAAATCAAGATTCGCAGCCTTATCCGTTACCGTGCAAGCCTCCTGTTGCTGGGAGTACAGTGGTTTGGAAACCAGGCCCAGTAACATCAAGCTACAGGCAAGTAAGGCGAATGTTCTCATAGTTAATTGCCTCAAGCTCCGGCTGCTGTTTACTCGAATATATCCGGATCAGAAAAAGTAAGCGAAAATCCATACCACCGGGTGAACATCTGTTGCGGTCTGTCTACCTCTATAAAATTTCCCTGGTTGTCGAAAATCTGCTGATTGCGAATACTATAGCCCCCATCGAGGGTAATGTTTCTGCCCTCGATACGTACCTCTTTGGCGTCCCAATAAATGGCCATGGGTGTCGAGGTCAGCGGATCAAGGAATACCAATAGCTTTTCCCCATTGACTTCATCGAAGAGGTAGTTGCCATTGGCTCGTATTGTCTTCACCGGATAGTAGCGATGAAGATCACCATCCCAGATACCGAGCCCCATTTCCATGCGGTCGAGGCGCGTATCTTCTTTGCCCAGAGTGACAACAAACCCCCGTATTAATTCGATGTCTGTGTCATTTGGATCATACCTAGCGGTCAAGGAGGCACCCATACCACCGCGGAACGGATGGTCGGAAATAGCAACCGACATAGACGGGTCCATGGTCAAGGCCTGGCCAACATTCATCTGCAACAAATTTGAGACGGGCATTCTGTAACCGGCGTGAGTACCATATAGACCTTCGCCGGTCATGTGACTCCACAAGGTCTCGGTTTGCTGATCCCCGAGCACGAAGAGGCCGTCATAGAGGCCGACGTTATCAAAATTATAAAGTTTGCCATCGATCACAGGAGCCAAACTGACCCCGGAGTTGCAGACGATTCAGAACGTCGCCATCCACGCCAGGCCTGCCGCCTTGCCCTGGGCGATGTGATGGAAGGCCATCTGATCCCTTACTAGCGCAAGTTTACCGTCGGCCGTGTCCGTCACCAGCAATAGCGTTTCCGTACTAAGCAGACCACTATCCAGCACCGCCTGCAAAGTCTGGACTTCCTCGACATAGAAGGTCTCAAAAACCCCCTGACCCAAGGTGCTAAAGCGGTTAATATCGAAGGTTTCGGCAGTCTGGGAATTTACCAATTGAGGAAGCAAAAGCAGCAATGTAACCGTTATCGCGCCGAAGAAATCCCGGTTTTTATTTCGACCCGGATAGGTCATGGCAAGACTCCTGATCAGTTGAGAAGGCAGCTTTCGATGCTGCAATAAGTCGCGTCGAGAGTAAAGAGTTTTCCATGACTGCTTTTTCTTCACGGCAGGGAGAAATTTGACACCGGAAAAAATATCCAGCTAACTCTGTGTATCAATTATCCACAGTATGTGGGTGTCCAAATAATTCCTTATCGGGGGGCGTATGGAATTAATAATGGTTGAGAACTTTTCGAAGCACTCAAACGCACGCTACCGGCTGATCCACGATAAAGTGTCCGCTCCTAGCTCTAAGCGGACACTGAGCACCTTGTAAAAGACGCTAATTCAATAAAACATCTGCTTATGCGTTACAAATGCATGTGTTGAATAAACAATTTGGGAGTCGCTGTTGGCAAAAATTCATCTTATAGAGGGGCCAGTCGGTTCGGGAAAATCGACACTGGCTTCAAAATTGTGTAGCGAACATAAAGTTCCTCGACTAATTCTAGACCAATGGATGGCCACTCTATTTAGTCCAGATCGCCCCTCATCGGAATTTGTCGAGTGGTATATAGAAAGAAAAGATCGATGTATCGATCAAATTTGGAGCATAGCGTGCGACATAGTCGAAACAGGTTCTGACGTAATTTTTGAGCTAGGATTAATTCAGCAATCTATCCGTGATCGATTTTACGACCAAGTCGATTTAGCAGGATATGAAATGAAGATTTATGTTGTTGATGCACCGAAAGAGGTTAGAAAGGGACGCGTACAACAGCGAAATGATATGAAGGGAGAAACCTTTTCCATGGAAGTTCCTGATCAA
>CAJXIY010000034.1 GCA_913054495.1 uncultured Gammaproteobacteria bacterium | reverse complement strand
AGTGGCCCAGCGACAGGCAAGACTTGACCCTGAGATAGGCAGCAAAACCGGAGACAGCCAGTAAGCCGTGCAACAAGCACGACCTGACCCTGTGACCTTGAATTGGCTAGTTACGAGGCGCTACCTGAGCATCGCGTAAATTACCGCTGAAGACGGAGACGCCCTGGCCGATCCCTGCGCCGGATTGAAAATTGAATGCGCGACTGGCACCACGTTGGCTGTCGCGAGTATCCTGGAATTCAGCCAGAGCGGCGAGTTCATCTTCGGTGAGGTCAAAAGAGAGCGCTTCACGTTGTGCTTCAGGGCTGCTCAGTGCCTGCATCTTCCTGCGCATCTCGCTACGATCTAGCTGCTGGTTTCTCATCTCCGACATCAGGTCCATACGGGACTGGGTCTGATCGGCAATCAAATTGCTCAGTGCCGTCATGATAATCTCCTTGCGTTCCTCGGAGACATCCAGATTCTGCAAGAAGCCACCAAACTGTCCCTGCAGCGACATGAGCTGAGCTAATTCTGTCGGCTCCAATGCGGATAAAGCCGTCAACAAGCTTAGAGGGGAAGCGGGATTGCGTCCCTCACTTTGGGTCTGCAACTCTGAGGTGATTCGTTGTCTTATTTCACGCTCCAACTGCAAATATTCCGGATTCACCTGCTTCTGTGCGAGTTCCAGCTCCCTAGCCGTAGATATGAGCTGACTGCCGAGGGTGGTGAGTTCGCTTTCCAATTCGCCGAGCCGATTTTCGAAGCTCAGGCGAAGACGGCTATTGTCTTCAACCTGGGACATGAGACGATTCACCTGTCGCTCGTAGTCTTCGATTTGTTGTTGCCGCAATTGACTCTGGTGTTGGGCGTTGTACGCGTACACGATGCCGGCTAAGAATCCTATTGCGAGTATACTGATGACAATTTTCATGGAGGGTTACGTAGTCCAGTTCGATAATCAATTTAAGAGTCAGCATTTTTTGCGGTCCGCGCCGATGGTGTCCCTGACATGACCGGATAGGGGTTCTTCTTCTTCCAGTTTGTTGATCAGCATATTTGCACCGACAAAGATGGCCGCAATCGTAGTAATTCCGAGTACCAGGCTGATTCGAAATAGCATCACGATGTTGAAACCGGTGAAGTAAAACACCAACTCGGCGGCCACATTGACCATCACCAGAGAAACACCCAATACAATCCAGACCGTTTTATTCATAGGCTAACCGTCATAAAAATGTTGCCTGGCCCCTGCCTTGGGCGGGCTGCAATTCACTTATTTCGAGAGTAGCAGTATTCCCCGAATGTGACTACCATCGTATTCTGTGAACATGAAGACATCGTCCAGAGCGTCCCGATTTACCAGGGCCGGAATGATATCGCCGGTAGTGGCATCGACCCCAAGATCTATGGACAGGTCTGCTATTCGATTCTCTATTAGGTCCAGATGCGGGTTACCGCCGATGGAGACGTTATTGAGGATTTCGCGGATATTGATTTCGTAGTTATCCCGTTGCCGGCTATAGTCCAGCGCCCCGAGAAAACCCGCCGAGTCATCCGTCGGTTCAATGCTGTTGAGGAAGATCTTTAGCTGATCGTCTATCAGTACCAGCAGGTCTTCGAGATCCCGGTTGCCGTCCAGATTAGCCGTATGGGTGGGCGTAATTTCATCGCTGTCCCGATTTTGTGCCTCATTTGCAATATTCCTCACAGAATTTGCCAGGCGGATAACCGACGGGAATTTGAGCTCCACCGTGATTTTGCGGGTGGGCCGGCGAGCGAAACGTTCGCCATCGTTAGGATAGATAAATGCTTCGATAGAGACGCTGCCGGAGAGCGCAAGCCAGACGAAAATATCCGCGACCGATATGGATTCTACCCGCCACAGCCACAGGTCTTTAAGGCCGTCTTCGTCCTCATCATATAGGAAGGTGCTCAATACATTGCCACCTGAACGCAGTACCTGCCGGGGCTTTTGCAAATCCATGCCGCCCGCGCTGCCAATGAACAAACTGACCTTGCCGCCTTCTCGCAACAGTAAGTCATCGATACCATCGCCATTCACATCTTCAAGAATTTCTTCGTGAGTCAGTGCGAGCACGCCGGTTAAATTAGAGAAATCCAGGGAATCGATATCGAATTCGCCGAGTCTTGCTTCTATCTCTGCAATATTCACGCTGTAGCTGGGACTGACCGGGAAGTATCGCTCACCCAACTCGTCCGCGACAAACACATCCAGCTTCTCATCGGTGCGGGAGACCAGGTCGTCGAAGCCATCGTTATTGACGTCGCGTAATTCCATCATGGGAATGCGAATCGCCTGACCGGTTCGGCCCTCCAGTCCACTAGCATTCAGATTCGTTCGTATTCGAAAATCAGACTGCACGGAGAGTGCCTGCTGATAGCCCTGCTTGCCATGGCTGACGAAAAGATTGAGCACGCCGGCGCCGGGAATAATGAGATCGTCCTTGCCATCCCCGTTAATGTCGCGGGAGAAGTGGAGACGATTGATGCCTTTGCTGAGGAAACCAGGCAACCCGGATTTTATAGTTTGTGGTTCGAGTATGTCATGTCCTTCTATATGCCACACCAGTACTTCGCTGCCATCGACCAGGGCGATGATGGACGCAGAGTTGGGCTCCGAATAAGCCGTACTGATGTCCCAACCAACCGCCTGACCGGGGAGTTCGATTTCATCGAAACCGGATTCAAAATCGAAGCCATCCTCCCCTTGAAAATAGATTCGAATTCGATCATCGAGCACCGTGATCAATTCCCTCAGGCCGTCAGCGTTGGTATCGGCGACGATCAGGGTTTCAGATTCGGCGGGAAACCAAAATGCCTGACTTCGATATTCCAGGTCGGCCCCTAGCGAGGGCAAGTAAAATCCTGCAACAAGAATCGGTAAAGCAAGGGTCGCAGGCCAGCGAGAGCAATTCATGGTGCAGAGACCAATATGGTAGTGGCGGTGCCATGGCGTAACAAAAGGTCCGGCCTGGAATCGTTATTGAGTTGCAGAACTTCAAATCCAAACACGGTCCTGGAAGACACATACTCCCAGAAAGGCTGATCGGCAATGCGTAAATCTCCGCCAATTTTCTTTGCGGCCAAGGTGCCACTGTCGGTGATGTACAGTGCGTCCACACTGCCGTCCCCGTCGACGTCATAACGCATCGACATCTGCTCGGAGAGACCCCGCACATTGCTTGCCGAAAAACTTTCCTGCAGCCGCGAATCGGGTCGGCGATTAAAGAGTAGATTCGACTCAACTTGAGCGGCGCCATAGAGCAGCTGAATACGGTGAATGCTGGCGTTGCGAATGACATCTACCACGGGCACCGTGTAATAGCTCACATTCATTACCGGTGGGGCTTCAGTTGCAATATCGATAAAACTGAGGCGAACATCATAACCGGAGAAACGCAAGATCTGGTTGGGTTGTCGAAGATCGAATTCGCCATCGTGGTTGAGGAAGAAGCGGGCATCCCACTCATCGCCATCGCCGGAGAGACGGTACAAATCTGCCTGCTGGTCGTTATTCAGGTCGATGAGTTGGAGATCACCGCTGGTCTCGAGAGAGCCAGTCCAGTCTGGCAATTCCCGAAAGCCTGTTGCCAAACTCTGGTAGTGGATATTTAGTTGTCCGCGGCCATCGTCTCCAACATTGATATATGCAATATCCAGCAGCTCGTCGCCATCGAGCAGGGCGAGACTTGCCGCTGGCATCCATTGCTCAGTACGTAGCAGTGAAGTGATTTCGGCTTCTGTTTCACCCCACTGCTCGATGTAGTCGGCGTACGGAGACGGTGCCTGGGCGGTGATTTCGACGACCACCCCACGTTCGGGGTTGATGGAAATATTGGCGTCGAGTCGATCGTCATCACGGCGCCTGGCTTGAGGGATAGCCTGGTTGATCGTGGCAAACGTGGAAACCAGCTCAAATTGTTCGCTGCCGGTGCCCTTAAAGAATCCGTAAACATTGTCACCGGGCAGGAGCAAATCCACAAAGCCGTCGCTGTTAATGTCTACAATGCTGTCGATGAACAATACCCTCTCCAGATTGGGTACGGTGGCGATCATGTCCCATTGCAGCAGTTGCTGGATATTGCCGGCGTAACCGTCGATGGCAGTGGAAAGGCTGTAGACAGCATCGGCGGCGAAAAGAATTAACTCCGTGCCAGGCTGCCCTCGAACATCGGCGAAACCGACCGCGATGATTTCGGTTTTGATTTCGATCCGCTGTGGAGTAGCGGCAAAGTTGCCGTCAGCTTGTTGATGATAGATATGCAGTTCACGACCGAGTCCGGGTTGATAGTGTGAGATGATAATATCTTTGGCACCGTCGCCGTCGACGTCTTCGGTAATTAAGGGCTCGAAGTTGTCTTCCCGGGCCAGTTCAAACGCCACATAGTTAGATTGTGCGGCTGACCACAGGGGAATGAGGCACAAAAACCATCCCAATAGAAAGGGGAGGGAGGCGATTTTCTCTCCGATCTGTATTTGTTTTCGTACTCGCAATGAAAAACGCCTGAAGGCCAGAGGCCAACTGCCATTATTCAGCGCTGCCCTAGTTTGATTCTTCAGTTAGCTCACCATAGTCAGTACTAAAGTTGAATAGACCGAAAATACTGTGGGATCGTTCTCCCTCCAGCCGCTGGTAGCTATAGAGTGAGAAAAGCCAGAAATCCAGTATCGTCAGGCTGTTACTCGCCGGGTTCAGGAACGCGCTATAGTTGAACAATGGCCATAGGGAGAACTGGCTGATTCTCCGGCCTGGATCCCACAATCGAATCGGCACTTCTGTCACCGCCCGGCCATCATAAACTTCCAGTACCACGTTTTCACCCAACTCGAATTCCTGATTGAGCCTGATGATCAGATCCTGAGCCGAGTTCAGATTGATGCCGTTGAGCGAAAGAATCAGGTCACCCTCTTTAATATTGGCCGCCGGTAATGGGCTACCAGGGAAAAGCTCTACCACCCTTGCTGCCACCAGATCGGCTCGATTGCGAATGTTTACGATCTCGCTGCGATAACCGGCGCGAGTCGCCAGCGGATCGACGCGATAGAGTTCCTGTGGTGGTGGGTTTTTGCTTATCATTCGACCGATGACCGTTGCCTCAAATACCACCGTGTTGCGCCTCACCTTGAATTTGAATTCAGATTCATCTGCTGCTGGTGCCGGTGCGGAATTTTGCAAAGCCAGGATCGCATCGGGGTGATCGGTAGCCGTCCCATTCACCGTCAGTATGATATCTCCTACCTGAATTCCGGCTGAATCCGCCGCCCCATTGCCGACGATGCTGCGTACCCGCACCCCGGGAAGGATTTCGACATTGGCGAGAGAGTCGCTCTCGTTGAGGCTGGTTTCCAGGCCAAGATCGATGCTGGGGGTACTGTTATCAGTTTCATTAACCAGGCTTAGCTCATCGGCGGAGAGGGTAATCGACGGCACCAGCACGGCGGGTTCGTAACTGACGCAGCCGCCGAGTAACAGGCAGGTGGCGAGGGTCATTAAAAATTTACGAGGATGAAGAGCGGTTCGATCCGGGTACATTAAAGTTTCCTCCGTTGCACTATCACCAGCGCCAGGCAGAGAAAGATTAGCAGAGCAGGCCATGGCACCCACCAATTTAATTGCTGCACCCGTTCGTCCACCAGCACATCGGAAAAACCGCGTACGATGCGGCTCACATCCTGCAAGTAGGATTGATCCAGCAGGGAAGGCTGGAATGTAGCGTACAGGTAGTGTGAGAAGTCACCCAGGGTGGATTTAAATATGTCGATGGCGAGAGTGATCCCCAGCGCGGTAGTAATCGCCTGAGTTGTGGAGTGTGCCGACACCGAAATCAGTAATCCAAAGGCGATGGCAGGGGGAATTGGGACGATGGCGAGTTGCAGCCCCAGGCCAATTTCTTCACGAATCTCGGCCTCGCTGATGAGTTCGAAGCCATCTTCGACGATGGGTCCGAATTCCCAAAACCAGCCGCTACAGATGTAACTCACCGCCATTAACAATAGCAGTGACAATATGGCCAGCACATGAATGTGGAACAGTTTTGCGATGATCAGACTCGGTCGGCTGATGCGGCGGATCAGTAAATGCCGAACTGCACCGACGTCCCTCTCGTAACTGAAACTGTAAGCCGCCTGTGCAACCAGCAGCAAACCCAGCATAGTTAAACCGGTGCTCAAGCCATCTACGAAATAACCATAGGCATTTTCAGCCACCGCGGCGTCGAAGCTGTTCCTGCCCAGCAGACTGTCTCGAGCCTGGGCTGAGGTTTCCTGTAACTTGATTATGAGGTACTGCATTACTACCACCAAGGCGGGCGCGAGTACGATCAGCTTGCTGCCGAAGGTTCGCAGGGAGACATAAAATTCTGCCCTGATTGCCGTCTCCAGGCCGTTAAAATAGTGCTTCAGCAGGCTCATACTACTGCGCCTCGCTGCAGATCTTTCGAAACAGGCTGCTCAGTGAGGCCCGCTCCAGGATCAACTCGGATACGGGAATCTGCCGGTCGATCAAAGCCTGATTGAGTGCCGCGGATGCCAGATTTTCCAATACGATGTGCAGGTATCCGTCTGCACCTATCTGTACCAGCTCGCAGCCGGCGAGTGCCTTAATTACTGCCGCTGCCGCCTCGGCCTGATCCGTTTTTACCAATACCGTGGTGGTAGATTGACTCAGAAGATTGGCAGTTTCATCGCTCACCGCAATACGCCCGCCGTGCAAGATGGCGATATGGCTACAGATCTGTTCCAGGTAAGGCAGTTGATGACTGGAAAGCAGAAACGAGGTGCCCTCTTCCCGGTTGAGCGTCTCGATGAGCTGTAACACGTCATCGACGCCGCCGGCGTCGAGTCCGTTAAATGGTTCATCCAGCACGATGAGCGCCGGGCTGCCTAACAAGGCCTGGGCAATTGAGGCGCGGCGCTTGTTGCCGAGAGAAAGATGTTTAACCTTAAAATCGCTGAAGCGTTCGATGCCCAATAGATTTTCCACCTGTTGGGGGGTTCGAGTCGGCTGGTCGCAGAGCAGTCGAGCGTGTTGCATACATTGGCGTACGGTGAGATAGGGGTGAAGACTGGGGGTATCGAAAATACCTACAACACTGCCCTTCGCCGCGTGCAACTCGGCCGGCGCGTGGCCCAGGATCGATATGTCGCCGCCCTGGTAGGGCTGTAATCCGAGGATACATTCCAGTGTAGTGGTCTTACCGGAGCCGTTGAGACCTACCAGGCCGTGTATCGAACCGCGCCTGATCTGCAGATCGAGGTCCTTGAGGACTTCGAAGTCGCCATAGCTTTTGTTCAGTCCGGCAACGGAGAGTGCAATTTCATGCATGGTTTTTGTGGATAATGAGTTATGGATAATTGCCCACGCATCTAATCTACGAACAAATCGTCCACCTGGAGTTGTTGGACCGTACCAAATTGCTCAAGTTCCTCGGTGTCGAGGATGGAGAGATCGCCAACGATGGAAATAAGTTTAGGCCTGTCTTTAACATGTTGTCGTTGGAAGTTCAGCAGATCATCCATGGAGGCGGATTGCAATTCCTGGAAACGCCGCCGTCTTGGGTCTCCCTCGATACCGAGCCGCTCCCAGCCACGCACGGCACCAATCACCTGGCGAAAACTAACCTTGGACGTGCGATAGCGGTTCAGCAGGGAATTGACCGATTCATCGAATCTTTCCGTTGAAGCCGGCATATTATCAATCAAATCGATGAATGCAACGAGGGCATCCACGGTCTTGTCAGTCTGGGTGCCGATCACGCCCAGCATCAGATTCTGATCATTGATTCTGCCCCCCTGGGCATATCGAGCCGATACCGAATAGGCCAGTGCGCGCGCCTCACGCAGTTCCTGAAACACTACACTGGACATGCCACTACCGAAGTAATTTGTATAGATTGAAGACAGCACACTGTCGTCCTCCGAGTACAGGCCGTCAGGGTATTCGATACGCACCTGTGCCTGCGCAGTTTGCTGGCCGACCACATAAATCTGGGTCGAATCGATATCGCGGGCGGTGCGGAATCGAAAATCCGGTGTTTCCTTTAGCACGTCAGCAGGTGTGTGGTGCCGCCGGAGTATTGCCACCAGGTCTTCCAGTGGCAGGGAACCGGTATAGGACAGGGTATGTTGATAGTCCAGCAGGCTGGCGGGAAGTGACATCAATTCCTCTACCGTGGTGGCTTCAATCTCCTGAGTAGTGAGGGCTTCCAGCATCGGTGATTCCTCGCCATAGCGATTGTAGAGGTATAGCGCCCGGGAGATCGCTGGCGGTGAACTCTTCCTGTCCACCCTGGATTTCAGGAGGATTCCTTTCATCTGCTCCAGGGTTTGCTGATCGCTTACCGGAGATCTTATGAATTCCATCATCAGGGCAACACTTTCCTCAAATTGCTCGTCGAGGCCACTGATGGAAATTCCTGAGCTGTTTTCTCCGGCGCCAAAACGAAATTCGCTACCCAGTCGATACCACTGCTTCTGCAATTCTTCATTGCTTAAGTTCGGGGTGCCGGCGACGTCCATCAACGCGGCGGCGAGGTTCAGTTTCTCGTTTTCCTCCGTGCCGACATCGATGCTCACGGAGAAGGAGAACAGATCATTGAGCGGGTTCGGTGCGTAATACAGTTCTACGCCGTCGGCAAATTCGATCACCCGATAGTCTCGGTCGACTTCAACATAACTTGGCTCTATGGGGGTGAAATCCATGGCCAATATTTGTCCGGCAAAATCGGATTGGCGGGTCGGGTCGATTGTTACCGGATCGATCTGTGGTTTCTCCACCACGGGAATGTCGTGTTGTGCATTCACCTGATAAATGGCGACGTAGTCGTCACCAAAGTACTTGTTGGCTACTTCGATCACGTCCGCCTTGCCCAACTGCTCCATGCGCTGTATTTCGGAAACATAATAATCCCAGTCCGCACCTTCGATAAAAGCCTGGCGCATCATGGAGACCCGCGCGGTATTGAATTCCTGGCTGGCTTTCTGGCCCTTCTTGAAGTCATTTATGATGGCGGGAATGATCCAGTCCTCAAACTCACCGGCCTTGACCAGTTCAATCTGGTCAAGCAAGAGCTGCTCAACTTCTTCCAGGGTCTGATCCTGCTTCGGCACGCCGTAGAGGGTTTGTGCGCCGCTGTCATTGAGAAATTGGGGAGATGAGCCGGCGCCGGCCACCAACTGTTGTTGATTCAAATTCAGATTAATCAGGCCGGCGGTGCGATTGTCGAGGATCATGTCCAACAGAATCAGTGCTTCCTTATCTTCATCGCCATTGCCTACGGTACGAAACGCAATCTGCACTTGCTCTTCACCCGGGTATTGCACGGTTCGGCGCTCGGCGCCGACCAGCGGAGCCTCCTGCCAGGGTCCAACTTCAGGCACTGGCTTTGATTCCCAGTGGGAAAATTTTTCGCTAATGAGGGCAATGGTTGTGTCGATGTCGATGTCACCACTGATAAAGATGCCCATATTGTTCGGCACGTAGTTGCTCTCGAAATAGTCTCGAATATAGATCAGAGAAGGATTCTTCAGATGCTCAATCGTACCGATTGTCGGTTGCTGCCCATAGGGGTGAGTCTTGTAAAGCATTTCATTGAGTGCGGCGTAGATAATGAATCCGCGGCTGTCCAGAGAGCGATTTTTTTCCTCGTAGACAGTCTCTAACTCGGTATGGAAGATGCGGAATACCGGGTTAACGAAGCGGTCCGATTCAATTTCTGCCCATTGCTCGAGGCGATTGGAGGGCAGGCTCACCTTGTACACCGTCTCTTCGTTTGAGGTGTGGGCGTTGAGGCCGGTGCCGCCCATGGCGTTGTAGAGCTTATCAATCTCGTTGGGTACCGCAAATTCTGCCGCTCCTTGCGCGACGCTGTTTATCTCGGCGTAGATTTCCGCCCGCGCCGCCGGTTCGGTGGCATTGAAGTGTTGTTCATAAAGTTCGACGATACGGTCGAGATAAGGCTCCTCGGCGGCATAGTCGAGCGTGCCTAAATGTTGATTGCCCTTGAATAGCAAGTGCTCGAGATAATGGGCGAGGCCGGTGGCATCCGCCGGGTCGTGCTTGCTGCCGGCGCGCACTGCGATCTCGGCATAGAACCGGGGTGATTCATGGTTCTCCGTGAGATACACCTTGAGACCATTATCGAGTTGGAAAATCTGCGCATCCAGGGGATCATTTTCATTGGCCTGGTTTATACGTTGATAACCCGCTGTTGCCGGTGTCGACTCGGTAAACTCCTGGGATTGTGACTCTTCAGCGCCAGTAGTGCTCTGCTCACTGCAGGCGAGCAGGCCCAGCATGGCTAACGACGCCAGCAGGGTTCGCCAATGTCTGGCAGCAATTATATATCTCATCTCGGTACTCCACGATAATCAGCTAATGGTCACTCAGAATGCGGCTAATGTAGGGCATTCCGGAGGAAAATGTAAGTAATGTAACCTAAGCGGAGATTGGGCTCGCCCGGTGCTTGAAAAAAGGGCAGAAAATCAACTTGTTATCCCACGTACCTGGGTCTCGTTTTGTCGCTAAAGTTAGACTGTTAGCGGTCTTTAAGGCGTATAATTCCCCAATCTGTGACTGGAAACCAGGGATCATCGCTAACTCCATGAAATTGCAACGAAATTATCTCTTTCTCACGCTGATAGCTGCAAGCCTTATAGGCTGTAGTAACAGCGCTTATCGCGACAGCGCCGACGCTGAAACGTACGGGGCCATCGCCGCTAAAGCGCCACTGGTGGCTGGAATGAGCGACCAGGTGCTTATCGACGAGGAGAAACAAGTCGATCTGACTGCATTTCAAGTGAATAACCAGGTCTACGATTTTTTGGATGATGAAGCAGAAGGGGAAGTCGGCGCCAGCATCATCAGTTTGAATGCGGCGCTGGATTTGGCTTTCCAACACAGCAAGGACTACCAGACTCAAAAAGAGCGACTGTACCTGGAAGCCTTGGCCCTTACCTTCGACCGCTATCGATACACGCCGACCTTTAGTGCCAATGGTAGTGGCGACTATCGATGGGATACCGCAGATCAATTTGTCATCGATATGCAGGCCATGACTGGCGCGACCCCAACAAGCACCAGCGAATCTGTGGTGGCCAGTTCAAACCTGGGGGCCCGCTATTTGCTCAAGAGTGGCGGTGCCATCGCCCTGAATCTGACCAATAACTTTACCCGGTTTCTGAGCGGCGATGTCAGCGAGTTCAGTACCGGCGCACTGATCGGTTCTTTTACTCAACCGTTGTTACGAGATTTCGGTTCCGATATCGAAACCGAGGCGCTGCTGCAAGCGGAGCGGGATCTGCTATATCAGTTAAGAGATTTTACTCGTTTCCGCAAGGAATTTGCGGTTCAGGTCGCCTCGCAATATTACGTGGTGTTATTGGCGCGGGAGACGGCAACTAACAACTATGCCGGTCTGTTGGCGAATAATCTTTCGCTGGAGCGAGAACAGGCATTTCAGGCGGAGGGATTGACCACTCTATTGGAAGTTGGCCGGCTGGAGCAGTCGGCACTGCAGGCGGATTTACGCTGGACCCGTGCAATAACCAGCTACAAGCGCGGTCTGGACAATTTCAAGATACTGATCGGTCTCAATGCAGAGGATAATATAGTCCTGGACGACAACGAGATGATGTTGATTGCGGCAACCGGCATGGACAGTCCGGATGTTGATCTGGAGCAGGCTATCGCGATGGCGATCCAGACCCGATTGGATCTCTATACGCAATTGGACCAGGTGCAGGATGCTGCACGGCGCATCGAGCTGGCCGCCGATGAGCTGGATATCGCACTGGACTTGAATTTTTTGGTATCGGTACCCGGGGCGGCCGACGGTAGTTTTGGCGAACTGGAGTTTGAGAACGCGGTCTATTCGGCAGGCCTCGGATTCGATCTGCCTTTGGATAATAAGGCCCAGCGGAATAATTACCGGCGTGCACTCATTGACTACGATTTGGCGACCCGTGGCTATGTGCTGGCATTGGACGCCGTTAAAATTGATGTGTTGCGTACCTGGCGGGAAATGAATGAAGCCCGCAAGAGTTACGATATCAGCCTGCGCGGTGTGGAGATAAACGAACGTCGGGTCGAAGAAGCCGAACTCAGAGCCGAGCTTGGCCTGGGAGATATTCAGGACACGGTAGATTCACAGAATGATTTAACCAGTTCACGAACCGAACTAACCAGTTCCATCGTAAGTCATAATATTGCAAAGCTCGAATTCTGGCGCGATGTAGGTCTGTTGTATGTTGACGATAACGGTCAATGGGAGGAAGGCATAAATGAGCCCCGATAAGCAAAATTTTCTATCCAGGATGATGGCTGTACTGCAGGCGTTGCAGGCGAAAATACCGCAGCCGGTAACCGCCAGGGCAAGCGAATTGAAGGTGCAGTTTTTAGCCGCTGGTAAATCCACGCAGTATGCAATTGGCGGCGGTGCGGCAGTTTTCATGCTGCTGCTGTTCACGCTGATCGGTGGCTCCTCTGATAACGGTGCCGGCAGAATTACTTTTGCGGTTCGTAGCGGGCAACTGGATATTACGGTACTGGAGGGTGGTTCTTTGGAGGCGCTGCAATCCCAGGAGATCCGATCACGGGTGAAAGGCCGGGAAGGCGTAAAAATCCTCAATATTGTCGAGGAAGGATATCGGGTGACGCCGGCAGATGTGGCGGCCGGGATGATACTGGTAGAACTGGATAAGTCGCAGCTGATCGACCAGCAATTGAATCAGGAAATTGCAGTAGAAACTGCCGAGGCTACGTATATAGAACGTAAGGCCCAATACGAAATTCAACTTAATCAAAACATGACGGATCTGAACGATGCGCGACAGGATGTGCGTTTCGCCCGTCTGGATTTTGAGAAGTTCCTCGGCGGCAAGATAGTCAATGCCATTGTTACGGAATTGGAAATTGAGGAACGTCTGGCACGGGCAGACGCGGCAGATTTGGCGGCAGCATCGGCCGAAGCAAGCAACCGCGCGGACGCAGTGCGGCGGCAACGTAACGCGCAGACAAACGCTCGCGGTGGGGCTGGATTCGATCCCAGTGACCTGGAATCGATGCCAGCGCAAATGCGCGAACGAATTGAACAAATGATGGCAGAAAACGGTGGTGACTTGCCGGCAGAAATTCTGGAGCGCATGCAGCGTTTCGGGCAAGGTGGAGGTCAACGCGGTGGCAGTCAGCGCCAACCGGGTGGTTTCCCGGCAGGCGGACAACGAGGTGAGCAGTCACTCGAGACAGAAGATGGCCCCTTGGTTCGACCCGCCGTACCCGCCCTGGTGCTGGAGCCCATGCGATCAAATACCCTGGAAATGCAGGCTAATCTGCTCATGGACGACAGCTACATGGCCATCCGTGATCGGCTGGATTTCACTCAGTATGCTGACATCGATATCTTGGAAGATGGCGAAGCCAAGCAGGAGTTGCGCTCACTGCAGGATGACCTGCAGGTTTCCCAAGAAGAATATTTGCTGGCCCAGGATCGTATCGAAGGGCAACGTCGACTGGAGGCCAGGGGTTTTATCACGCCAACCGAATTGGAGGCCGAGGAACTTAACCTCAATAAAGCCGGTAACAAACAGGCGGAGAAGGAAACGGCGTTGAAGTTATATATTCAATACACGTTTCCTAAAGATGCCGAGGAAAAGTTGTCAGATTTCGAAAACGCCATCATGGGGTATCAGCGCCAGATTAAACAAAACGTGGCGGAGCAAGCACAGGAGGCCGCTCGCTTCAGCTCGGCCGAGCGCAAGTTCAATTTGGAGCGGGTGAAGTTGGCGGATATTGAGGAGCAAATAGAACTCGCAACCATCCATGCTGAGCGCCCGGGGCTGGTGGTCTATGGCGCTGCCAATCAAAATTCCATGCGTTATCGTAGCAGTAGTCAGGAAGCGATACAGGAAGGTGCGACCGTGCGCGAGCGGCAGTCGATATTGACCATTCCCGATATGCGCGAGATGGCGGTGAAGGTGAATATCCATGAGTCGGCGGTACAGCGGGTGGCAGTGGGTCAGGCCGTATCGGTATCGATAGACGCCTTTCCGGATGAAACACTGACCGGTCGGGTGACCAAGGTGGCAGTGGTGGCAGATTCCGCCAATGCCTTTATGAATCCGGATCTCAAGGTCTATCCCACCACCATCACCATAGACGGGACCCATGACTGGTTGCGACCCGGCATGAGTGCAGAAGTGGAAATTCTGGTGGAAAGGCTTGCCGATGTGGTCTATGTGCCCATCCAGGCAGTGACCTACTTCGATGACAAGCGAGTGGTGTATCTCGCCAATGGGCGTCGTGCCCAACGTCGTGAAGTCGAAATTGGCTCCTTTTCTGACTCCTTTATCGTAATCACCAGCGGATTGCGGGCGGGGGATGAAGTGTTGCTGTTACCACCTCAACAGAGTCTCACCGATTTGGGTGTGTGAAGTACAGCGCAGATAAGTTATGACCTCGCTTGAACCAAACCCAGCAACAGGCATTGGAAACACGCCAGCTGATATTGATTCAGTGGGGCAGTCTGTCGTTGCCAGCCTGAAGGACATTCGCAAAACCTATTACATGGGGGCTCTCGCCGTGGAAGTTTTGCATGGCATCAGCCTGGATTTTTACGAGGGGGAGTATGTCAGCATAATGGGCCCCTCCGGTTGCGGCAAGTCCACTTTGATGAACATACTGGGTTGTCTGGATAAACCTACCGAGGGGACTTATTATCTCGGCGGTGAAGACACATCGGAAATGGATGACGATGAACTGTCGACAATTCGCGGCGCGCGCCTGGGATTTATCTTTCAGTCCTATAATTTAATACAACAACTCAATGTGTTGGAGAACATCGAGATGCCCTTGTTCTATCAGGGTTATTCGGAACAAGACTGTCATGAGATCGCAATGGGATTGGTAGAGCGAGTGGGCCTGGATGATCGAATCGATCACAAGCCCTTCGAGTTGTCCGGAGGCCAGCAACAGAGGGTTGCTATCGCCCGTGCGCTCGCAGTTGACCCCTTGATCATTTTAGCGGACGAACCAACCGGCAATCTGGACACCAAATCTGGTGCGGAAATTCTGGATCTATTTGATGAACTCAATCAGCAGGGAAAGACTCTGATTATGATCACCCATTCCGATGAATTGGCGGAACGCTCCCCGCGTTGGGTTCGAATGCTTGACGGTAAGGTAGAGAGCGATGACCGACGCAATTCTTGAGCCAACAGTCCAGCCCAGGCGGCGGCCTGATCGATCGAAGGTGCGGGTCGGTAACAGGCTCGTTCGCTTCAAAAAAATCACCCAGGTTGGAATCAAGAGTATTTACTCCCATGGATTGAGGTCGCTATTAACGGTTCTCGGTATCGTCATTGGAGTGGCAGCCGTAATCGCCATGCTGGCAGTGAGCGAAGGTGCCAGCTTCGAGGCGCAGCAACAATTCCGTGACCTGGGCGCCAATAACATTCTATTGAAGAGTGTCAAACCCGCCGAAGTTGAAGAGAGTTCGAATCGGGGATTCGGACCTCCTCAAGCCATAGTTTATGGGCTAACACTTGCCGACGTGGAAACCATTCGTAATTCGATTCCCGGCATTTCCAATGTGATCGCCTCGCGCATAGTGAAGAAGAATGTATGGCATCTTGGTAGAAGTATGAATACAGATGTGGTCGGTACCGCCGTGGACTACCCCACGTCGCGAAACTACAATCTGCGCTCAGGGCGCTTCTTCAGCGAAACTGAAATGCGGGATCACGCTAATGTAGTGGTGCTGAGCGACGAAGTCGCCAATGCGCTTTTTCCCATCGACAACCCCCTGGGTCTATCCATCAAGATTGATAGTGACTACTACAATGTGATCGGCATCATGGAGTCGGAGGGTTTTTCCAATCTTGGCCAGAACCAGGCCGGAAGTTCCAACGCGGCACCGAGTCGTATTTATATCCCGTTTACTTCTTCGAAGAGCCGTTTTGGAGAAACCACGACGCGACAAACTGCCGGCGGCATGGAAAGGGAAACTGTACAGTTGCACGAAGCAATAATTCAAGTCGATAATCAAGAAAGTGTAATCGAGGTTGGGGAAATTATTGAGCAAATTCTCGCGCGTCGGCATAAGGACATAGATTATGCAATCGAGATACCCCTTGCTCTGTTGCGGCAAGCCGAGGAAAGTGCGCTGCGTGATCAAATTGTTGCCGGTGCGATTGCAGGTATTTCGCTGTTAGTGGGTGGCATTGGCATCATGAATATCATGTTAGCCAGTGTGACCGAGCGCACCCGGGAAATTGGCATTCGCCGGGCTCTCGGCGCCAAGAAGAGAGACATCATCACCCAGTTTCTGATCGAAGCGGTCATCCTGTCAGCTGTTGGTGGGGTGATCGGCGTGGTGCTGGGGATTGCTATACCTTTTGTTATTTCTGCATTCTGGGGTATGACGACCATTGTGACGCCGGTTGCGCCCCTGCTCGCCTTTTCAATCTCTGCGTTGATTGGTGTGGTATTCGGCATCTATCCCTCCATGCGTGCCGCCGATATGGACCCGGTAGAAGCCCTGCGTCACGAATAGGATGCCCGACGTTGTGCTCTGTTGCCCCTGGCACTATCATCGGTTCGAGCAGCCACCTGTCATGAGCCAATAGTCCTAAGCCGATGAACCTATCCTGCTGCAAAATTATTCTGCCACTGATATTGTTGCTCTCGATGCCAGTGCATCGTGCCAGCGCGCAGTGGCAACGTTACGATGAAACCGCGGACCTGGCGGAACTGGCCGGGCATGAAAACCCCCGCATGCATTTCCAGTTGCTTAACTCGAAGTTGCTGGACAAGAATGACCTGTGGCAGGCGTTCGCTGCGGAGTTAAGCCAATTTACCGCAAGCGACTATGAGGCCTTGAAGCCGTTAATCCTCGATCAAAGCATCGGCTCTCTGCAGCTAGCTGTGGCAGCAGGCAGGCTTAGTTATGAGGCGATAGTGACTTTTTATATTTACCGAATCCGTGAAATAGAGTCAGATGACGAGCGCTACATCAATGCGGTGATTGCCCTGAACGCCGCAGCCATAACCCGGGCCCGCATGCTAGATGAGTTGCGCAGTGGTGGGACTAATGTCGATGCCGATTCTATTTTTGGCATGCCGGTGCTATTAAAGGACAACATCGGCTTCGATGGTCTGCCCACGACGGCAGGTGCTGTCGCTCTACGGGAAAACATGACGGGAAATGCATTCATCACCGACCGCCTGGAAGAACAGGGGGCGATCATTCTGGGCAAGGCGAATCTCAGCGAGTGGGCTTATTTCTTCTGCAATGATTGCCCGTCCGGATATAGTGCCCTTGGAGGTCAGACGCTGAATCCCTATGGTCGTTTTACATTTGGTACCGGCGGTTCCAGCTCAGGTAGCGCGGCTGCGACCGCTGCAAATTACGCCGTCGTCGCAGTAGGATCCGAAACTTCCGGATCTATCCTGTCGCCGGCCAGTGCTAATTCGCTGGTGGGGCTGAAACCCACAACCGGCAATTTGAGTCGTACCGGTATCGTACCTATTTCAGCTACGCTGGATACCGCAGGACCCATCGCTCGCAGCGTCGCCGATGTGGTGGTGATGTTTAATGCCATGGCTGGCTATGACCAGAATGATATGGCTATGCCACTGATCAGCGATGATTTTTCCCTGGAGTACCGTGTTATAGATATGCAGGGAAAACGCCTGGGTATAGTGGAAGCACTCGCCGATAATAGCCATTACATGGCCGCCGTGCATCTGCTGGCGGACAGTGGAGCAACAACCATCGAACTCGAGTTTTCACCGGACAGGGATGACCGCTTTAGCCAATTGTTAGGCGGCGAGATGGTAAGAGACCTAGCGCTTTATCTGGATCGATTCGCGTCTTCCGCAGTCGAAATCACATCAATTTCTGAGCTGCGGGCATTTAACGAGGGCAATACCGACCTGCGCGCTCCCTATGGCCAGGGCCTGGTGGACATGATGGCCGAACTGGATTTGTCTGCCGCCGAACTGGAACTGATCCGTCAGGAGCTGCAGTCTGCTGCCAGGGCGCAACTGGATCAATTGTTTGATGAGTCAAAGCTGGATGTATTGCTATCAGTCAACAATCGGCACGCCGGCATCGCGGCGCTGGCGAATTATCCTGCCTTAACCGTCCCCATGGGCTATGCAGAGGATGGGCGCCCCATCGGGCTTACCCTCTTTGCCCCGCCGTTTCGTGAGCAAGACCTTATCGATATCGGTGCCATGTATGAACAACTCAGCAAGGCTCGAAAACCCCCACCCCTACCCTACCAGTAGTTCTCAACCGTGATGTGGCCCGGCGTGCGGCGACGGTTCTTGGTGAAGCCGCGTGCCTTCAGGATCTCTGTACAATCTTTAACCATATCCGGATTGCCACAGAGCATGATCTGGGATCTTACGGTATCCAGCTGCAGGCCCAGGGCATCTTCCAGTGAACCGTCTTCGATAGCGGCAGGGACCCGACCGGTGATGGTGCCGGGACACACTTCTCTGCTGACGAAGGCCTGAAAGCGGAAGCGATCAGCGTATTTTTCCGTAAGGGCTTGCACCAACTCCTGATAACGCAGATCAGCTTCGGTTCGAACTGCATGCACCAGGACTATGCGTTTGAAACGCTGCCAGACCTCCTCGGTATGGAGTATGGAGAAGAAGGGGGCGACTCCAGTTCCCGTTCCCAGCATCCATAATTCATCCGCGCCGGGGACCTCATCCAGGACAAAATATCCATTGGCTTGCTGTTTTACCCAAATAGAATCACCGACTTTCAGTTTCACCATGGCATTGGATAGCAGACCATCGACGGCCGTGTAAAAAAAGAACTCGATAGGCTGTTGATCAGGTGAGCTAAGATAAGAATAGGGGCGGGCTATGCGCTTGCCATCGATGTCCAGCGCCAGGCTGGTAAATTGGCCCGCCGTGAAACTGTCGACGTCGGCATCGATTTTCAGGGAGAATAAATTTTCGGTCCAGTGAATATTGTCGACCACCGTACCTTGTATCCACTTTGCCATTTTCCGCTACCGCTCGATGGAACACTAAATGCTGGAACTATCTACTGGAACTATGGTATGAATTTCTATAGTCTCCTAGCAAGCATAATTTGTTTTGCTGCTCATCAATAACCTTCATCGAGGCAGCGTAGGCCCGTAAGAGTCAGCTCAGTCCCAGCAATAATAATAGGTGGATAACGATGCTTGGAACATGGTTTGAAATAGCGCTTTGGAAACGCATATTGGGTGCGCTGGTACTCGGTGTGATCGTTGGCATGATATGGGGGCCGGGTACGGAAAGTATCGCCTGGGTGGGAACGCTATTTATCCGGCTGATTCGGATGGTAGTAGTGCCCCTGGTATTCGTTACCTTGATCTCCGGTGTTGTTTCCATGGGGGATCCCAGTAAATTGGGCTCTCTTGGGGCGAGGACCCTCGCTATTTATATGGGCACCACACTGGCTGCGATCACAATCGGCCTGATCCTGGCAGCAATACTACAACCCGGTGTCGGTGTCGATTTTTCGAATGCAATTCCCGGTGAAGTAGCGGAGGCTATGCCACTTACGGATAGACTGCTGAGTATCGTGCCCTCCAATCCGATCGCAGCCCTGGCAGAAGGCAATATACTGGCGATAATTTTCTTTGCACTATTGGTAGGCGTGAGCCTGCTTACCCTCGGCGAGAAGGGAAAACCGGTAGCAGATCTTATGGAGTCGAGCTCAGAGATGATGCTCCGCATTACCCATTGGGTCATGGAAGTAGCACCATTTGGAGCATTCTCCTTGATCGCTGTTGCGACAGGAGTTCAAGGTGTAGAGGCACTTTCGAGTTTGTTTACGCTCGCAGTCGCCGTGGTTCTCGGCTGCGTCGCGCATCTGATCATTGTGCATGGTCTATTGATAATGCACTTTACGCTTAAGCTTTCTCCATTGTTGTTCTTTCGTGGGGCACGGGACGCCATGCTGGTCGCATTCTCTACGTCTTCAAGCTTGGCAGCCTTGCCAGTTTCGATGTCGGTGGCGGAAGAAAAACTTGGAATCAAGCCAGTTGTGGCTTCCACAGTGCTGCCCTTGGGGGCAACGATCAATATGGATGGTACGGCCCTATATGTAGGCATCGTCTCGGTGTTCGCAGCCCAGGCATTCGATATCCCCCTTAGTCTGACCGATTATTTATTAATCGCGGGTTCTACTACACTGGTGTCGGTGGGTACTGCCGCAGTTCCGGGTGCCTCTATTTTTCTGATGTCGGCGGTGATGGATACCATCGGTATGGCACCGGAACAAATTGGCCTTGTTATAGGTTTTATATTTGCTATCGATAGGCCATTGGATATGTTGCGTACCAGTGTCAATGTTGCGGGAGACCTTTCTGTGTCCACGGCAGTGGCCAACTGGGAAGGGGAGTTCGACAGAGAAATCTTCGACCGAAAGCTTAAGGTTTAGCTGCAATCGGCTGTTAAAATATTTACACCGATCCCTGGTGCCGTTCAATGCGTACAGCTGCCCATTGCGTGGCGCTAAATTGCATCGCGCGATGGGACCAGGGAGGCAGGATTAGTCTTCTTTTCTACAAAAGCTTAGGCTGTTCCCACCTTGGCAATCGCCAGGCCATAAGTAGACTAAGCTAAAAATAGTAGCGTAAGCTTACAAAAATCGAATCCGGATTGCTGCCATATTCAGAGCCAAATTCAAACAGGGCGTCATTCGGAATTTCATTGGAAAAGTTAAAGTCTTCTCCGATAAAATGATAGTAACCCAATCCCATATACCAATTGTCTGAAAGGCTGTACTCGGCATTCATGCTGAGAAACATCGAGCCGTCATCCAGATTCGCCAATGACTGCAGTGAGAGGGTGAGCAAAGTGCTTTGCTGCCAGCTGATAACGGGAATCAGGTAGTTCTTTCCCAGCAAGAAAACACCACCTGCCGTATAGGCGCTGTCATCCAGTTTCTCAAGATAGTTATGGGGATTGCTCGAACCCGCGCCGTTGTGGTGATATTCAATCATGCCGAATACGCGTTCGTTAAAGGCATAGTCCACACCGATAGAGGCGCGAGTGTAGTCTTCATCACCGCTAACATAGGCCGCTTCCAACCAAAAACCAAGCACCCCCAAGGCAGACTGAATGCCGGCACCGATCAGGTTTTGCTCGGCGAAGCGCATGGCCGTGAACTGATAATCACTGCCGGAAACATTCGTCAAGAGCTGAAAAAATACAGCCGAATTCTCTGGTTTGCCATCGGCACCAAGGATGACACCCATATCGATCTCGCCGAGCTGACCCATAGGTTTCTGGAAGCGTACCGCATCGATTCCGATTCGGTACTCGGTATTTAGCGTCCTCACATCGAACGGCAGGAACACGTCGGTAGGATTGATTATTCTGGCAGAACCAAAAGTTATTGCCTGTCGACCGATGGTTAGATCACCGCTCTCCAGCTGAAATTGCACATTAAAGCGGTCAAGGTTTTGGGGTACGATATTTTTTTTACCGCTGGGACCGATTGTTGATCCCAAGTCGGTAAGTCGGTAGCTTTGGCGCGCAGGGGTCAGGAACGACTCTCCAATGCGTTGCAACTCTGAAGTAGAATCCAGACCCACCTCATAATGCAATTGCCAGACCTGGTTGCCATTAAAGGCATCTAGCATGAAACGACCGCTGTTTTGCATTCTGTAGCTGCGATCGAGTTGAAGTGGACCGTTGTTAATTGCATCCTGGATAACAGTATAGTTTTTCAGATACCCAGAGAAGTTGATTTGGCCAAATGCGTGAGAACCAGCACCGGTCAAACAAAAAAATATAAGGGCTACAAAAATACCGCGCATAGATTATCTTAATTCATCCAGTTCTATTTCCCCGTCGTGCATATGAATAAGTCGGCTGGCTCTGCTCATGATCTTTTCATCATGGGTTGAGAACACAAAGGTCATCTTGGACTGTTGGTTTAGCTCTTTCATAAGATCAAGCAGGGCGATTCCGTTCTTGGAGTCGAGATTGGCAGTGGGTTCGTCGGCGAGGATAATCTGCGGACGAGAAACCATAGCCCGAGCAATTGCAACCCGTTGCTGCTGCCCGCCGGAGAGCTTATTGGGGCGGCGATTTCCCAGCCCTTCAAGACCAACCTGCTGCAGCATATCGGCAACCCGGCGTTTTCTCTCCGAGGCGTCAACACCTTGGAGCAACATGATGTATTCTATGTTCTCTTCGGCGGAAAACACCGGAATCAGGTTGTAAGATTGGAAGATAAATCCGATATGATCTCGTCGAAAGTCAGAAAGCGTCGCACCCGACATATCGGCAATGTTGGTACCGGATAATTCCACGGAACCGGAAGTTGGATTGTCCAGCCCTCCCAACAAATGCAATAGGGTGGTTTTACCTGAGCCGGAAGGACCTACGATAGCGGTAAATTCTCCTCGTTCGATTTCGATGGAAACCCGGTCTACGGCTTTAACCATGGTTTCCTGGTCGTCACCGAAATAGCGACAAACTTCAAAGGTTGAGATTACGGCTGTCATACAAACTCCTAAAGACTTCGCTGTAGTGCTTCCGAGGGAACAATTTTGGCAGCAAACCTCGCGGGATAAAGCGCGGCGGCCAGGGTTAGTAGCACCGCAAAAAAAGGAAAGGTGGTGAACTGAGAGATGTGAAATTCACCAAATATGTTGTTACCCATGGCGATACCGGAAAACTCGACCTCGCCTAAACCGATCCCATTAGCTGCAGTCCAGCTGCCAACTGCAAAACCCAGCAACATACCAATAACACAACTAATGAGTGCCAGCAGTAAAGCCTCCCAAAGTATAAGTCGAACGATTTCGGACGGACGGGTACCGATGGCTTTAATTACACCAAATTCGTAGATGCGTTCGTAGATTGACATAAATATGGAATTGATAACGCCAAGCGATGCCAGCAAAAAGAGTACCGCACCGATCATCAACGACGAATAGGCCATTATTTCAATGATGAAACTAATCTCTTTGTTTAGATCCAGCCAGCTCAAAGCCTCAGTCTCCGTATTATTAAATTGTTGAAAAATCCCGTGCTCGGGGTTTTCTGCATCCTCCGGATTCAAGAATGTGAGCACAAATTCATGGGTTTGCTGGTCTGTCATTGCCAGGGTTTTGCGTGCCGCGGAGATATTGATGAACACGAAATTGTCGTCCAGCTCGCGCATACCAAAATCCAGGATGCCCGAGATTCTGAATAAGGCTTGGGCGAGTTCACCAGTAATGGTTTCGGATAATGTCAGTACAATGCGGTCACCCAGGTCAACTTCCAGTAGTTCAGCCAAAGAGTGGCCAATGAGCAATTCAGTGTCCCCACCGGCGAGATATTCCCCCCGCAGTACAGCCCGCTCAACCTTACTGGTGCTGCGTTCGCGTTCGGCATCAATCCCGTAAAGCAGGCCGGCTGCAACGTTATAGCTGGATGAAATCATAGCGCCGCTGATCACTCGTGGGCTATAGGATTTCAAGGATGTGTCTCGTTGCAGCGTCCGTTCGATTTCTGCAGCATTCTCCATGAACAGATCAACATCCAGATTTTCTCGATAGCCGACACGATGAATCTGTGCATCACCACCGATTGTACCGGTGACATTTTCCACCAGCAGGGTGAGCATGCCTCGCATGACGCCATCGACCGCGATTAGGGCGGTCAGGCTGAGAGCAATCAGCATGACAGTCAGGATGGTGCGGCGCGTATTGCGAAACAAATTTCGAAACGCCAGCTTAATCGTTAGCATCAGTGACTCCGCATGGCTTCGGTGGGTGATATTCGCGCGGCTCTTATGCCGGCTGGAATACTTATAATAATCGCGAAAAATATAATCAGCAGCAGCGGCGCCCCAAACACATATAGGGACATTTCGCCGGTCATGTGGCTCATCACTATACCGCCAATGTTCATGGGTTCGGCAAGCTCAAAACCGACAGCGCTGAACCAGGCGGTGAATGGCACGGAGACCAAGAGTCCGGCGATTAAACTAAGGGATGCCAGTAAGCTGGTCTCGCAGGTAATCATTAGCGCAATCTTGAATGGCCTACTGCCAATTGCCTTGAGCACTCCGAACTCTCGAGTACGCTCCAGCACGGACATAAGAACGGTATTAAGCACGCCAATGAATACTATAAATATGATGAATCCCATGAAGAAAACGTTGCCCTGCTTGTCTGCTTGCATGGATTGGTAGAAAGTTGACTCCACAACTTGCCATGGCGCTACCGATAGTTCCGGCAGCTGTTCCTGTAGTGATGTGGCTACCGATCGTGCTGCGCCATCATCTTGCAACAGGATGGAAATCTCATGCACTGAATCGACCATGCTAAGGAATTCCTGCGCGGCGATTAGCGGCAGGAACACGGTCGCTCTGTCTGGAGAGGTTCGGTCGCCGACAATTGCCCTGACGATATAGATGTCATTGGCTATAGAGCCGTCCGCACCCTGGGAGATGAGGATGAGTTCATCGTCGAGGCCAATATTCAGGTTATTGGCAATCCCGGCCCCGATCATTGCCGAATAATACCCTTCGGCGTCTAGCGTATCGTCGATATATACCCCGGCTGAGATTTTCACAGCCAGCGTGCTGGTGCTTCTCTCTCGTTCCAGCGCCACACCAATCACCCGAGCTGGAGCATTGTCCGTGTCTGAATAGGCGATAGCGGGGGCAAACACACGCAGGGTGTGACTGATAATTTCATCGTTGGCGTCGAGTAATTCGCTCAGTCCCTGTGGGTCATCTATAGTTTTATGTATCTTCGGTCTTAGCAGATAGTCGTCTTGATGGATTTGAATATGGCCGGTATGGTCCAGTATAAAAAAGGAGATGGCGCTATTGTAACTACCCTCGCTGAGGGAGAAGCTGAAGACACACAAGATATACCCACCGCCCAGGCTGAGGGCGGTCAGTAAGGACCGACGGCGTTGACGGAAGATATTGCGAAAGGCAAGTTTTAACAACAGCATCAGAGGTCCCTAGAATCGAGATCTGAGGTTTCGAAGCGTGAAGATCGATTCATCAACATCTGGCGGGTCAAACTGCAGGTCGTCATAGATGATGATGGTTTTATGACCTTCCCTGTTCATCGGAATCATTTCCAGCCTCGAAGGGATCATTCTGCCGGAATATTCTTTCAGGTCCGTAAATTCGAGCTTCCGAACTAACTCGCCATTGTCATCATAGAAATTTTGCGCCACTGGCACCATATACTGTTTATTAACAACATAGTCGATCTTGCCCCATACCGTTACCGTTTCCGTCTTCGGCACCAGAATTATTGTGTACAGCTCGTCGGTTTCTTCCAGCGTAAGCGTGTACTCGTCGGTGAGGGTGGTTTGCTTGACCAGGTCGTCATTGGTGAAATCACTACCCATCCATGATCCCATCATCATCGAGGGGGGCACCTTAATTACCTTGTTAATCTTGGGCAGGTAATTCCACATCTCCATATCCAGTTTCAGGGTGGCGATGCCCCGATCTTTGCGCGGAGACAGAATTCGAATAAAGGAATTCTCCGTTCCCATCGAGCTGGACTGCATTTCCATGGTGCGCCGGTATTGCGGAGTTTCCACGATCATGGTCATTTTCGCGCTACTGGAGGTGCCCTGGTAAAGCGCCTCCATACTGTCGATAATTTCTATCGCCCGCTCAGCTGCAAAGGTCACACTGGAGTGGAAACAAAGGAATAGAACGACTAGCCAGCTTCGAAGCTGAGTTGCGGGATTTGCCAAAGCTTCCAGACAGGGGCGTATTATGAAGTTCATCTTGTTGCTCTCTTAAGTTTTCTATACTTGGCCGGCTGATAATTATATACCTTGACTAGAGAGTCGGCAAACTAAGTGCTTATGGTTCAATCCACTTGTTCCGAATCAAGAAGAAGATCCAGGCTTTTCGTTTTACAGGAAGTAGACCAGCGAATACAAGACGGGAATCAAGACCGTACTGATCGCTATCACAATGGTGACTATCAGGTTCGAGTACAGGATATTGCTGATTAGTAGTATCACGCCGCCTGCAACCATTAACTTTGCTGCGAAGCGGTGGCTCGCCCGCCAATTTACTGTAGACGCAAGCGTCCATGGTAGTCTTAAACCAACAAAAAAATTCCTTTCAATCTTTTCGATTACATTGCCCACTATGATTAAAAATGCCGCCATACCATAGGAGAAATAGAACACAAACAGCTGCACATCGCCGTCGTTCAGCAACAGAGCGAAATGAATGAATCCCATCAGCGTGCCCATGCCAAATAAGATGATGTCCATGGGGCGCTTGCTATTGGGCAAGGAGTATTTATGTGGAGATATGCGGATTAACAGATTAATCGCCAATACTAATCCAACAAAGCCTGCCGGCATAAGGACAACCATGAGAAGTTTCGGACTCGTGCGTTGCACTTCACCATCGAAGTCGAAACTTCCCGGTAAAGCATCTGGTAAATCCGGATAGAGTAAGACGCTCGTAACTACCATCAGGAGCAGGGGTAGCAGACTTAGAAAATTCGCTCGTAGGAAATTCATTTTGTAAGGTCTCCACGCTTCTGAAATAAACCGATGACAAACTGGGCAGCATCATCGAACACGCTGGTATTGATTGAATAGTAGATACTCTGGCCCTGACGCGTTGGCAGTATTAGATCTGCAGCTTTCAGCTTGGATAGGTGATGAGACATCGACGGACCGCTTATCGCAAAATGGTCACCTAATTCGCCTGCCGACATCTCACCTTGTTTGAGCAGGTCGAGGATCTTGCGACGCGTTGGATTGGATATGGCTTCCAGTACTTGTTGCATACTATTTTTTAACATGATTCATTAGATATTTAGAAAAGTAATTAAATATCTAAATTAACTCAAGTCTTTTTTTAATCAGATTAGGAGAGAGAGTAGGGGTTTTCCTCAGGTAACTGTATTTACGAAAGAAATCTACTAAGGACAGGAATAAATCCCGAAGACTTGTTCCCCTTCTTCGATAAGAGATTCCGGTACGATGACGTTGCCCCCCATGGCACCTGCATCGTTTCTGGCCAGTCTAAGCAATTCTTCCTGCAGCCGTTCGGCGCCACGCTCGACTCCCACGACCCTGTCCAGCGTCTGTGAACGGGTACGGCCGAGGCGGGAACAATTTGAGATCTCAGCTGCCGTGGCTAGGCGAACGCCTTCGCCTTCGACGGTGAGGCCAACCCAGTTACTGCAGCCGCCAACGGCCGCAAGAATGATAATAATGGCCAGTATCTTCTTCACGAGTTACTCCAGAGCAAGAATTAGAAGCCAAAGTCCAGGTTGAAACTACAGACGAAAAGGCTACCAAGATCTGCTTGAGTGCATTCTACCGGTTTTGCCCATCTGCATCTAGTCTGCACGGGCGAATATGGTAAACTGCCGTGGATTTTTGCTGGGGATGGGTTCGGACATGGGCGCGATTGAGCCTGCTGCACAGGCAGCGTTGATAGAGCAATTGAAGGGTATTGTGGGTCCAGGGGGGTTCCGCGAAGGCAAAGACATTGCGACGAAAAACTACGAGGACCTGATGGGAGCGCGCGCTATTGCGCCGGCCCTGCTACTGCGCCCCAGTGATACCCAGCAAGTCTCGGAAATTCTAAAAGCCTGCCATGGCGCCTCACAGCCGATCGCGCCACAGGGCGGCATGACCGGCCTGGTGTCTGCAGCAGCACCGCTGCAGGGAGAAATATCCCTGAGCTTTGAACGCATGAAGAAAATCCTGGAAGTGGACCGGTTCTCCAGCACCATGACGGTGGAGGCGGGGGTGGAACTGCAAACAATACAGGAACAGGCAGATGCTAACGGCCTGCTATTTCCCCTCGATCTTGGCGCCCGTGGCAGTTGCACTATCGGTGGAAATCTTTCCACCAATGCCGGTGGCAACCGGGTTATTCGCTACGGCATGGCCCGAGAGCTTGTGATTGGGGTCGAGGCCGTGCTTGCAGACGGCACCATCATCGACGGGCTACACAAGCTGCGCAAAAACAATACTGGCTATGACCTCAAACAACTGTTTATCGGCAGCGAAGGTACCCTGGGCTTGATTACTCGCGCGGTGTTGAAGCTTGCACCGAAACCCAATAGCCAGGTAGTTGCCATGTGTGGGGTGGAGAGCTTCGACAAAGTGGCCGATTTGTTAGTACACGTGCAAGCCAACCTGGGCTCCAACCTCAGTGCTTTCGAGGTAATTTGGCAAAACACCTACGCGCTCATCGATGAGCACGTAGCCCATGCCAGTGTGCCGCTTCCAGGGCATCATGCATTTTATGTATTGATCGAAAGCATGGGATCCGACGCCGAAAAGGATACCGAGTTATTCGTTAACGTTTTGAATACTGCCTCGGAAAAAAAATTAGTGGATGAAGTGGTACTGGCAGATTCAATTGCCAAGATTAAAAATCTCTGGACCGTTCGCGACGCAGCAGCCGAGGTCTACCTCAGCGTCGGTCCAATGCACACCTATGACGTCAGTCTCAATATTGACGATATGGGCTATTTTGGCAAAGAAGTTGAAGCTCGACTGCGGACCCACTGGCCAACTGCCATATTTGGGCTGTTTGGGCACATCGGCGATGGCAATGTGCACATCATTATCAATGTTGGACCGGATACCGAAGACCATCATCTGCAAATCGATGAAATCATTTATGGCCTGATCCAGGAATTGCAGGGGGCGGTGT
>CAJXIY010000033.1 GCA_913054495.1 uncultured Gammaproteobacteria bacterium | reverse complement strand
GGGTGCAGGCTCTATTCGTGGGCGCCTAGCCGCCGCAGGAATTCGGCTATCTCGGGGCGGGTGCCGCGCAGGCCATTGGTGCCGGGGATGGTCTGGGAGGTGGCTGCTAACAGTAACGGCGTTTGTTGGCGTTCGTTGGTGGCGTTGATGGCGGCGCCCTGTGCAACCAGGTACTGGACTACGGATTCGAAGTCTTTGAGTACGGCATGGTGTAGTGCGGTTTGGCCCCGGTTGTCGGCGGCGTTGACGTCAACGCCGAGTTCGATGAGGATGCGTGCCAGTTTCAGAGTCCGACGTTCTTCGTCTTCCCCGTCCAGCGCGGCGTTGCCGATACGATCGCGGCGATGATCCAGGGAAGAGCCGGAATTGCCCATCGCCACCTGCAGTGTGGTCACCCCACTGCTGCTGACGAAGAACGGGTCGGCGCCGCGTTCGAGCAGCGTTCGCAGAATTTCGACTTCGCCATATTTTGCGGCCAGCCAGAACGCATCCATGCCAATTAATTGGGCACGGATACTAAAGTCTGCGCTGAAACGACGACCGGCTGTGCCATGTTCGATGAGCGCATTCAGATCGGCACCGGAGTCGATTAAGGCCGCGACCAACTCGACTTCGCTGCGCAGCACGGCCGCGTGCAGCGCCGTGTATCCAGCGGTGGCGGCATTAGGATCGGCACCCTGTTGCAGCAAGAAGATCGCCAGCGCCTGGTGCCCGCTATGTGCCGCGATGACCAGCACGCTGGCACCGGAAGCTTCGGTATCCTCGACGTCGGCGCCGGCTTTCACGAGAACGCGAGCGGTCTCGATGTCACCGTTGCGGGCCGCAAACAACAACGGCGTCGAGCCACCATGGGCCATACGGAAGTTGCCGCTGGTATTGGTGTTGCCCGCCGTATTCTCCAGTTGGTACCACACCTCGGTGCGGGCATGAAGGTCGGCGTTATTCTCTATCAGTAAAGCGACGATATGGGAATGGTGTTGGGCCACTGCCCACATGAGAGCGGTCTGCCCGCGTTCGTCCTCGGCAGTATTCACATCGGCGCCCCGTTCAAGCAGCAGCGCCACGGTTTGCAGATTGCCCGACCGCGACGCGGTCATCAGGGGCGTTTCACCCATCTTCAGTGCCGCATTCGGGTCAGCCCCCGCTGCCAGCAGCTGCCCTGCCATCAAATGGCTACCGTTGATTGCTGCCAACCACAGGGGTGTGGCACCGAGCTCGTTGCCGGTGTTGACAGCGGCGCCGGCCCCGATCAGCAAGCTGGCCGCGTCGAGATCATCGCGATACGCCGCCCAGTGCAATGCGGTGGCGCCGTCGCCCTGGGCTGCGTTGACGTCGGCGCCCGAGCGGATCAGTGTGCGTACCTGCTCGCTGTCTCCGGCTCTCAGTGCTGCGATAATTTCCGGTGCAGAGATTGACGCTGAAGATTGCGCGAACGCAACAACCGGCCAGGCCAGCATAGCGACCAGCGCGGCGACGATCGGTACTGTGAACCCTGGTCTTTTAGTCATCTCGATCCATGCTAAGGCATCGTCTCCCGCATTGACAGCCCGGTAAGACGGTGGCAGATTAGGGTGGGCTGCGGGGACTTGGGGCAGCTCTGAATAATGGCATAGGTCCATAGTATTGGAATGTCCCGCTTAGTGCCAAGAAAGTTAGTTCCAAAAAAACTTTAGCCTAAAAATAACAAGGGTCTGACCGATGATGACACCGAGGCTGTCACTAGCTCCCTTCTGCAGGTTGTCGTTACCCGCGATCGCCCTGGCCTATCTCATTGCCTTGCCTGGGGCCGCTACTTTCTCTCCCGGCGCCCAGGCCCAGGCGGCTACGGCGGATGAACTTTACGCTTACCAACTCACCCTGGGCGAGTATTGCATCACCTGCCATAACGAACAGATCTATGCCGGTGAACTCTCCTTCGGCGATCTCGACCTGAGCGAGATCGGAGAATACGGAGAAATCCCTGAAAGAATTCTAGCCCAGCTGCGCTCCGGACAGATGCCTCCGACCGGTATGCCACGCCCGCCGCCAGCAGACTACGAGGCCCTCGCCAACTGGCTGGAATCCGCGCTCGACCAGTTCGCGCTGGAGCATCCCAATCCTGGGCGCACCGAATCATTCCATCGCCTCAATCGCGCCGAATACGCCAATGCCGTGCGTGATCTGCTGGCGCTGAATGTAGATGTAGAGGTCTTGTTGCCGGCAGACGACATCGCCGAGAATGGCTTCGACAACATGGCCGATGTGTTGACGGTCTCGCCGGCATTGATGGAGCGTTACCTGTCGGCGGCACGCAAGACAGCAAGACAGGCGGTGGGCGAGGCACCGCCGAGTCCGGTATCCCAGACCTACGAGGTACCGATTCTGCTCATTCAAGGCGACCGCATGGGCGATGATCTCCCGTTTGGCTCCCGTGGCGGCGTTGCCGCCCGCCATTACTTCACGGTGGACGGCCAATACGACCTCACCATTCGACTGCATCGTAACTATGTGAACTACATTCGCGGCATGGGTTCGCGCCATGAATTGGAGGTGCGGCTCGATGGCGTGCTGGTGCAGTCGTTCAGTTTCGGTGGCGAGGAGCCGGATGTGCTGCAGGCCCCGGCAGGATATGGGGGCAACCAGTTCGGCGATCCCGAATGGGAAGAGTACATGCTGTTCGCCGACGCCAATCTGCGGCTACGCTTCACCGCTGCAGCGGGACCGCACGTCGTCGGCATCTCCTTTATCCGCAAATTTACCGAGCCCGAAGGTGTGCTACAGCCGCCGCAGAGTGTGTTCGCAGCGGCGGTGAACGAGATGCGTGACGGTGATGCGGCGGTGGAGCAGATCGCAATTACCGGACCCTTTGAGGGTGGCGGTGCGGGCGACACACCCAGTCGCCGCGCGGTCTTCAGCTGTTTCCCTGTCGACAACACACAGGCCGCCGAAGATGCCTGTGCCACGGAGATCCTGTCGACACTGGGGCGACGGGCCTACAGGAGGCCACTAGAGCCCGTAGACATCGATACTTTGATGGAATTCTATCGCCGCGGACGGGGCGACGGCAGATTAAGCTTCGATGCCGGCATCCAGCTTGCGCTTGAGCGCCTGCTGATTTCACCCGATTTCCTGTTCCGCGTAGAGCCCGACCCGGCCGCTATTGAACCCGGAAGCGTCTATGAGCTGAGCGATCTGGAACTGGCCTCGAGACTATCTTTCTTCCTATGGAGCAGTATTCCCGATGAAGAGTTGCTGACGGCGGCCGAGGCTGGCGAACTGCAGGACCCGGCGTTGCTAGAACAACAAACCAGGCGCATGTTAGCAGACCCGCGAACTAAGGCCCTGGTACAGAATTTCGCCGGCCAGTGGCTGTACCTGCGCAACCTGCCTGCCCTGGTGCCCGACGCCGTAGCCTTTCCCGAGTTTGATGAAAACCTCAGGGACGCGTTTCGACAGGAGAGCGAGATGTTCTTCGAGAATTTGATTCGCGAAGATCGTAGCGTGCTCGACCTGCTGGGCAGCGACTACGCCTATGTCAACGAACGCCTGGCGGAGCACTATGGCATTCCCGGCGTCTATGGCAGTCACTTTCGCCGAGTGCAGCTGGATGCCGAGCTGGCCGAGCAGCGCGGTGGTATCCTCGGACAGGGCAGTCTGCTAATGGCAACGTCCTACGCCAACAGGACCTCGCCGGTGCTGCGCGGCAAGTGGATACTGACGAACATCCTGGGCACGCCACCACCGGCGCCGCCTCCCGATGTGCCGGATCTACCAGATATGGGAGCCGACGGCCAGCCGGCCACGGTGCGTGATCGCATGTTGCAGCATCGGGCCAACCCCGTGTGCAGGACTTGCCACGCGCCCATGGACCCATTGGGCCTGGCGCTAGAGAACTACGACGCCATCGGCAGATGGCGCACTACTGGAGAGGCCAACCTGGCGATCGACGCCTCTGGGCAACTGCCCAACGGCAGGGAGTTCTATGGGCCCCAGGGACTGCGGACACTGCTGCTTGAGCGCAAACAGGCATTCAGCAGTACCGTGACCGAGAAGCTGCTAGAATATGCGATTGGTCGCGGTACCGAATACTATGACAAACCCGTTGTACGGGGCATCTCCCGCACGGCGGCATTGGACAACTTCAGCTGGTCGTCTATTATTGTGGGCATAGTCCAAAGTGTCCCGTTCCGTACGCGGAGGTCTGCGTTATGATCATTAGCAAGAAGGTAATTCCGCGCCGCACTATGCTGCGCGGGCTGGGTGCGGCACTGGCCTTGCCACTGCTTGACTCGATGGTGCCGGCACTGGCGAGTGCGAGTGAGATGGCGATCGGGCGAACGCGCCGTCTCGGGATTGTCTATGTCCCCAACGGCATGCGCATGGATCACTGGACTCCGGCCACCACCGGCAGCGACTTCGAACTGCCCTCTATCCTGCAGCCGCTGCAGCCATTTCATAGCCAGCTCAATATCCTCACCGGCCTGCGGGGCGTGGACGGTGAGGGGCCGCACGCACGTGCCTCCACCCGATTTCTCACCGGCGTCGCTTCGAAGCGGGATGATGGGTCGAATCTCCAGGCCAGCATCTCCATGGATCAGATCGCCGGCCGCTTGCTGGGCCGGGAGACACAGCTGGCGACGCTGGAGCTCGCCATCGACGGCCGGGATTTTGCCGGTTCCTGTGACGAAGGCTTCAGCTGCGCCTATACCAACACCATTTCCTGGGCCAACGAGACCACACCATTGCCCATGGAGAACAATCCCCGCGCTGTTTTTGAACGCCTATTCGGCGACAGCGGCAGTACCGATCCCCAGGTCCGCAAGGCACGCCTGGCGAAAGACGCGAGCCTGCTGGATTCCGTCACCGAGCGCGCCCATGAACTGTCACGCCAACTCGGGGCTGGTGACCAGGTCAAGTTGAACCAGTATCTCGATGCCGTGCGTGACATCGAACGGCGCATCCAGTTGACGGAAGCACAGAGTGACCGGGAATTGCCGGTGATCGAGCAACCGGCGGGGATACCAGACACCTTCAGCGAACACGCCACGCTCATGTTCGACCTGATGGCACTGGCATTCGAAACCGACATGACCCGGGTTGTCACCTTCATGATGGGTCGGGAAATAACCGGACGCACCTACGCCGAGATCGGCATCGCCGACGCCCACCATCCGATTTCCCATCATCAGCGAGACCCGGTGAAACTGGAGAAACTACTCAAGATCAACCGGTACCACATGACCTTCTTCGCCAAATTTCTCGAACGCCTGCGCTCGACAGCGGATGGGGATGGATCGCTGCTGGACCACTCCATGATTGTCTACGGCGCCGGCATGGCCGACAGCAACTCCCATTGGTCTTCAGGCCTACCGGTGCTGCTGGCTGGGGGTACCGCGATACCCGGGGGACGCCACACGGAGTATCCCGAAAACACGCCGCTTTCGAATTTGCATCTGAGCCTGCTTGACAAGATGGCGGTGCCTATAGAGTCACTGGGTGATTCCACCGGTCGACTACCTATCTAACGAAGAGAAATAGGAGGGGTCAGAGTAAAATTGATTTACAGAATTCTGATTAACTGCATTGGCCTCGATCAATTTTAATCTGACCCCTTTAATCCAACAGAAATTCACAATCGAGGGAATCGCGACATGAAGACAATTTTAAGAGTTTCCAGCTCGTTGTTATTGTTACTGCTGGTAACGAGTTCGGCACTGGCCCAAGCCGATGGTGACTGGCAACTGCCCAGAACCATAGACGGGCATCCTGACTTGCAGGGGGTCTGGGAGAACAACACCATAACCCCGGTGGAGCGACCCGAGGTTTTTGGTGACAAGGAAATTCTCACCGACGAAGACGTCGCGTTTTTACGGCGACGAATTGCGGAAATCAGTGCGGCAGGCGACGATGCACTATTCGGTGAAGGCGTGCTGGCTGCCGCCTTTGCCGATGAGATCGTGTCATACGATCCCACCACCGGGAACTATGATTCCCAGTGGATGGTGGACCGCACGATCCACAGACGTACCTCTCAGATTATCGACCCGCCCGATGGCAAATATCCACCGCGCACCGAGCGTGCCATCGCCGCGGCCAGGGAGATGAGAGAACACCGGGAGGCACATCCGGCTGACACCTGGCTCGACCGCTCCCTGGGCGAGCGCTGCGTCTCCTTCGGCGCCCCCCGCCTAGGTTCCGGCTATAACAGTTATCAGCAGATCGTGCAAACCCGGGACACGGTGGCGATCATCCAGGAGATGGCCCACGATGTGCGCATTATTCCCCTGGTGGACAAGCCTCATGTCGACGCGGACATACAACTGTGGCATGGCGATTCCCGCGGCTGGTGGGATGGTGACACTCTGGTGATCGAAACCACCAACTATTCGGAGAAGAGCAGTACCGGCCTGGACACAGTTAAAAAAGTTAACGTCGAACGACTGACTCGAATCAGTGAGACGGAAATTCTGTACCAGTTTACGTCTAACGATCCGGGTACTTATACAGCCGCTTACACCCGCGAAATTACTTTTGATAAATCCCCGGACAAGATTTACGAATACGCCTGCCACGAAGGCAACTACGGCATGACGAATATTCTGGCCGGACATCGTGAACTGGAGAGAATAGCCGCGGCGGCAGCGAACGAACAATAGACCACAAGCGGGATTGTATTATCGGAGTCGATCAGGCGGGGTCAGAGTATTGTGGTTTGGGAAATTCCGTTTAGCGGCTTGGACCCAAATCACAATACCCTGACCCCTTCTATTTTCCGTTCAGCCTTCGGGCACAGGAGTATTGAAATGCTGAGACTGTTTCCCCGTGCGACCTGGGATAGAATCATCTCGGGTGCGGCCCTGGCACTACTTATCACACTGCCGGCACTACAGGCTGGGGCCCAGGCGCAGTCTGCCGACGACTTCATTCCGGTCACCGACGCGATGCTGCAAAACCCGGCAGCGTCGGATTGGCTGATGTGGCGGCGGACACTGGACAGTTGGGGCTACAGTCCGCTGGATCAGGTCAATCGGGACAACGTCGGCGAGTTGCGCATGGTGTGGACCCGTGACCTGGCAGTCGGCACCGGTGAGATAACACCATTGGCCTATAACGGCGTCCTCTATGTGCCGCAAGCCAATGACGTTATCCAGGCCCTCGATGCGGTGAGCGGTGACCTGATCTGGGAGTATCGCCGCGACATCCCGGAGGATCTCTACAAGATGGTTGGCAGCAATGCCCGCAACAACAGAAATCTCGCCATCTTTGAAAATTTAATCATCAACACCAGCGACGACAACTACGTGTTCGCGCTGGACGCCGCCACCGGCGAGACCGTCTGGGAAACCCGGATATTCGACTACCAGGTCAACTCCGCCACCCATAGCTCGGGTCCAATCATTGCCGATGGCCGGGTCATCTCGGGGCGCAGTTGCCGGCCCTGGGGTGGACCCGACGCCTGTATCATTGCCGCCCACGATGCCCTCACCGGCGCCGAGCTGTGGCGTCGACGTCTGATTCCGGCACCGGGGGAACCGGGCGATGAGACCTGGGGCGACGTGCCCTTCGAGCAGCGCCAACACGTGGGTTCCTGGATGGTGCCAAGTTATGATCCGGAATTGAAACTCATTATCCTGGGCACGTCGGTTACTTCACCAGCGCCAAAATTTTTCCTCGGCGGCACCGAGAACACCCACCTCTATCACAACTCCACACTGGCGCTGGAAGTAGACACGGGAGAGATCAGGTGGCACTTCCAACACTTGAATGACCACTGGGATCTGGACCACCCCTTCGAGCGGATATTGGTTGAGACGCGCGTCGCGCCCGATCCTGACGCCGTCACCTGGATTAATCCAAGCCTGCGGTCGGGGGAAGTTCGTAAGGTGATCACCGGTATCCCCGGCAAGACTGGGATCGTCTACACTCTCGACCGCGCCACCGGCGAGTTTCTGTGGGCGACGCCGACGGTTTTCCAGAACGTGATCGAGAGTATCGATGTCAGCACCGGAGTGGCGACGGAAAATCCAGAAGTCATCTTCAGGGAATCGGAGCAGGTGGTGTTCGTCTGCCCCACCTGGACCGGGGGCAAGGACTGGGAGGCCGGTGCCTATAGTCCACTCACTAATACCATGTATTACCCGCTGCGCAACACCTGCGCGCAGATGCTAGCTACCGCCGACTTCGACAGCGACACGGCACGGGCCCTGACCGCCGGTGGCCAGGGCGGCCTCGCCATTTACTCGCTCGCTGCACGACACCAGATCACCCCCGGCACCGATAATCTCGGCACCGTACGGGCGATATCCGCGGAGACTGGCGAGACGAAATGGCTCTATGAACAGCGGGCCGGCACCATGTCACTGGTGGCGACCGGCGGCGGTCTCATCTTCGGCGGCGATGCCAATGGCCGCTTCCGCGCCTTCGATCACGAGACTGGCGAGGTGTTATGGGAGGTGAATCTCGGCTCATCCGTGAGCGGCTATCCCATTACCTACGCCGTCGATGGCGTGCAATACGTAGCGGTTAACACCGGGGGTGGACAGATTAATCTGACGCCGGAACTTCGCCCCAGCAGAGGCACGAACTTATTCATATTCGCACTCCCCAACTAAATAGCTGGGAACAGCCCAAAGATCGAATAATGCTAACACGCAAGACCTGACCCCAATACAGGAGCTACACCGATGCGCAAATTTCTCCCCCTCACAATCCTCTGTTTTCTGGCATTCGCGTCGACGCTAACCGCGCAGAATCAATCCGACATCAAGCGTTACCTCTACCTCAGCACACCGGATGCGGCCCAGGTTGAGGGCCAAGCCGACGGCGCCGGTATTCTGATCTTCGATATCGATGACGGCCACAAGCTGGTGCGGCGAATCGATATCCCGATCTTCGAAGAAGGCCTGCGCGGCTTCGCTGCCAACCTCGAGACCCACAGCGCTTACTTCTCTACCCAGCATCCCCGCATCGGCGCTTTCGATCTCGAGACTGACCAGATCACCTGGCAGCAAACCTATACCCTGGGCAGCGATCGATCTTCGGTCACCCTGGATGGCAAGAAGGTTTACGTGCCTACTGGATGGTGGGTCGATGGGAACGATAGCGGTGTGCTGGTGCTCAACGGGGAAAATGGCGAACTCATCAAACACGTCCGCGTCGGCAACAAGGCGCACAACTCCCTGGTGAGTGTCGACGGCCGCTACCTCTATCTCGGCACCACCATGATGCTGACGGTGCTCGACACCGAGGATGAGAGCGTGGTTTACCAGATCGAGCCCGTGGGCGAACCCGGGGGCCAGGGAGTCTTCCCCTTCACTGTGGATAGCGCCAACCGCATCGCCTATGTGAGTCTGGGCAGCCATGTGGGTTTCGATGTGGTGGACCTGCAACAGGAGCGGATAATACACCAGGTGCTGGTGGGCGATGAGCCCATCCTCCATCGTACCCACGGCGTTGCCCTCAACCCCGATGAAACCGAGTTGTGGATCAGCGACCAGGAAAGCCAGAAGCTGTTTATCTTCGACGCCACCCAGATGCCACCGGTGCTAACCGGCGAAGTCGACTTAAGCCAGGGTGGCCACGGCTGGGTGACCTTCAGCCTGGATGGTCGCTACGTCTGGACCCACACCCCCGACGTCTTCGATGCAAAAACCCACGAGCGCGTTGCTGTGCTGCGGGATGAAAACGGCAATCCGGTCAGCGGTTCGAAGTATATCGAAGTGCACTTCCGCGACGGCAAGGTCGTGGCCGTGGGTAACGAGTTTGGGCTCGGGCGTAAATAGATCAGGCAGGGGTCAGGTCTTTCTTGTTAGCGTCCTCGGCAGCAAATAATCATAATCTACGCTATCAAGAAAGAACTGAGCCCCGCTATGCAAATCGGAATACGATGGGTAAGGCGATCATGACGATAGCTGCCCACGCCCCGTATACGGGCAGAAAGGCTACGGTCGCCTCGATCAGTTTCACGGCCTTAATTTTTCCACGGAACACATCGCTATAGGCTTTTAATATCTGGATCAAGTGTCCGAATATTAAAACATTCGCCCCCAGCACAACGACTCGGTTTGGACTCAATCCCCATTCTGAGAAGCGATAGAGAATGGCCGCCAGGGCAATAAAATTCACCATCAGCGTGACGCAGACGAGAGCCAGATTAATCGAATCGACCAGGCGCGACGGTTGATCGTGGTTGCGACCACAGACAGAAAACACCGACATGCCGAGAACCAAAATTAGCAAGCCGTTAAATAGGATGAGGAAATCACGGTCTGAAAACGGACTCTTTTGTTGAATAGCCATCGCCAGCAGGTAGATCACCACGGTGATCAGAAACAATGGTGTGAAGATATCCGCGATAGTGCTGGCGAATCGGCTTTTCCGGCCCAGAATTTCATTATACAAGAAGGTCGCCAGGATCGGTGCTGAGACTAATCCAGCGAGCACCACGTTGTTTAGGTACCACTGTTCAATATCCAGCTGAATGAGACCAAACAGTGCGATCGTTAAACCCGTCAAGACGATTCCACCTAACAAAATCATTGTGGTGAAGATAAATACTTCCCCGTTGTATCGAAGATAATCGAGTCGCGGCTTTGCCCTGCGCCAGGCATTCGATGTGAAGGCCAAGCCCAGCAGTGACCACATCACCAGGGGTGCGTGAATTATCGCCATGACGACACTCGATGACTGATAGTCGTCAGGCAGCAAAGCCATTGCAAGGCCAGTGGTCATCACGCCGGCGATCACAAAAACTATTACTGATTTGCTGTGTGAAGCTTGATGGGAGAAATAGAAGATCAGTGCTGCAAAAACGATAAGCGGTGCGAAGCGTGTGTAGAACCAGAGTTCGTTAACTTCGAATAAGGCCGGTGTCCTCACTAACAATATTGCCAGCAGACATAGCAGCACTGGATACCAAATCTGCCTGGCAGTAACTGCCGTCGATACCGTCTTGGCCGGCTTCGTATATTCAAATCGCGCCTGCCAGAACTTTAGTATGGGTGCTTCGGGATTAAGCTGCAACGCTTGTTCCAAATGGCCTGCAAATTTTGCCGGGTCGCTGCGATACAAGCGCTCGAGTCCGAGACTATCCTCGCCTCTATCGAGAATCGGATTAACTAACATGGTTTGATCCCCCCGCTGGAAAAGCCTGGTTTTAGTGAGGTCAGGAAAAATGTTGCCACTCGGCCACGACGCAGCAGCCCAATTAGAGCCCGGAAGTCAGGGCCAGGATTTCCCAAATCGATTCGATCTACTTTATAATACAAAGTATTTGATATAACAACAGTAATAACTAAAATAGTTCACTCAATAACCCGATCTGGACAGAACTACGATGAAAACAAACCAACAAGACCTGGAAAATCTGCAATTCGTCCGCGAGACCATGGAGCGCTCCAGCACCGTTACCAGCGTATCCGGCTTTGGCGTGATGGGCATGGGTGTCATCGCGCTGATCGGAGCCTACCTGGCACCACTACAAACTCGCGAGGAAGCCTGGGTCTATACCTGGCTCGCAGTGGCGACGTTCGGCTGCGTCACCGGTTTCGCCTCTACCTGGCATCATTCCAAAAGCCAGGGGCCGGTGACAAGACTGAGCGCGCTGCGGCGCTTCGGCCTGGCGCTGGCCCCACCGATCATTGCCGCCTGCGTACTGACCGACACCTTTCTTCGAGCCGGGGAATTTAAGCTGATGCCTGGCACCTGGATGCTGCTTTATGGAGCCGGCGTTGTTACCGCCGGTGCGTTTTCAATTGGTCTGATTCCGGTCATGGGCCTGGTGTTTATGCTACTGGGGACAATTGGCCTGTACTTCGCCGATGTCTGGAATGTGCCGGTGTGGCAACATCTGGCGCCAATGGACTTTTACCTCGGCGCAGTCTTTGGCGGAATTCACTTATGCTTTGGTGCCATTATCGCCGTGAAGTGCAACAGCTGATGGGACGAAAAACACGCGACACACCTCGCGACTTGATCAGTGAGCGCACGCGACTCGCAATAATCAGCGCACTCGCGGTGAATCCAAGTTTGTCCTTTAGCGAGTTAAAGCACTTGTTGGACGTAACCGATGGCAACCTCAGCGTTCACGCCCGTAAGCTGGAAGACGCGAAATTAATCCAGTGCAAAAAATCAATTGCCAATCGCATGTCAAGAACCGTCTACCGAATTACCCGCAGTGGACGAGCCGCACTGGAAGATTATCTGAACGATATGGAAGAATTAATTCACAGTATCCGGGGCAAAAATAAATGACTACCCTGATTTTTTCCGTTATGCGTTAATCGTATCGGCGTATTTTGAATTCCCGGCTTGTTGTGTTTGCGCTGAGTTATGACAGATTTTGAAAAAGCCTTCTTATGAAAGCGATTATCTGGCCCAAATACGGCCCACCAGAAGTACTGCAGCTTGAAGAAGTGGATAAGCCGGCACCTGCTGACAATGAACTATTGATCAAGGTGGTTGCTGCCAATGTTTTCCCGGGGGACTGTGAGATGCGCAGGTTTCAAATGCATCCCAGTCTGTGGCTGCCCATTCGAATTTTTATGGGCATCAGGAAACCACGCCTAAAAATACTGGGACAAGAGTTAGCCGGCGAGATCGAAGCTGTGGGCAAAGATGTGACTCGATTCAAGAGTGGCGACCAGGTCTTCGGTGCAACGGCGATGAAATTGGGTGCTTACGCTGAGTATGTATGCCTGCCCGAGAACTATGTATTGGCCCTGAAGCCCGATGATGTAAGCTATGAGGAAGCCAGCACACTCGCTGTTGGTGGCATTCATGCCTTGCATTTTCTAAGGAAAGGCAATGTCAAAAGTGGAGAACGGATTCTTATCTATGGCGCCGGTGGCTGTATCGGCACTTATGCAGTGCAGCTCGCTAAATTACTAGGCGCCGAAGTGACCACCGTGGATAGTGCGAGCAAATTGGACATGCTTAGTGATATCGGTGCAGATCATGTCATCGACTACGCAGAGGAAGACTTTTCCAACAACGGAATTCGCTACGACGTAATTTTTGATGTGGTGGGCAAAAGTTCATATTCGCGGAGTCTATATTCACTGCAGGCGAATGGGCGTTATCTCTTGGCTAACGTTGGCCTGTCAGTAATTCTCAGAGGCTTGTGGACTTCTAGATTCGGTGACAAGAAAGTTATTTTTGCCCTGGCAAATCTAAACAGCGAAGACCTGGTTTATCTTTCCGATCTGCTTGTGGCAGGAAAGATTAAATCAGGGATAGATCGATGTTATCCACTGGCACAGGCTGCCGACGCGCACAGCTATATTGAATCGGGATGCAAACAGGGACACGTGGTACTGACTGTGGCTTGAGGTCGTGGTGATAGACATGAATTGTGGAATAGCAGCCAGCCTACCTTATCTGGCAGCGCCTCTGTAATGATCTAATTGGTGAGCCGGCGCCAGCCGATGACAACGGCGCTTATGGAAAAACCCAAGCCAATCAGGCTCAATGAAATGACCACGATATCCCAAAGCGGCCTGCGCTGAAGCAGAAATTGAAAATCGAGGCTATGCAGGCCATTAAACAGCCAGCGTTCCCAGCGACTGGCATCGGTTACGCGATTTACCAGCTCTCCGCTGCGCGGATCGATGTGGTACCAAGTGGATTCACTATCGTCAAACTTCGCGCGATAAATGGGTAGCTGTCTATAACGATGGCGACGAGAGTAGTAATAATTATCTTGCTGTCGTACTAATTCCAGACTCAGCAAAGTGGCATCGGGAAGCAGCTGGGGAACTGCTTCTTCTATCATGGCTAGCAGTCGCGGGGATTGGTTCCCGCTGCTGCCGTCACCGAATCCCACCACTCGATCGTCCTGTGTTTTGATTAACGAGTAATAGGGTGCGCTCGAAATTTTGTGCCACTGAATTTCTTTAACAGTTCCATCGACAGTCCTGAAGTCGGGTAGAGGGAGCTCGGACAGGCGCATCACATTGCCACCGGTGTACCGGCTAATCTGCGCCTGGGCGGAGGTCGCCGGGTTGAATATTCCCCAGGGCCCCATCGACATTAATCCACTAAAGATAAACGTAAAGACGAAGACAAGCGACACCAGGCCCAGTATATGGTGCCAGCTCATCATGCCTTCATAGGGGCTAATACTCCTGCTGCGGGACGAAACGCCTAGGCGAATTCTCATGAACCCGATGATGCCGCCGGTCACAACCGAGACGATTCCAATAAGCGAGACATAGATGATTACCTTATTCCACAAAGGCGCGTTTTTCCGAAGTTGTACGGGATAGATCCAATGAATGGTCGACCCAAGCCAATTCCAGAAGCGTTCATTTCTGTGGGTGTCCAGAACAATCTGACCACTGTTATCAGACACATATACTACGGTACCAGCCGGGTCATTCATCTTTACCCGGTGCAATGGACGAAACCTGTTTAGACCCGCTGTTATGCTCCATTGATCCACTGTTATAAGTGCATCGTAGGACGGCATCGAATCACCATGGGAAAATCCCAATGCGCCGGCGGCAGCAATTACCGACTCTCGATCCAATCCGGTGAATACCATGCCCGTGTCCGCGAAGACTGTCTTATTGCTACCATCGATAACTTGAAACTGGTAAGCGGGTCTATCCAGTACGGTAGAGAGTTTTACGGCGGAAAAAACTCGCTCTGCGTGGATCGATGCGGCGGCCGCGAAGGGTGACAGCAACACCTGCGAAGTGTTGAGGTCGGGCAACTTGTCCAGGCGTTCCGCTTCGGTGAGTTGGGGATATTCGACATACATCATGACGATGCCGCTGGCGAACCACAGTGTGAACAACAGACACATGCCGATGCCTAGCCAGCGGTGGACAGAGAAGAGTACGGGCTTGAGTTTCATGAAAATTAATAATAAGGGGACAGAGGGATTATTACTTATTCCCTCTGTCCCCATTGAACTGACAGAGTCTTGAGCAAGACCCGAAGCTATTCAAGCAATAATCTGCGGAATGGGTTTGCCTTCTATATCCGAAAGTCGATAGTCGCGACCACTGTAGCGGTACGTGAGTTTCTCGTGATCCAGCCCCAACAGGTGCAGTATGGTGGCGTGCATGTCGTGGGCGGAAATGGGTTGCTCCAGCGCCTTGTAGCCCCATTCGTCGGATGCGCCGATTGCCTGTCCGCCTTGGATACCAGCCCCGGCCATCCATGCAGTCTGGGTGCCGGGATTGTGGTCACGTCCCACACCCCGCTGCGATATCGGCATACGCCCAAACTCGCCGTGCCAGAGGATGAGAGTGGTATCGAGCAAGCCTCGAGCCTTCAGGTCGGTCAGCAGCCCGGCGATAGGAAGATCAGACTCGGCTGCATGCAGCGTGTGGTTCTCTACCAGGTTGCTGTGTGCGTCCCAGGTGTCGGTGTTCTGCACCCCTACTCCGCCCATGAAGAGCTGCACGAAGCGAACGCCACGTTCCACCAGTCGACGCGCCATCAGACACTGCTTACCGAATGGTTCGGTCACGGCTTGGTCAAGACCGTAGAGCTTTTTGGTCGCCTCAGACTCGGATGACAGGTCGATAGCTTCCGGTGCACATCCCTGCATGCGATAGGCAAGTTCATAGGAAGAAATGCGCGCGGCCAATTCCGAGTTGCCGGGGTATTTTTCCATGTCCATCTGGTTGAGTCTGGCCAGTACGTCCAGCCGGGAACGCTGCTGGGCTTCGGTCATGCCTTGCGGCAATTCGAGGTCGACGATGGGGTCGCCCGATGATCGAAACAGCGTGCCCTGGTAGCTCGCTGGCATGAAGCCGGCGCCCCAGTCGTTGGGGCCTCCCAGAGGACCGCCACGGTAATCGTTCATCACCACGAACGCCGGCAGGTTCGAACTTTCTGAGCCGAGGCCATAAGTCACCCAGCATCCCACGCTGGGAAATCCCATGCGAATCTGACCCGTCTGCATCTCATAGGTCGCCTGGATGTGGTCGTTGGAAGTGCCGTACAGAGACTTAATAAAGGCCATTTCATCCACGTGTTTGGCAAGGTGGGGAAATATCTCCGACACCCACATGCCACTGTCGCCGCGCTGCTTGAACTCAAATGGACTGGGCATGAGCGGGCCCGGCATGCCTTGACGCACAGCGAATTTTTTCCCGATCAAATCTTCCAGCGGCTGACCAGCATACTTGGTGAGCGCAGGCTTGTAATCGAAGGTATCGATCTGACTGGGGCCACCGCTCATAAACAACGAGATTACGTTGGTGGCACGGGGAGCAAAGTCCGGGAGTTTTGGTGCGAAGTCTCCCGGAAACTGGGTGTTGCACTGGGCAGCGTCGAAATCCGGACCGGCCGCAAACACGCCATCGCGATGCATCATGGTAGCCAGTGCCACACCTGCCATGCCGCCACCGGAACGCATGAGGAATTCGCGACGCGACCAGAATTTTTTCTGTTTGTTATGGGGGTGACTCATAGCTTTCTCTCCTGCCCTGTTCTTACTCTTTCGCTTGTTGCCGCTACCGTCGGTAGAGAAACTCGCTGAGGTTGAAGACCACGTGGGTCAGATCTTCCAGCGAACCGAATTCCACCAGTTCACGGCCTATAGCCGATTCCGCCGCAGTGGGAGACCGGGTTAGCGCGGTGCGATAGACCAGATCTACCTGCCTGTCGACGTCGTAGGGCACCCGCTCCTCAACCTGCCTGGCAAATAGCTGCGCCTGGCTCAGGACAAAGGGGTTGTTGAGCAATGTTAAGGCCTGGGGCGCCACCGTCGACGTATTACGGAAGGCGAGGGTGATGTTCTGGTCCGGCAGGTCGAAGGTCTCGAAGAACGGGTAACTTAGCGTCCGCCGTCGATACACGTAGAGGCTTCGGCGCCACACGTCCGGACCATCGATCTGTTTATCCCAGCGCCCGTAGGCCTGGGCTGTATCCAGAATCTCCTGGGGTATATAAGGGAATATGGGCTTGCCACCAACGCTCAGGTCGATGCCGCCACTGGTGGTCATAATCACGTCACGCACGGCTTCCGCCTCCAGTCGCTGGGGACGATAACGCCACATTAAATGATTCTCCAGGTCGTTGGCCAAATTGACTTCGCTGTCATAGGCCGAAGCCATCTTGTAAGCGGAGGACGTCATGATCAGCCGGTGCAACTGCTTCGTGCTCCAGGCCTGATTCTGAAACTTCACTGCCAGCCAGTCCAGCAATTCGGGATGCGTGGGCAGATCCCCAACCCGGCCAAAATTGTCGAGAGAGGCGACGATGCCGCGGCCGAAATGGTGATGCCAGACCCGGTTTACCCATACCCTCGCCGTCAATGGGTTTTGATCTGAAGACAGCCACTGCGCCAGGGCCAAGCGACGACCCGAGGTGCGCCCATTGGGGCGGGGAATCTCGGTAGGCGGATCGCCATAAGTCGCCACGGTAAGAAAAGCCGGTGAGATTTCAGGACCCAGACTGAAGGGATCCCCGCGGATGAGAAAATTGGCTGGCGGCACTTCGTACCTGTCAGGGCCCGCGTGCAAGAAGCTGCCGGGTTTATCAGGCTTAATTCGACACTCCGGGCAACCGAGTACGTCGTCTCCAGCTCGGTCCGGTGTATAGCGGTAGTCACCATCGGTGACCAGTTCGATCATCGCTGGCTGCGGCGGACGTTCAACTTCGATGACTGAAATGCGTGCGAGCAGAACCTCGCGGCGTGCCTTGTCCAACTCCGGCATGGCTGCGTCGAGCTGGGCGCGGGGAACGCCGATGGTGAGCACTTGAGCGGCCAGTAGTTTTTGTCCGTCCGTTCTTTCATCGTCAGAAGTGAGCACCGCATCCAACACATCCTTGGGGAAGTCTCGCCTGATGCGTTCGACTTTCAGCTCATTGAGATAGGGCTGTTCGATCTCACGAATCTGGTCACGTATCGCCGACACGCGTTCATCAAGCTGTGCCGTTTTAGCCAGGTAGGCCTGCGCCTGATCGTCCGGCAGCATAGGGTAGTCGGTTTCAACATAGCCGAACAGAGCGCTGGTGAGACTGTAATAGTCCTTCTGCAGAATCGGGTCGAACTTGTGGTCGTGGCAGCGGGCGCATTGAATCGTCATACCGAGCACACCACGACCGATGGTGGACAGCACATCGTCCAGGTAGTCCCAGCGGCGTTCCGGGTTGTCCTTCTCACGAAAATTTACCCGGGGACCGGCACGCAGGAAGCCGGTGGCTATGCGCGTCTCGAAAGTGGTCTCATCCAGCTCATCACCAGCCACCTGTTCGACGATAAACTGATTGTAGGGCTTGTCAGAATTGAATGCGTCCACCACGTAGTCGCGGTAACGCCAGGCATTGGCGCGGTCGACATCCTGCTCGTAACCGTCGGAATCTGCGTAGCGTGCGACATCCAGCCAGTGACGTCCCCAGCGTTCGCCATAATGGGGGGAGGCAAGCAGGCGATCGATCAAGCGCCCCCAGGCACCAGGGTCGGTGTCAGCCAAATATTGTTCGGTTTCCTCCACCGTCGGCGGCAGCCCGGCCAAATCGAGAAAGGCGCGCCGCAGTAATGTAGATTGATCGGCTTGAGGCGCAGGCGTGACGCCACTGGTTTGCCGTTTCTCCTCGAGGAAGCGATCGATAGGATGGTCGAAGCCCGCTATATCGGGGAGTGGGCTTTGCACCGGCAGCTTGAATGCCCAGTATTCCCGCGCCGAGTCCGGGACGTCTGTGACGAAGGCGGAAAAGTCATCACCCCCCGCCACGGTAGTCGGCCCACTGTCCCACTGTGCGCCAGCATTGATCCAGTTGCGCACCGCCTCGATCTCGTCTGCGCTCAGGGGCACTCCCAGAGGCATCAGGGGTCCCTCGATTCCTGCCAACTGCCGATAGAGCCGACTTTCCTCGGCCTGCCCGGGAACGATCGCCGGGCCCCGCGAGCCGCCCTGCAAAGCGCCTTCACGGGTACTCAGGTTGAGACCGGAGCTCTGGATCTGGTCGCTGTGACAGTTCCAGCAGGTTCGCTCCATGATCGGACGGATTTCGTGGGTGAAGACGTCAGGACTCTGGGCTTGAACGCCAGGCGACTGCATACCGAGCACCGCCACCGCGGCAGCCAGCATCACCCGGTTGGATCCTAACAGTGCTCGCAACGCTCGCATTGTCACCTCCGCGATCCCCTACAGGGGGAGCCAAGTGGATTTTTTATAACTCGATAGACGATACGCGATTCGGGGCTGGTTTGGCAAGGGAGAAAACGGGTTCGCAGTGGGCCTGAAGCGGAGGTTTGAACGATGGGTAAAAATTGGCCATACTCAATAACCATACAGCGAGCCGCTGCTGCCGCTACCGCAACTGGAGAGATTAAACATGAGACTTCTCGCACCTGCCCTGGTACGTCTATTCGGGCTCCTGCTCTGCGCAGCGGCGAACTCGGCCCAGGCCCACGATTCCACCGCCTACTACATGGCCAACGAAGGCTTGATGGTGGTGCATGGTGAAACCAAGATCCTATTCGATCCGCTGTTCCGCGAGAGTTACGGCCAGTACCTGTTGCTGCCCGAGGCGATGGAGCAGGCGCTGTATGCGGGTGCGCCACCGTTCGATGGCATCGACGCCGTATTTATCAGCCATCACCACGGCGATCACTTCTCTCCCGCCGACATCTTGCGACTGCTCAAATTACGGCCGGGCATTCACCTGTACGCACCAAATCAGGCGGTGATGGCACTGCGCGGAGTCGCGGGCGCCGGGGACGACGCAGTTTTCGATCGGGTAACTGCGGTCGATCTTGCCTACAAAGATGCCCCTGTCACCCTGGAAATGAAGGGATTGTTGATCGAGGCGGTACGCATTCCCCACTCTGGCTGGCCTAGCGGCCGTGTCGATATCGAAAATATCGCCTGGCGGGTGACTCTGAACGGGACCACCACGGTACTGCACATGGGCGATGCGGATCCTAACGATGTTCACTTCGCCCGGGATGCGAGTTATTGGGAGAAGAACCCGCCACAGATGGCATTTCCGCCCTATTGGTTTTTCAGCTCAGCCAGCGGCAGAGAGATTCTGCAGGATCGCATAAAGCCGGCCCGCAGCGTTGGCGTGCACGTGCCCGCATCGATACCGGCAGATCCGGTATTGCGGCCGGCAGAATTGCGTGGCTATGATTTGTTCACGATGCCGGGTGAGACTCGCGTTATCCCGACTGAAGATTAGACAACTAGAGCTAATAGGGACGGAGGGATTAAACTAATTCCCTGCGTCCCTACTCCTAGCTATTCCTACTCCCTATTCCTACTCTTTATTCCTATTCTCTATTCCTTTTTAGGGCAGTCTGAATGCCGACAGGCCTCCGGGCTGATCCGTTCGCGAGCTGCCGGTCTGCACCACGATGTACTGCCTGTCGTTGTGCATATACGTCATCATCCCGTACTGTCCGGGTGCCGAGAGTGGAACACTCGCCAGAATCTCGCCGGTATTCTTGTCCCGGGCATTGAGGGTCAGTGGCGCGTCAGGGATATTTTGGATGCCACCTTCGCTGTAGGCTCGGGTCTGCACCAGGATATCCCCCATCACAATCTGGATCGAGAAGCCGACGCCTCCCGAATCCGGAATATCGACTCCTTGCAACAGCGGATGGCTGGTGATTCTCTCCAGGGTCGGACCAACCGGCACCGACCAGGCGTGGCGACCCGTATGCATATTGTATCCAGTTAGCTCGTTATCCATCGGCTTGAACACTCGCAGACCGTCGATAGTTGGGAGACCACCCCCACCACCACCTGGTAACCAATCTACCACCGTGACGCCGGTGGTAGGTGTGCTGTTTGGGGTCACGCCACCTTCGCCGGGGGTCGCGTAGTTGGGGTTGTCCCGGTCGCGCCCGTTAGTGGGACTCATGTAGCCGGGAGCGAAGCAGTTGCGGTGGTGGGACACGTACATCATGCCGGTGTCGGGGTCGGCAACCGGTGGATGGGAAATGACATTGCCACCGCCGATGCAGCCGACATTGTTCGCGTAATCATTCTCATGATTAAAGGGCAGTGCCGGCACGTAAAGGCCGCCGACGTTGTAACTGTTCAGTATCACCATCGCCTGTTCTTTCAATCCCGGCGAGTAGTCGATTATGTATTCTTCCGTCAGGCCATTGGTGACGATGCCATCCACCGGTTCCGGCAGGGTCGGGAACGGTTGGGTGGCGGCGGTGTAATTGCCGGGGACCTGGGTCTGGAACACCGGACGCTCCTCGATGGGCCAGATAGGATCGCCGGTCTCCCGATTGAAGGCGAAGACGAGGCCTTGTTTGGTGTTCTGGATTACCGCCGGTATGCGTTGTCCGTTCACGGTGAGATCCATCAACATGGGTGGGGTGGGCAGGTCGTAATTCCACTGGTCGCTGTGGTGAATCTGGAAATGCCAGCGGCGCTCGCCGGTCTGCACGTCCAGCGCCAGCAGAGAACCGCCGAAGAGGTTGTGGCCGGGTCGATGACCGGCGTAAGACTGCACGGTCGAGGCATTCGTCACCATGTACACCAGGCCCAGTTCCGGGTCGGCGGAGGCGGGTGCCCAGGTTGAAATGTCACCTGAGAAACGCCAGGCATCATTTTCCCATGTCTCGTTGCCCACTTCTCCGGGCCGCGGGATGGAATGAAACTTCCACATGAACTCGCCGGTTTCGGCACTGAATCCCATGATGTCGCCGGGTACATTCTCGATTCGGGTCTGGCCATAACTGGGTTGATGACCCACCAGTACTACCACCACTCCGTTTACCACTATGGGTGGCGCCGATGCGGTCACCATGCCCAGTTCTCTCGGGATGCCGTAATTGGGATCATAGCTGCCACCGGCTATGACGTAGTCCTGCCACGGTCCCCAGTCTTCTACCAGGTGCGGTATCAGATCGACAACGCCGCTGTCACCAAAACCCTCTAGCGGCACAGCCGATCCCCAGTTCTCCAACGGCAGGCCAGTCTTGGCATCCAGTGCCCAGAGGAAGAAACCCGGGGTTGTGATGTAGATTACGCCGCGGCCATTCACCTCGGCATAGGCAACGCCCTTGCCGTAGGCCTGCCTGGGTGAGCGCGAATGACGGATGGTCGGCGTCTCGCGAAAGGTCCAGAGATTTTCTCCCGTAGCTGGATCCATGGCGATCACCTGGCGGCGCGGGGTGGCTACCGAATAAAGCATGCCGTCGACGTAGATCGGGGTGGCGCGGGAAAAGTAGTCCAGATTCGGGCCGAAGTTATCGCTACGCCAGGCCCACACCTCCTCCAGTTCCCCGAAGTTACCGGCGTTGATCTGATCCAGGGGCGAGTAGCGGGTATGACCAGCATCGCCGCCCAGGTAGCGCCACTCACCGTTCTCGGTGCCAGGCAGGCGTTGGGCATGCGTGGCCGCGGTCGTCATCAACATTACCAAAGCGACAAGATTGAGTATGAGAGTCTGTATTCGGAAATTTCGGCGCTGAACTTTCATCATCCATATTCCTCTACCGGGTGAACTGACATGGGTCCCAGGTCATTGGGCCGCAACGACGTCTTCGAGTTTATTTTGGTTTTGTGATTAACGAGAGTAAGAGTTAATACCCTTTAAGTCCATCTTATAGGGCTACAGAATATCTGCCTGCCACGGAAGAATAGACTTCACAGGGTTTAGCTCTTATTCTTGGCGTGTACACTGTTCGGAGACACAAGCATGAAAATTCTAAAAATCGCTCTCCAGGTCACGGGAATACTCCTGCTGATTCCTGCCGTCGCCATGGCAACCCTCCGCTTCGATAATCGCAGCGCAGATGGGCCGTCGATCCTATTCCCTGGTGGAGAATTGGTTTCTGGTGATCTGTATACGGGACCGGAGCCGGACTGGAGTTTTACCGACGATATTTTTACCATCGAGCTGCAACTCGATGACCCCCTCAGCTCACGCCTGATCTTCATACTCGAGAGTGAAGGCAAAATCTATGTCATATCCGGATATATGAGCTCGGCTCTGGGCAGGTTGTGGAAGCACTGGGCGGTGCAGGCCGATGAGGGTGACGGCCTTGCCGTGCTCCGCATCGGCGAGACACGCTACCCCCGCCAACTGCTGCGGATCAACGAAGGTGCAGTGCTGGACGGTGTGGCCGCGAAGATGCTCTCGAAGTACCAAGGTGCAACGCCCACACCGCAATCCATCGCGGCCACGAGGCGGGGCATCGAAGCCGGAAATTCCTGGGTATTCGAATTGGCAGCTAGAGGAGGATAAGCAATGAAACCGAAAAACTACTTAATCCTGTGTGTGTCTGTATGCCTGTTGGTATCGCTCACTATTTTATTTGTACCTGGCGTTTCGGAAACCATAGAGACCCGGTTGTTGACTTTCCTTTCCACCAACGCCCGCTGATAAGCGCGAAGCGGACACCAGCACCAGCGCCCCTGTTTCTTCAGGCTGTTGCCCGACCCTTGCCGGGCTGGGCCCAGCCTTCATGACTACAAAGGTAAAATGCCATGAACAAGAAAATATTTCCCCTGCTGCTGTTATTGCCAGTCGTATTCCTGTTGGGCCGACTCTCGGCACAGGAAGACGTGCAACCGTCCTGCCTTATGTGCGCAGCGGAATATTTGTCGCTGGAGGAGATCAGTAAATATATGCAAGTCGGTAGAGATAAGGGCATAACCGACCAGCAGCTGCGCTCGATCGATGTGGGCAGGGCCAAGGTGCAAATTGCCGTGGCCCATCGAGGTCAGCTCGAGCAGCGCATCGGGCGCGTTGCCGAACATGACCTGGTCACGGAAGTCTATTACGTTCTCAGCGGTTCCGGGGATATCATGACCAGTCCTGAGCTCATCGATTCCGTCAGGCGAGCGGATGACAATCGTGCCGTAATGACCCTGAACGGGCCCGGCCACAATGCAGCAGATGTGCGTAACGCTGTTAGTCATCAATTAAAAGCAGGGGATGTGTTCATTATTCCTGCTGGCACCGGCCATGAATTCACCCGCATCCCCGATCACATCACCTACCTGATGATTCGAGTGGACCCGGACAAGGTCGTACCGCTGATGAATGCCGATGAATCTGCAAAATATTTGGATGAACAACTTTAATAGACAGGGTTAAAGGAGTTAGAGTCACGGAGAAAGGGATCATGAAAAATTTAGCACTGCCAATCATTGCCGTTTTTGCGAGCGGATGTATTGCCCAGGAAGTAGATCTTGACAGCCTGGTATTGGCAGACGGTTTTTCCATCGCCGTCTACGCCGAACTGGATGGTCCGCGCCAGATGGCGCTGGGTACCGACGGCGTGGTCTACGTGGGCAGCCAGCGCGGCAAGGTTACTGCGGTTATCGACCAGGACCACGATGGAGTCGCCGAGCGCATGGTGACTGTGGCAGAAGGCCTGAACCGACCCAATGGCGTGGCCTATGCCGACGGTGATCTCTATATCGGAGAGATTCATCGTATCAGCAAGGTCTCCGGCATAGATGCCAGGCTAAGCGGTGTGTCGCCGACGGAAACCGTCAATGATTCACTGCCCGAAGACAAGCATCACGGCATGAAGTTTCTGCAGATCGGGCCGGACGGAAAACTCTATCTCCCAGTCGGCGCACCATGTAACGTATGCGAGGTAACAGAGCAATATGCCGCGATTTATAGGATGAATCTCGATGGCAGTGAGCTGACAAAAATCGCCGATGGTGTGCGCAACAGCGTCGGTTTCGACTGGCACCCCCAAACCGGTGAGTTCTGGTTTACCGACAATGGCAGAGACATGCTGGGCGATGACGTCCCTGCCTGCGAGATCAACCGCATCAGCAGCGTCGGTCAGCACTTTGGTTTTCCCTATATACATCAGGGCGATCTACCCGACCCGGTCTTCGGTGCCGGCAAGAGCGCCGACGACTACACGCCACCGGTACTCAAGTTGGGCGCTCACGTGGCACCACTGGGCTTGGTGTTCTACCGCGGCGAGATGTTTCCCGATCAATACGGCAACACCATTCTTTGGGCGGAACACGGTTCCTGGAATCGTAGTGAGAAGAGTGGCTACAAGGTGATGATGGGCAGGATCGGCGCCGACAACCGCAGCATTACCGAGACCAGCGCCTTCGTCGAAGGCTGGCTGCAGGGCCAGAGCAATTGGGGTCGGCCCGTGGATGTTCTCAACATGCCCGACGGCTCCGTGCTGATATCCGATGATATGGCGGGAGTCATCTACCGAGTGACTTACAACTAGCCAAAAGTACGCTTTTCCACCCGATATTCTTCGATTGGTACGTTACTAAAAGCTGAACGTCAGTCCCGCGGTGGCTCCCCAATCCGCCGCCGCCCGACTGGTGCCGCGACGAATGCCCAGGTCCAGGGTCAGATCCGGCAGGGATGATGGTTCCCAGACTACGCCGAGCAGTACTGAGTTTTCAGCCCCTTCAGTTCTCAAGCTCTCGCCGTTGAATTCGGTCACCAGTGAAAGTCCTTCGCTCACAGGATATTCCAGGATCACGCCCCACAGCCCGAAGGCTGTGCCGTCGATCCGGTCTACACCCCCACCGAGATTCAGGTGCCAGGTAACACTGTCGAGGCTGCCACTAAGAATGCCGATCGCCTCGAATCCTGTCTGGTTCTCCCCCTCGATCGCCGATGGCAGGAGTAATCCCGCCTCCACTGCAAAGCTCACTCCTCGTCTGTCTTGGAGTACGCCCTGTTTCAGCACCATCTTCAGAAATAGTCCCGGATCGACGAGCTGGCTGCTGCCGTCCAGGTCGTGTTCCAGGTCAAATTCCGCGATGAACTCCAGCGTATCCGTCAGACCATAATTAAATACCAGTTGCGGTGTGACATAGGCGTTCTCGCCCTCAGCACGCTCCCAGTTGAAGTAGCCCAACTCGATTTCCAGTTCCCCGGCAGCGGCCACATCGGCATCGGTAGAGACGAAGGGTCGGTATGCCAGGGCCGGCACAGGCAGGAGCAGCAGAGAACAAACCAGTAAGCCACGAACCGGCCGCAGGGCCATGCTCATCACTATGTTGCAAGCTTTAATTAGATATTCCATTTGGCTAATTCCCGCATTGGCCATGCCAATGCAGGATTCGATACTCCTATCTAAACGGCAACTCGTCTACCTGGTGACAAACACCGCAGGAGTTGGTGTAGGGGATGGGCATGGCCTGCCCCGGCTCCACGCCTCGGACCATAACATTCGTCTTCAAAGGCACATCAAACACATGAGAGCGCATAGGGCCTTCCCAGTACGCATTTTTCTGCTCTTCGGCGGCGTCGGCATAGGGCGGTGTCTGGATCATCCTGCCGTAGGCACCGGCGATGCCGCCGGCATTGGCTGTGGCTGCCATGTGGCAGTCGATGCAACGGGTGAGATGCCCTTTCATGGTAGCTCCCACCTTGGTTTGCATGTGGGCATTGATATCTACTTCGTGACAGCGCTGGCATAGGGGAGAATTTGGATCGTTCTGGTCATGCAGGAGCCAGCGAAAATTCGGTGTATTACCATGCATGTCATGGCAGTCCGAGCAGGTGACGAGCAGACGATCATTTCTGTACATCTTCGACTTAATGAAATCCGAATACTGCTGGTGGGGCTTGCTTGAGTGTATATCGTCGGGCCAGATGTTGTATTCCGTATCGGGCCCCCGCATGGTGGGCCCCTTCTTGATTGGGTCGGTGAACTTCGTAAGCAGCTCGTGACGACTTATTCCGGGCCTCGCCAGTTCTCCTTCTCTGCTCAGAGCCTGGGTATAACCGATGATCTCGCCGCCATATCCCTGCCGTCGGTCGTGACACCTGCCACAGACCACACTGGAGCGCTCGGCCGAAAGCAGTTTGGGATTGACGATAAATCGGCTTTGACCGGCGTTGGCGACGTGTTCTGATCCAGGCCCGTGGCAGTTCTCACAGCCAATATTAATCTCATCCATCTCCGGATCGTCGTCTATGTTGATGGCGCCATTGACGTCGTTAACGGCCCGTGCCAACAACTGGCCGGTGGCCTCGTCCTCATAGCGCTCCCAGCCGGTAAAATGACAACTGGCACACATGGTCTGGATGGTATTCTGGTTCACCGGGGGCGCCTTGACTACATCATCACCGGTGCCATGTACGCCATCTTCCCCTGCACTCCACCACAGATAGAACTTGTAGTCGTGCCAAACCCGGCGCTGCCGGTTTAGTCTGCTGTCACTGCCGCTGAGATTATAGCGCAGCAGGGTATACCAACCCGGCCGCTCGCCGAGACTCGCCGGCGCGGAAACGATATACCGCTGGTCATGAACCGCACCGCCGTATAGCAGTTTGATTTCCAGGTGGGCGGGGCTATTGGGGTCGTCCGGGTTGAGACGGTTGTCCATGGTGATGTAGTACTTGCCGTCGGCATTCTCCGTTTTTTCTCGCCACAGATACACATCGACATAGACGGACTCGATGGGCAGCCGGGAGTCACCAGCCAGCCTCAGCTTGAATTTATCGTTACCTCTGCCCGCATCGTAGTCCCCCAATTCGAGCCGGGTGCCGTCGCGATAGTCGTCTACTTCGAGGTATGAATCCAGGGCATTAAAGAAGCCCGGAAATCTCGAGAAATCCTGCATAGGCCCAGGCGCCCCGGGCACCGTCCAGGCTATCTTGTGGCCGGTTTGCTGCCAGTGGCTCTTGTCATCGTGACAGCCGAGGCAGGTGGTGCTGCCGACGGCATGGGCGGTGGTTGAAGGACTGCTGGAGACCTCGATGGTCATGGCTTCGCTGGACAGTTGCTGTACCGAATAGGCATTGCGGCTGTGATCTCCGCCGGGCAGGTGCTCCCTGTCGTCTACCGCCGGCGTGACATGCACAAAAAAGTTGCCATCCGGTACTGCCTCAATGCGGAAGTTACCCTGCCCATCTGTCATCGCCTGTGGAAATTCGCTGCCTTTGAGCCGAATCGCATCCTCCAGCGGTTCGTCGTAGGCCTCCGCTGGATATGGCGCCGCATAAATGGCGCTGGCGGTCATCTTCGTGCTGAGGTCCATGGCCGTGGTTGGAACTAGGTAAACCGTGGCAGCGACGACGGGGTGGCCGGGATTGGAGGCATCACCACCAACAACTACGGCCCCGGCTGCACTCAATACCTTGCCGGAGAATGACGAGGGCTGACTCGCCTGCAGTAGCCGATCGCTGCCGATGGGCTCATCACCGACATCTACAAAGAGAAAAACCAGCACGCCGAGACTGAGTAGTATGCCTGTCGTTATGCCCAGCAGTAGTTTATTCATGTGCCTCCTCCATTGAGCTCCCTGACCGGTGTTCGACCTGTGTACTGTACCTTAATACCCGCACAGCACTACTTGGTTCTGGCTTGCAATATGGTGACTAACGCCTGTGCATGCTCGGCGGCTTCGATACCGAGCGGAGTCAAATAACCCCCATCGGCGAGTGTAATTAATTGCTTTTCAAACAATCGCTGTGCCGAAGCTATCCTGGCGGGGGCGGCTTGATGATGAATCTTTAGCCCACCCAGCGAACTATCCAGATCGAACAGGTTCAATAACTCCATCTCTTCCAAAAAATCAGTGCTCAAGTGCATGTGCGGCCTCTCCTAAATGGATATCTTGTGAGCAGATGCCATTGTCTCCCACTTGCCGGGTAGCATTCAATTTTTCCGCACCGGGGTTTCGCTTAGGTATCGCCTAATAATATCTAGTTAACTCAAAAAGATTAGAATAAATAGGATCCTGTGTGTTTTCCCGGGCCCGACCGAAACTATGTGTCGCCTGTTCGCGAATTTGAGTTGCCTAGTCCCCTTGCGCACGGCCATATATCCTTCACTTTAGCCAGCGCTGCGGAACTCGCTGCGCTCAGACAGTCC